>DASUSM010000176.1:0-7151 GCA_036375115.1 Gemmatimonadaceae bacterium | reverse complement strand
GCCCCGCGCCGGCGGCCGCGGCGGCCGCGCCCTCGACGCCAGCGGCCGCCGCCGCGGCGCCGTCCGACAGCGCGCGCCAGGCTGCCGCCCGCGCCGCCGCGCGCCGCGACAGCATCCGCCGCGACAGCATCCGGCGCGACAGCGTGCGCCGTGACAGCGTGCGCCGCGAGACGGAGCGTCGCGAGGCCGCGCGGCGCGACAGCATCCGCCGGGACAGCCTCCGGCGCGACAGCCTGCTCGGCGGCGCTCGGCGCGATACGACGCCCGCGGACTCGCTGCGCGCGCCGGCGCCGCGTCCCGACACGCCGCGCGCCGACAGCGCCCGTCCGATCGTGACGTCCCCCGCCGCGCCCCCGCTCCCGACGCCGCTCACGCCGGCGCCGGCCGCGCCCGCGGACACGTCGACGGGAGGACCGCGGCGATGAACTGGAAGGCGGCCCGCATCGTCGCGGCGTTCACCGTCCTCGTCCTGCTGCACTTCACGCTCCGCCCGCTGCTCGGCTGGCGGGCGGGGCCCGACTTCCTCCTCATCGCGCTCCTCCTCGCCTCGGTGCGCGTCCGGCCGGGCGCTGCGGCGCTGATCGGCTTCACGCTCGGCCTCGCGACCGACTCGATCGCCCTCACGGGCTTCGGCTCGGCGGCGATCGCGATGGCGATCATCGGCTTCGCGGCGGCGTGGCTGAAGGCGGTGTTCTTCGCCGACAACCTCGCGCTGAACCTGTTCTTCATCTTCTTCGGGAAGTGGGGGTTCGACGTCGCGTACCTCCTCCTCGAACAGCGGGTGCGCGGCATCGAGCTCGTGCAGGAGCTTCTCCTGTACTCGCCGCTCGCGGCGGCGGTCACCGCGCTCGTCGGCGTGCTGACGCTCGTCATCCTCCGGCCGCTGCTCGATCCGGTCGCGAGCACGTGAGCTTCCACCCGAACGAGGTCGCGCGCCGCGGGCGGGCGGCGTCCGTCGTCGTCGCGCTCGCCCTCACCGTCCTCGCGGGCGCCTTCTTCCGTGCGCAGGTCCTCGAGAACGCGCAGTACGCGCTCCAGTCCGAGGAGAACCGGCTGCGCGAGGTCCCGCTGCCGGCCCCGCGCGGGATCATCTACGACCGCAAGGGACAGATCATCGCCGAGAACCTCCCGGGGTACTCGGTCTCGATTCTCGGCGGCTCGGTGGACTCGCTGCGCGCGACGCTCCGCCGGCTCGGCACGCTGATCCCGCTGTCGCAGGACCACATCGAGCTCGCCGTGCGCCGCTATCGCCGTGCGCCGAACCGGCCGACCGTCGTCCTCTCGGACGCCTCGTTCGACGTCGTGTCGGTGCTCGAGGAGCGGCGCGTGGACTTCCCGAGCCTCGTCATCCAGGCCTCGCCGAAGCGCTACTACCCGGACGGCCCCGCCGTCGCCTCGTTCGTCGGCTACACGGGGGAGATCACCGACGAGGAGCTGGCCAAGCCGGAGTACCGGGACCAGGGGTACAAGGCGGGCCAGCAGATCGGGAAGGGCGGGCTCGAGCGGCAGTACGAGGAGCTGCTCCGCGGCAAGGAGGGGACGCGATTCGTCGAGGTGGACGCGCGCGGCCGCGTCGTGCGCGAGGCGGGCGCGCGGCAGGACCTCCTCCCCGAGGCGCCCGCGCCGCTCTACACGAACATCGATCTCGACCTCCAGCGCTTCGTCGCGCAGCTGATGGACACGCTGCAGGGCGGCGTCATGGCGATGGATCCGATCTCGGGGGAGGTGCTCGCGCTGCACAGCGCGCCGTCCTTCGACCCGAACCGCTTCATCGGCGGGATTCCGGTCGACTACTGGCGCGAGCTGAACACCGACGTGCGCCGGCCGCTCTACAACAAGGTGATCCAGGGGAAGTATCCGCCGGCCTCGACGTGGAAGCTCGCCGCGTCGCTGATCGCGCTTCAGGACAGCGCGAACCCGATCTCGATGGACACCCGCATGCCGACGCCCTGCACGGGCGGCATCATGTACGGGAATCGCTACTTCCGCTGCTGGGACCGCAACGGGCACGGTAACGTGACGCTGCAGCAGGCCATCGAGAAGTCCTGCAACGTCTACTTCTATCAGCTCGGGCTCCGCATCACGCTGCGCCGCCTCGTCGCCGGCGGGATCAGCCTCGGCTTCGCCGACCGGAGCGGCATCGACCTGCCGAACGAGAACCGGCCGACCTTCCCGCTGCGCGACGTCGAGGCGTACTACAACAGCCGCTACGGCCCGCGCGGCTGGTCGAACGCGGTGACGCTCAACCTGTCCATCGGCCAGGGCGAGAACGACCAGACGGTGGCGAACATGGCGCACTTCTACTCGGCGCTCGCCACCGACGGACGCGCCGCGACGCCGGTGATCGCGAAGAAGGGCTCGGAGCGGAAGCGGCTCTTCACGCTCACCGACGACCAGATGCTGGACATGCGCGAGGCGCTCGCCGGCGTCGTCTCCGCACGCGGCACGGCGGGGAGCGCGGCGATCCGCGGCCTCGTCCTCGCCGGCAAGACGGGGACGGTCCAGAACCCCCCGCGCCCGGATCACGCCTGGTTCGTCGGCTTCGCCCCCGCCGACGACCCGAAGATCGTCGTCGCGGTGATGCTCGAGTTCGGCGAGCACGGCTACTTCGCGGCCCGCATCGCCTCGCGCATCGTCGAGTTCTACCTGAAGGCGGCGCCCGCCGCGTACCTGAACACGGAAGGGTAGGTGTCGTCGCGCCGCGTCAACACCGACTTCCCGCTCATCCTCGTCGCCGTCGCGCTCTCCGCGTTCGGCACGGCGATGGTCTACTCGGCGGGGCAGACCGATGTCGAGACGTACGTCGCCGGCCTCTGGAAGTCGCAGATCGTCTGGCTCGTGCTCGGCATCAGCGCCGCGTACATGGTGAGCCGATCGTCGGTGCGGCTGATCGAGTGGCTGACGCCGGCGGCGTACGTGTTCACCGTGCTCCTGCTCGTCGCGGTCCTCATCCCGGGGCTCGGCTCCGGCGCCGGGACGGCGGCGAGCGTGAAGGGGTGGCTGACGATCGCCGGGAAGCGGCTCGGCCAACCGGCCGAGCTGGCGAAGATCACCGTCGTCCTGATGCTCGCCAAGGTTCTCGCCTCGCGCCGGGAGCCGCCGAAGTCGCTCCTCGAGCTGTGGCGGCCGGCGCTCATCGTCGGCGTCCCCTGGCTGCTCATCATGCGGCAGCCGGACCTCGGGACGGGGATCGTCTTCATCGGGATCTTCTTCGCGATGCTGTACTGGTCGGGGGTGCCGTGGCCCGTCCTGATCCTCGTCGCGAGCCCCGCGATCAGCCTCGTCCTCGCCTTCAGCACCGAGCTGTGGGGGGCGTGGTTCATCGCGCTGATCGTCCTCGTCATCTGGTATCGTCCGTACCCGCTCGAGGGCGTGCTGCTCGGCCTCGCGAACGTCGTCACGGGAGTGCTCGCGCCGATCATGTGGGAGCGGCTCGCGCCGTACCAGCAGCACCGCCTCCTCGTCTTCCTCGATCCCTCCATCGATCCGCGCGCCTCGGGCTATCACGTCATCCAGTCGCAGGTGGCGATCGGCTCCGGCGGATGGTTCGGCAAGGGGTTCACGCTCGGCACGCAGAAGCGGCTCGCCTTCCTCCCGGCGCAGCACACGGACTTCATCTTCGCCGTCGTCGGCGAGGAGCTCGGCTTCATCGGCGTCACGCTCGCGCTCGCGCTCTTCCTCCTGCTCTTCCTCCGCGCGCTGCGCATCGCCGAGCGCGGGAACGACTCGTTCGCGAGCCTCATCGCCTTCGGCCTCGCGGCGAGCTGGTTCGTCCACGTGACGGTGAACATCGGGATGACGCTCAACCTGATGCCGATCACGGGCATCCCGCTCCCGTTCTTCAGCTATGGCGGCTCGTTCATGCTGGCGAGCTGGATCTCGATCGGGATCCTGCTGCGCGTGTCGAGCGAGGGGCGGGGACGGGCGGGAATGTTGGCGATCTAGGCTCCGCGGCGCGCGTCGGCGCGCGGCGGCGGGCGGGTGCGGGAGGCGGGAACGGGACGGCCCCGTTCCCGCCTCTGTCGTTCGTTCGTGACCCGTCCTTGCCGCGAAACCGGCCCTCCGTCACATTTCACCCCCATGGCCTGGTTCCGGAAGGAGAAGAAGCCGCGACAGCCGCAGCGCGAGCGGCGCGAGATCCCGGCGGACGCCTGGGAGAAGTGCGAGGCGTGCGGGCACACGGACATCACCGAGAAGTTCGTCCGGAACCTCAACGTCTGCCCCGCCTGCGACTACCACCGCCGCATCCGGGCGAACGAGTACGCGGCGATTCTCCTCGACGACGGCACGATCGAGGAGACCGACGTCGAGCTCCGCTCCGGCGATCCGCTCGCGTTCCCGGAGTACCCGATGCGCCTGAAGAAGGCGCTGGAGAAAGCCGGCGACTCGGACGCGCTCCTCGCCGTCACCGGGACGCTCGACACCATGCCGGTGAACCTCGGCGTGATGGACTTCGCCTTCATGGGCGGCTCGATGGGCTCCGTCGTCGGCGAGAAGATCGCGCGCCTCGGCCAGCGCTCGCTCGAGAAGAAGTACCCGCTGATCCTCATCAGCGCGTCGGGCGGCGCGCGGATGCAGGAGGGGGTGCTCTCGCTCATGCAGATGGCGAAGAGCGCGGCGATCCTCTCGCAGCTCGCCGAGCGCGGCATCCCGTACATCTCGATCCTCACGAATCCCACGACGGGCGGCGTGAGCGCGAGCTACGCGATGCTCGGCGACGCGATCCTCGCCGAGCCGGGCGCGGTGATCGGCTTCGCCGGGCCGCGCGTCATCAAGCAGACGATCGGGCAGGACCTTCCCGAGGGGTTCCAGACGGCGGAGTTCCTCCTCGACCACGGGATGCTCGACCACGTCGTGCACCGCCGCGCGCTGAAGCCCACGCTCGCGCGGCTCCTCCGGCACATGACGGGTCGTCCGGCGGCCACGGGGTGGCAGTCGCCCTGATCGCGCCGTGAGCGGCTACCGGGCGGCCCTCGACACCCTCTTCGCCCGGACGACCGGACCGTGGAAGTTCGGCCTGGAGCGCACCAGGGCGCTCCTCGCCGCGCTCGGCGACCCGCACCTCCGCTACCCGGTCTTCCACGTCGCGGGGACGAACGGCAAGGGGAGCGTCTGCGCGTCGCTCCGCGCCCTCCTCGAGGCGCGCGGGCTCCGCGTCGGCCTCTACACCTCGCCGCACCTCGTGGACTTCCGCGAGCGGTTCACCGTCGCGGGACGCCCGGTCGCCGAGGACGTCGTCGCCGAGTTCATCGAGCGGAACCTCCCGCTGATCGAGCGGCTCGGCGCGACGTTCTTCGAGGCGACGTCGGCGCTCGCCTTCGAGCACTTCGCCCGCGCGGAGGTGGACGTCGCCGTCGTCGAGGTGGGGCTCGGCGGCCGGCTCGACTCCACCAACGTCGTCGAGCCGCTCGTCGCGACGGTGACGACGATCGGGCGCGACCACGTCGAGTACCTCGGCGACTCGCTCGAGGGGATCGCCGACGAGAAGGCGGGGATCTTCAAGCTCCGCGCGGCCGCCGTCGTCGGCGAGCCCGACCCGGCGCTCCGCGCCCGTCTCGCGCGCCGCGCGACGGAGGCGGGCGCGGTGCCGGTGCGCGTCCTCTTCGACGAGTCGCCCCCGCGCGACGTCGTCACGGGACCCGACGGCACGCGCTTCACCCTGCGGCTCGAAGGGAAGGACGTCGCGCTGCGCACGCCGCTCGTCGGGGTGCACCAGGCGGCGAACGCCGCGACCGCGCTCCTCTCGCTCGACGCCGCCGGCGAGCGGTGGAAGTGCCCGCCCGCCGAGGCGCGCCGGGCGCTCGCCGCCGTCCGACTGCCCGGCCGGTTCCACCGCCACGACCGGTTCATCTTCGACGTCGCGCACAACCCCGACGGCGCCGCCGTCCTCGCGCGCACGCTCGAGACCGTGGGCACGGCGCGCCCGGTCGTCGCGCTGCTCTGCGTCCTCGGCGACAAGGACTGGCGCGGGATGATGGAGGCGCTCGCGCCGCACGTGGAGCGGTTCGTCCTCACCCAGGCGCCGACCGCGCCGGCGAGCCGGGCATGGTCGCCGCAGGAGGCGGGCGGCTTCGCGCGGGAGCGCGGATGGGCCGCGGCCGTCGTGCCCGACTTCGACGAGGCGCTGGCGCAGGCGGCGCGCCTCGGCGCGACGGTGCTCGTCACCGGCTCCTTCCACACCGCCGGCGACGCGATGGCGCGCTTGCAGGTGTCTCCGTTCGCCGGGTAGATTCCGTCGAATGTCCCAGGGCGCCCTACCCGGCTTTCGCGACTTCTACCCGCAGGAGCTCGCCGAGCGGTCGTACATCATGAACGCGTGGCGGACCGTCGTCCGCCGCTACGCCTTCGTCGAGTACGACGGGCCGCCGCTGGAGCCGCTCGAGCTCTACACGCGCAAGAGCGGCGAGGAGATCGTCGGCCAGCTCTACGCCTTCACGGACAAGGGGGGACGCGAGGTCTCCCTGCGGCCGGAGATGACCCCGACGTTCGCGCGGATGGTGGCGGCGCGGGCGAACGCGCTCCGCAAGCCGGTGCGCTGGTTCTCGATGCCGCAGCTCTTTCGCTACGAGCGCCAGCAGAAGGGGCGGCTGCGCGAGCACTTCCAGCTCAACGTGGACATCGTCGGCGAGCCGGACGTGACCGCGGATGCGGAGCTGCTCGCCGTCGGGATCGACGTGCTCCGCGAGCTCGGTCTCGGGACGGAGGATGTCGAGGCGCGCGTCTCCGACCGGCGCATCCTGCACGGCTACCTGCTCGTGCTCGGCGTGCCGGAGGCGAGCGTGCCGGGCGTGTACGCGGTGGTGGACAAGCTCGAGCGGCAGCCGCGCGAGGTGTCGGACGAGAAGCTCGCGGCGCTGGGCGTGCCGGACCGGGCGCGCGAAGCGATCCTCGGGCTCGCGAGCGTCGGCCTCGACCGCATTCGCGAGGCGCTGCGCGATCGGCCGGAAGGCCGGCACGCCGAGGACTTCGCGCGCTACCTCGACTATCTCGGCGCGCTGGGCGTCGCGGAGTTCGTGCGCTTCGACCTCTCGATCGTCCGCGGCCTCGCGTACTACACCGGGATCGTCTTCGAGCTGTTCGACCGGAAGGGGGAGTTTCGCGCGATCTGCGGCGGTGGGCGGTACGACGCCCTGCTCGCCGCGCTGGGCGGC
>DASUSM010000175.1:0-3178 GCA_036375115.1 Gemmatimonadaceae bacterium | reverse complement strand
ACGCCGAGTGAGATTCGGGAAAACCGTAGTCGGCGAAGGCGTTGATCTGGTTGTAGACGCGCATCGCCGTCGCCTCGTCGAAGCCGTTCGCCTTCATCCCGTCGATCATCTTCCGGCAGATCGCGGCCATCCGCTCGCGCGAGCGCTTGTGTCCCATCGCGCGGCGCAGCGTGTCGGCCTCGCCCGGCGTGAAGCCGGCCGCGGTGATCGCGACCTGCATCCCCTGCTCCTGGAAGAGGGGGACGCCCAACGTCCGCTTCAGGATCGGCTCGAGCGAGGGGTGCGGGTACGTCACCGCCTCGACGCCGGCGCGCCGGCGCAGGTAGGGGTGCACCATCTCGCCCTGGATCGGCCCCGGGCGGATGAGCGCGACCTCGACGACGAGATCGTAGAAGCACCGCGGCTTGAGGCGCGGCAGGGTGTTCATCTGCGCGCGGCTCTCGACCTGGAAGACGCCGACGGTGTCGGCGCGACAGAGGTCGTCGTAGACGGCCTGGTCGGTCGTGTCGAGCTGGCCGAGGTCGAGCGTCACGCCGCGCGTCTCGCGCACGTAGCGCATGCAGCGCTGGAGGACGCTGAGCATGCCGAGGCCGAGGAGATCGATCTTGACGAGCCCCACGGGATCGAGGTCGTCCTTCTCCCACTGGATGACGGTGCGCCCGGGCATCGACGCCGGCTCGATCGGGACGACGCTCGACAGCGGCTCGGCGGTGAGGACGAAGCCGCCGACGTGGATCGAGCGGTGGCGCGGAAGCTGGTGGAGCCCCTCGACGATGTCGGCGAGGACGCGGACGCGGTGGTCGGAGGGATCGAGGCCGGCGCGCTCGAGGATGGCGTCGGCGTCGACGCCGGTCTCGCGCATCGCGGTCGTGGGATTGCGGCGCTCCTCGGGGGTGGGGGATGCGTAGGGATCTTCGTGGGGATGACGGCGCTCGGCGCTCGGCCCTCGGCGCTCGGCGGGGCGGCCGGGCATGGCGCTCGGCGTCGCGTACTCGCGCGCGGACTTCGCCTGCTGGGCGCTCGGGCTGCCGTAGGGCTCGTAGGCAGCGGCGGGGCGGGGGCGGTCGCGCGAGGTCAGCGGCCGGCCGGCGCTCGCGGCGACGAGCTTCGCCTCGCGCTCGTCGGCGCGTGTGTCGGTGCACGTCGCCGGCCCGCGCAGCATCTCCTTCCGCGTCGCCTCGGTCACCGCCCGTGCCCGCGTCGTCGCCTCCGTGCCGCGCACCATCCCATCGCCCAACGCCTGCGCGACGGCGGCGTCGGGATCGGCGGCTCGACTCCCGCCCGCTCCTTCTGACCCTGACCCTGGCCCTGCCCCTGCCACCTGAGCCGTTGCAGAAATCCTCAGTCTCTCGGCAGTGGCTCTCGCCGAAAACCGATCGCTGAGCAGCGACAGCACGTCCGCCTGCTCCACCGAGAAGCCGAGCACGCGCGCCGCGTCGCGCACCGCGCTCCGGCCGCGGTAGGTGATCTGCTCGCAGACCATCGCCGCGTGCTCGCGCCCGTAGCGCTCGTACACGTACTGGAGGACGCGCTCGCGGTCGTCGTGGGCGAAGTCGATGTCGATGTCGGGCGCCTCCTGCCGCTCCTCGGAGAGGAAGCGCTCGAAGAGGAGCTCGAGGCGGACCGGATCCACCGCGGTGATGCCGAGGCAGTAGCAGACGGCGGAGTTGGCCGCGCTCCCGCGTCCCTGGCAGAGGATCCCCTCGCGGCTCGCGAAGCGCACGATGTCCCAGACGATGAGGAAGTAGCCGGCGAGCCCGAGCCGCCCGATCAGCGCGATCTCGTGCGCGAGCTGCCGGTCGTGCTTCTCCGTGCGCCGCGCCGTCCCCGGCGGCCCCCACCGCTCGTGCGCCCCCTGCTCGACGAGTCGCGCGAGGTACTCGTCCGCCGTCACGCCCGGCGGGAGCGGGAAGGCGGGGAGCGTCGGGCGGAGGTGCTCCAGGCGGAAGGCGCACCGCTCGGCGACGGCGAGCGTCTCGCGCACGCCGGCGAGGTCGTGGCGCCAGCGCCGCCGCATCGCCGCCGCGCTCCGCAGCGACCACTCCCCGCTCGGCCGCAGCCGCGTCCCCATCTCGTCGAGCGAGCGCTGGTGACGGAGGCACTGGAGGACGTCGTGCACGACGCGCCCGCGCGGCTCGGCGTAGTGGACGTCGTTCGTCACGACCCACGGCAGGTCGAGCGCGCGCGCGACGCGCAGCAGCCCGGCGACGGTCGCGCGCTCCTCGGGGAGCCCGTGGTCCCACGCCTCGATCGCGAGGCGTCCGCCGAATATCTCGGCGAGCGTTCCCGCGGCGCGCCGCGCCTCGTCCTCGCGCCCGTCGGCGAGGAGCGACGGCACCCACCCGCGCGGACAGCCGGTGAGGGCGAAGAGCCCATCGGCGTGCCGCGCCACGAGCTCGAGCGGCACGCGCGGGAATCCGCGCGGCGCATCCATGCGCGCGCGGGTGACGAGCGTGGAGAGGTTGGCGTAGCCGGCGCGGGTCTCGGCGAGGAGGACGAGGTGGGTCGGTTCGTCGAGCTCCCGGCGCCTGGCCGGCTGGCGCTCGGCGCTCGGCGCTCGGCGCTCGGCTGAGGGCTGGCGCTCGGCGCTCGGCGCTCGGCGCTCGGCCGTCGTTTCCTCTCTGACGTCCACCGTCAGCTCCGCTCCGACGATCCCGCCGAGTCCCACCTCCGCGCTCGCCTGCGCGAAGCGCACGATCCCGCCCAGGTCGTCGTGGTCGGTGAGGGCGAGGGCGCGGTGGCCGAGGGCGTGCGCGCGTGCGGCGAGCGCCTCGGGCGGCGACGCGCCGTCGAGGAGCGAGAAGCTCGAGTGGCAGTGCAGCTCGACGTAATCGTCGGATTCGCGGCGCGTCGAAGCGCGCGGTTCGTCACCTGGGCCCAGGGCCCAGGGCCCAGGGCCCGCTCGCTCAGTCATACCACCCATGCATCCACCACCCCGGCGTCGCTCCGCGCTCGAGGTAGACGAGGAAGTCGCCGTGGCCGGCGGCGCGGTCGGGCTCTCCCTCGCAGCGCCAGTAGTCGCGACGGTAGCCGCCGCGCCACCACTCGCCGGAGAGACGCTCGGGACCGTCGGCGTGGGCGACGCCGATGCGCCGCCCGCGCCACCAGAGCGCGGCGGGCGCGCCCTCGGGCGCCTCGACGTCGATCGGCTCCGGAGGCTCCAGGAGGCGGAGGGCCA
>DASUSM010000174.1:0-6339 GCA_036375115.1 Gemmatimonadaceae bacterium | reverse complement strand
TCGTCCCGACGCTGCTGCTCGCCGATCGCGCCGCGGAGGAGGGGCGCGTCCGCGATGCGGTCCTCGCCGGCGCGCTCTGCGGCGCGCTCGCGCTCGTCCGCTCGATCGGCGTCGCCGCACCCGCCTCGGCGATCCTCGTCCTCCTCGCGAGGCGCCGCTTCCTCTCCGCCGCCGCCCTCGCCGGAGCGACGGCGCTCCTGCTCGCGCCGTGGCAGCTCTGGGTCGCCGCGCACTCGGCCCCGATGCCGTCGGCGCTGCAGGCGAGCTACGGCACCTACGGCAGCTTCCTCGCCCCGATCCTCCGTGACGATGGACTGGCCTTCGCCGCCGACGTCGTCGGCCGCAACCTGACGGCGCTGCCGCGCATCTTCGGCGCGATGTTCGCGCCCGCGCCGACGCCGTGGCTCAGGACGCCGGCGCTGCTCGGCTGTCTCGCGCTCGTCGTGCTCGGCGCGGCTCGCGTCGCCCGGCGGGCCCCGACCACGGCGGTCTTCCTCGGCGTCTACTTCGCGATCGTCCTCCTCTGGCCGTATGCGCCGGACCGCTTCCTCTGGGGGATCTGGACGCTCGTTCTCGCCACGCTCGGCGCGGGCGCGTGGGTCGCCATCGAGGGAGCGCGCGAGCTGCCCGCGCTCGTCCGCCGTCGCGGGCCCGCGGCGTGGCCGGCGATCGCCGGGCGCTCGCTGCTCGCCGCCGCGGCGCTCCTCGTCGGCGCGGGGTTCGTGCGCTACGAGACGCGCGGCATCTCCCGCCGCTGGTGGGAGAGCGCGCAGCGACAGGCGGCGGAGCAGGCGGTGCCGCTGCTCCGCTGGGCGGCGCGCGCCGACAGCGCCGCCGTGCTCGCCACCGACTACGAGCCGCTGATCTACCTGTATGCCGGGCAACGGACCGTACCGGCCAGCGCGTGGATCGTCACGGAATATCTGCGGCCGACGCCACCATTGGCACGGCGCGCCGCCATCGACGCGCTGCTCGAGCGCTACCACCCCGCGTTCCTCCTCGCGACGGGCCCCGGCAGCTCCGCCGGGCAGACGGCGCGGCTGCTCCTGGGTGACAGCCCGCCCGCGCTCGTCGTCGTCCAGGAGCTCCCCGAAGGGGGGGCCGTCTTCGCACCGACCCGCCAATGACCACCTCCACGACGCGCGCCACGACCGTCTTCGCCAGCGGCGCGCACCGCGCCATCGCCCGCACCGGCGCCGCCGGCCCCGGAGAGACGCCGCTCGACCCCGTCGACCTGCGCCTGTCCGTGCTCGTTCCCGTCTACAACGAGGAGCGCACGCTGGAGGCGCTCGTCGAGCGCGTGCGCGCCTCGGGGCTGGCCTGGGAGATCGTCTGCGTCGACGACTGCTCGACCGACGGCAGCCAGGCGATCCTCGAGCGGCTCCTCGCCGAGCAGCGCATCCAGCGCGTCGTCCGCCACCCGCGGAACCGCGGGAAGGGGGCGGCGATCCGCACGGCGCTCGAGCACGCGGCGGGGAACGTCGTCGTCGTCCAGGACGCGGACCTCGAGTACGATCCGTCGGACTGGCCCGCGCTCCTCCGGCCGATCGTCGAGGGCAAGGCGGACGCGGTGTTCGGGAGCCGCTTCCTCGGCGGTCCGCACCGCGTGCTCTTCTTCTGGCACTCCGTCGGGAACCGGCTGCTGACGACGTTCAGCAACATGCTGACGAACCTGAACCTGACGGACATGGAGACGTGCTACAAGGCGATGCGCGCCGAGTTGGCGCGGGGGATCCTGCCGCGTCTCACGTCGGAGCGCTTCGGCCTCGAGCCGGAGCTCACCGCTCGCCTCGCCCAGGCGCGGGCACGGGTGTACGAGGTGCCGATCAGCTACGCCGGGCGGACGTACGCGGAGGGGAAGAAGATCAACTGGAAGGACGGCGTCGCCGCCTTCTGGCACATCCTTCGGTTCAACACCTGGGCGCGCGGCTGAGCATGGGCACGGAGCTCGGCGCGAGGAGCGCCCCGATGACGGTGGACGGCGCGGCGAGGGAGCCCGCGTCGTCCGCATTCACGTACGCCAGCGCGGAGCTCGATGCGATGGCGGGCGCGGCCAACTATCACGGCGCGATCCTCGAGCGCTTCCTCCCGCACCTGCCCGAGACGGGCGGGCACGTCGTCGAGATCGGCGCCGGGATCGGCACGATCGCGGCGCGCCTGCTCAAGGCGACGCTGCGCGCCGGGCGTCCGCTGGCGCGCCTGACCCTCGTCGAGCCCGCGTCGAACAACCTGCCGCATCTCCAGCGCCGGTTCGGCGAGGGGACGGCGGTCGGCGCGCCGGGGGGCACGCGGGTGAAGATCCGCGCCGGGTACTTCGCCGGCGTCGTCGGCGAGCTGACGGCGATGGGCGGCGTGGACGCGGTCGTCATGGTGAACGTCCTCGAGCACGTCTCCGACGACGCCGCGCTCCTCGACGATGTGCACCGGGCGCTGCGTACGGGAGGACGGCTGTGCCTCTTCGTCCCCGCGCTCCCCTGGCTCTACGGCACCCTCGACGAGGCGTTCGAGCACCACCGCCGCTACACCGTGTCGGGCGTGCGCGCGCTCCTCGGGCGCGCCGGGCTCCGGCCGCTCGACGTGCGCTACATGAACGCGGCCGGCGTGCTCCCCTGGCTCGTCGCCGGGCGCGTGCTCCGGCGCAGGACGCTCTCCCCCGCCGCCGTGTCCCTGTACGACCGGCTCGTCATCCCGTGGCTGAGCCGCATCGAGCGCCACTGGTCCCCGCCGCTCGGCCAGAGTGTCGTCGCCGTCGCCGAGCGGTGATCCCGCGGTCCGCCCCACTCCCTCACCCCTTCCTCCGATGACACCCTCCGGCGCGCGCGCCGCGAGTCTCGGCGCCACCTATGCACCGCCTCTCTCGCTCGGTGCGATCGAGGTCTCCGTCGTGATGCCGTGCCTGAACGAGGCGGCGACCGTCGCGCGGTGCGTCGAGAAGGCGCGCGCGGCGATGGCGCGCGCCGGCCTCGCCGGCGAGGTCGTCGTCGCCGACAACGGCTCGACCGACGGATCGCAGGCGCTCGCCGAGGCGGCGGGCGCGCGCGTCGTCCCCGCGTCGCCGAAGGGCTACGGGGCGGCCTACCTCGCCGGGATCGCCGCCGCGCGCGGACGCTACCTCGTCCTCGGCGACTCCGACGACACCTACGACTTCGACCTCGTGCCGGCCTTCGTCGAGCGGCTGCGCGAGGGACACGACCTCGTCATGGGCTCGCGCTTCGCCGGCGAGATCCTGCCCGGCGCGATGCCCTGGCTGCACCGCTACGTCGGCAACCCGGTGCTCACCGGGATCCTCGGCGTCTTCTTCGGCCAGAGCGTGTCCGACGTCCACTGCGGCCTCCGCGCGCTCACGCGCGAGGCGGCGGACCGGATGAAGCTTCGCACGAAGGGGATGGAGTTCGCCTCGGAGATGGTGGCGAGCGCGATCCGCGGGCGGATGAAGGTGAGCGAGATCCCGATCACGTACGCGCCGCGCGAGGGGGAGTCGAAGCTGCGCAGCTTCCGCGATGGCTGGCGCCACCTCCGCTTCATGCTGCTGCTCTCGCCGACGCCGCTCTTCCTCGTGCCGGGGCTCGCGATGCTCGCGCTCGGGCTCGGCGTGCTCGGGCTGCTCGCCCCGGGACCCCTCGCCATCGGCGGGGTGTCGTTCGATTTCCACTTCATGTTCGTCGCGAGCGCGCTCGCCATCCTCGGCGTGCAGCTCGTCTTCTTCGGGCTCGCCGCGAAGACGTACGCGCGCGCGGAGCTCGTCGGCATCGGCGACCGCTGGCTGGACTTCCTCGACCGGTGGTTCACGCTCGAGCGCGGGCTGCTCCTCGGCGGCGCGCTCTTCCTCGCCGGCGCTGCGGTGAACGTCTCGATCCTTGTGGACTGGCTCGGCCGCGGCCGCGGGACGCTCTTCGCGGTGCGCCCCGCGCTCGTCGGGTTGACGCTGCTCGTCGTCGGCGCGCAGGGGATGTTCGGCTCCTTCTTCATCAGCGCGCTGCGCGACGACGCCCGGCGATGAGCGGGGCGGTGGCGGTCTCCGCGATCCTGCCGACCCTGAACGGCGCGTCCACGCTCCCGCCGCTCCTCGCGGCGCTCGAGCGGGCACGCCGCCGGCACGCGATCGAGATCGTCGCCATCGACTCGGGCTCCAGTGATGGCACGCTCTCCCTCCTCGAGGATGCCGGCGCGCGCGTCCTCGATCTCGGCGGCGCGCCGTTCGGCCACGCGAGCGCGCGCAACCGCGCCGCCGCGCACGCGACGGGCGCGACGCTCGTCTGGCTGACCCAGGACGTGGAGCCCATGGGGAACGACTGGCTCGACGCGCTGCTCGAGGCGCTCGCCGTCCCCTGCGTCGCGGGCGCCTTCGGGCGACAGATCGCGCGGGGGGCGTCGCCGGAGGAGGAGTACCTCGTCTCCGTCAATTATCCCGCGGCGCCGCGCCGCATCGACGCGGCGGCACTGGCGGCGGGGTTCGCGCCCGGCCGTATCTTCTACTCGTCGGCGTTCGCCGCGATGCGGCGAGACGTCTGGGAGCGCCTGCCGTTCCCGGAGATCGTGATGAGCGAGGACCAGGCGTGGGCGGTGGCCGCGGTGCGCGCAGGCCACGCGATCGCCTACGTCCCCCGGGCGCGCGCCTTCCACGGCCACCGCTTCCCGCTCGCGCGCGCCTTCCGCCGGAACTTCGACAGCGGGAGCTCGCTCGGCGCGCTCGGGATCGGCGGTGTCCCGCTCGGCGAGGCGGCGGGCCACCTCGGCCGCGAGCTGCGCTGGATCGCGAGGCGGCACGGGGCGGCGGCCGCTGCGCGAGCGGTCGTGTACGAGGCCGTGCGCTTCGCCGGCTACCAGTGCGGGCGGCTCGAGCGCCGCATCCCCGCGCTCGGCGTGCTCGGCGAGGCGCCGCGCGCGCGGAGGGCGAAAGATGGCGCGGCGCTCGTCCCCGCGGCGCTCTCCCCGGCGCCGGCGGCGCCCGACGCCGCTCCGATCCGCGACGCCGCGGACGCCCCGCTCGTCACGGTGATCGTGCCGGTGCGCGACGACGCGGCGCGGCTCGGCACGTGCCTCGACGCGCTCGCGGCGCAGCGGTGGCCCCTCTGTCGGCTCGAGATCGTCGTCGTGGACGACGGCTCGACCGACGGCAGCGCCGAGGTCGCCCGAGCGCGGACCGGCGTGCGGCTCGTGCGCAACGACGGGAGCGGCTCCTACGCCGCGCGCAACCGAGGTCTCGGCGCGGCGCGCGGCGACATCGTCGCGTTCACCGACGCGGACTGCATCCCCGACCCCGGGTGGATCGCCGGCGGCGTCGCGGCGCTCGAGGCCGATCCGCGGGTGGGGCTCGTCGGCGGGGCGGTGGAGATCCTCCCCGCCGACCCGTCGCGGCCGACGGCGGTCGAGCTGCTCGAGCTGCTGGAGGCGTTCCCGCAGCGGCGCTACATCGCGGAGGGGCGCTTCGCCGCGACGGCCAACGCCTTCACCCGGCGCGCCGTCCTCCGCGACGTCGGCACGTTCGACGGGGCGCTCCGCTCCGGGGGCGACCAGGAGTGGGGGCAGCGCGTGGCCGCCCGCGGGTGGCGGCTCGTGCACGCGGAGGATGCCCTCGTCAGGCACCCCGCGCGGCGCACGTGGGACGAATGGCACGCGAAGATGCGCCGCGTCTACGCCGGACTCGAGGCGCGCGGCGTGCACTGGACGATCGCCGCCTGGGCGGCGCCGGCGCTCGGCGCGATCGGCGCGGCGGCGCGGGCGCTCGCCGACGCCCGGATCCGTCCGCGGCACAGGCCGCGCGCCGCCGCCGCCGTGCTGCGCGCCGGGATCGCCCGGCAGCGGTACGCCCTCCCCCTGCTGCGTCGGCGGCGCCCGCCGCGCGCCGCCATCGCGCGACCCACGGAGTGTCCCGAATGATCGAACGGGTGGTCCGCGCGCTCGTCCCTGCCGGGCAGCGCCACCGCTACGACGCGCTCGCCGACTCGCTGCGCGCCCTGCGGTACCACGGGAATGCCGTCGAGTGCGCCGTCTGCGGCGGACGCTTCAGCCGCTTCCTTCCGCAGGGGCGCCCGGTGCGGCCGTACGCGCGCTGCCCGCGATGCGGTACGCTCGAGCGGCACCGCCAGCTCTGGCGGTACCTGCGCGAGCGCACGGAGCTCTTCTCCCGTCCGACGCGGCTCCTGCACTTCGCTCCCGAGGCGGCGCTGGAGCGCGCCTTCCGCGCCGTGCGGACGATCGACTACGTGACCGTGGACTACCTCGCGCCCGGCGTGAACGTGCGCCTCGACATCACCGCGCTTCCGTTCGCCGATGGCCGCTTCGACGCGATCATCTGCAGCCACGTCCTCGAGCACATCCCGGACGACCGCGCGGCGA
>DASUSM010000173.1:0-4644 GCA_036375115.1 Gemmatimonadaceae bacterium | reverse complement strand
GGGACGCGCCGACGGCGCGTCCCGCGTTCGCTCGTTCCGCTCCCGCGCGCCCGATCAGAATCGCCACTCCCGGATGAGGAAGACGCCGAGCGCCATGCTCGCCTGGTTCTGCCACGAGCCGAGCGTCGGTGGCTGGAGCAGGTACCGCTGCTCGAGGCTCGCGCGCAGGATCGAGCCGCCGCCGAGCCGGCGGTCCACGAGCAGCCCGGGGACCTGCTCGCCCGAGAGGAGGTCGCGGCTCGGCTGCAGCTCGACGCCGACGAACGTGTCGCGGTTCACGTAGCGGCCGGCCTCGATCTGCGTGTTCTCGATGAAGGTGCGCACGTCCACGTCGAGGATCGACCCGACGCCGGCCGGCGTGATGTTCAGGACGTCGAGCCCGAGCGAGCGCGAGGCGTCGCCCTCGAGATCGTCCACGATGATGCCGAGCGCCATCCCGCCGACCTGCTGCGCGGCGATCCCCGCCGCCTGCGTCGCGAGGTTTCCCGACGCTTCGGTGCCGCCGCCGCCGGCGCTCGTCACGCTCGGGAGGAGGCTCGACGACTCCTGCCCGAAGGCGAGGTAGCTGATCAGCTCGGACTGCGGGATCGGCGGGAGGGCGTCGCTCTCCAGCGTGAGCTTGGGACGCTCGAGCGTGCCGCCGATGACGACGCGGATCGTCAGCGCCTCCCGCCCCGCCTGCGGCACGCGGTACTCGCCCGTCGCCTGGAGCAGCGGGTTGAGCTCCGTCGTGTTCGTGAAGATCGCGCTCCCGCGCGCGATCTCGAAGCGCTTGCTCAGGAACTCGTACGTGCCGCGCTCCGTGCTGATCGTCCCGTCGAGGCGGAGCTGGTTTCGTGCGCGCTCCATCCGCACGGCGACGTCGCCGTAGACCTCGACGTTGGCCTCCGGAGACCGGACCCACGTGTCGCGGCTGACGTTCACCCGCACATCCGCGACGAGGTTCTCGAGGAACGGGTTCGCCGCGGGGAGGAGCTCCTGATTGGAGAGGAGCGCCGTGTCGGCGACGTTGAAGAGGTCGGGGTCGCGCGTGCTGATGACGTCCTTGTCGTCCGACTTCGGGATGTAGAGGACGCCCTCCTCGATCGTCGCCGTGCCGTCGAGCACCGGTGCGGCGAACGCGCCCTCGAGCGTCAGGTCGGCGCTCGCCACGATGACGCCGCGCTCGTTGTCGAGCACGCGCGCGTCGCGCGCCGTCAGCGCGAGGTCGAAGCCCGGCTCGGCGAACGACTCGACGTCGATCTCCCCGGCGACGCGGATCGGCCCGCGGCTGTACCCGACGAGCGAGTCGATGACGATGCGGTCGCGGTCCATGCGGACGATTCCCGCCATGCGGTCGATCGTGATCCCCGCGGCGACGATGTCGGCGCGGCCGTCGACGAGCGTCAGCGCGCCGATGAGGCGCGGCTCGTCCCACGTGCCGCGCACGACGACGCGGCCGGCGGCGCGCCCGTCCACGTTCGCCACCGCGTCGGTGACGGTGCCGATGAGCCCGAGGGGGAGCGAGTCCGCGCGCAGCTCGAGGTCGAGCCGTCCGGCCGGGAGCCGCCCCCCCGGCGCGCCGCCGAGCGAGAGGTCGAGCGGCACGGAGCCGGCGAGCACCGCGAACGGCGTCGAGCCTTCGCGCATCGCCTCGATCCGGGTCGTCAGGCGCCGCGCGTCGTAGCCGAACGTCGAGTGCAGCTCGGGGAGGCGCTGCCCCTCGTAGTGGCCGGCGACGATCCCCGCCGCGCCGCGGAAGGTCATCGCCTCGCGCGTCCCGGTCACCCGCGCCTCGAGCGAGACGTCGCCGTCGAGGTCGATGTCGGCCTGGAGGAGGGCCACGAGGTCGCCGACGTCGAAGTTGCTCACCGCCACCTCGAGATCGGCCACGCCCTCCGTGGGGAGGAGCCCGTTCACGTAGATGCGCCCCGCCGGCTCGCTGCGCAGCTCGATTCTCTCCACGGCGATGCCGCGCGGGCCCCAGCGGATCGCGCCGGGGCCGGTCGAGGCCCACGTCCGCTCGTCGAAGCGCAGGTTCATCCGATTGAGGCGCAGCTCGTTCGCCTCGGTGCGGAGGGCGAAGTCCGCGTTCAGCGCGTACTGCACCCCTTCGTCCTGGTTGACGAGCAGCGCGACCGTCCCATCGCCCCGCGCGTAGGCCAGGCGCACCGCGGCGCTGTCGAGCGCGAAGCCGGCGGCGAAGAGCGAGTCGAAGTCCGCCGCGGCGACGATCCGGGATGCCCGCGTCCGCGCGCCGAGCCACGCGTACTCCACGCGCGCCGCATCGACGGCGTTCCCGCCGTAGAGGAGGTTCTCCGCCGCGAGGCGGCCGGTCATGTCGAAGCCATCGAGGCCGCCGGTGACGCGGCCGACGGTGTAGAGCGAGCCGGCGATCGAGTCCCGCCGCACGACGAGCGGCGTGTCCACCTGCGCGCTCGGCGGCGGCGCGCCGGTCGCCGCGCGCTCGACGGCGGTGATCGCCGCGAGCTCCGCGGAGTCCTCGCGCGCCCGCGCGACGGCGCGCGCCACCGCGCCCGGACGCGGCTCGACGACGCCGGTGTCGGTCGGGATCCAGCGCGCGAACGCGCTCAGCGAGTCCACGGCCACGCGGTAGCGCAGCGTCCCCGTGCGGCCCGGCGCCAGACCGAACGTCCCCCCGGCACCGATGAGGGTGTGCTCGCCGCGCATGTCGATCGTGTCGACGCGCGCGAGCCCGTCGGCGATCGTCACCCGCACGCGCGCCGAGTCGATGTCGAGGCTGTCGAGCATCGAGGCCTCGAGGTCGAGCGCCAGCGTCGCGCGCATCGTCGCCGGATCGGAGCCCACCCCCGCCGCGGTCGCACGCGCCGTGAGCGAGGTCGCGGGCACCCCGCGCACCACGCGCTGCACGTTGAACAGCCGCATCCCGGCGCCGAAGTCGTACGCGACCGGCCCGCCCGCGAGCCGCGCCCAGCCGTCCACCGTGATCGTCCCGCCGCCCGTGACGTCGAGCGTCGACCGCACGACGAGCCGCTGGAGCGAGCCCGTCGCCCGGATCGGCCCGGCGACCTCGCCCTGGAGTCCCGCGTCCACGGGGATGAGCGCGTCGACGGTGACGAGCGAGAGCGGCGCGAGGCGCGCGTCCACGTCCACCCACGTGTCGCGCCCGGCGAGCCGCACGACGCCGTTCCCGACGATGCCGGAGGTCCGTCCGTCGAGGACGTGGCGCAGGTCGACGCGGGCCGCCAGCCGCGACGCCGTCGAGCCGTCGAGCGTCGCCGTCCCCGTGAGCACGCCGTCGAGCGGGAAGTCGGCGACGAAGATGTCCACGAGGTCGAGCGAGACGGGGTGCGCGCGCACGAAGAGATCGTTCGCGGCGAGCGCGCCGCCCGACCACCCGACCGTCCCCCGCGCCGCGAGCGCGCTCCGCGCGCCGGCGACCGGGTCGAAGGCGAGGTCCGCGTCGACGCGCATCGAGGCGAGGTTCCCCGTGAGCGCGGCGCGCCCGCCGACGGTGCCGCGCGTCGGGAGGTCGAGCCCCGGCACGAGCTGCTCGGCGAGCCGCGTGTCGAACGAGGCGATGCGGAGGTCGGTGTCGTGGATGCGCCACGCCGTGTCGCCGAGCGTGATCGCGAAGTCGCCCCGCACGGTCGCGTCGCCGGTGCGGATGTCGGCGCCGCGCGCGACGTATTCCTGGACGTCGTCCGCATCGCTGTCCGGCGCGTGCTCGCGCATGCGCATCGTGAAGTCGAGCGAGCCGCTCCCCTCCGAGGGGAGGCGCGGGTAGAGCCAGCGCAGGTCGGCGAGCGCGACGGGGGCGCCGCGCAGCTCGAGCGTCACGTCGCCGGGCTCGAAGACGTACGAGCCGGAGCCGGCGATGCGCGAGCCGGCGAGCGTCGCGAGGGCGTCGTCCCACCAGAGCGAGTCGCCGCCGAAGCGGAACGTCCCCTCGAGGTCGCGCACGACCGCGGCCGGCGGCCGGAAGGGCAGCGCCTCCATCGCCAGCTCCGAGACGGCGATCCGTCCGGGCTCCGTCGGATGCACGAGCTGCGCGGCGGGGAGGAAGGCGTTCACCTCGCGGAACTCCATCACCTTCTGGAAGCCCGCCGGGTGGCGCACGATCATGCTGCGCGAGTCGCCGCCGAGCGCCGCCGCGATCGCGCTGTCGCGCGCCGCCCCCGCGAGCTCGCCGCTCGGCTCCCACGGGGTCCGCACGACGAAGCGCCCGCCGACGATGCGCACATCGCGGAGGAGGATGTAGTCGCCGAAGCCCACCGCCGGGTCGCTCGGCGTGTCGACCGTGTCGCCGGGGAAGATCGACTGGAAGTTCCAGTCCGAGTCCACCCCGTCGCGCGCCGGCGGCTTGTCGAGGACGATGAGCGGCCGCGTCAGCGTGAGCGAGTTCAGCACGATCCGCTTGCGCAGGAGCGCGCCGATCGAGTAGTCGGCCTCGGCGCGCTCGGCGACGACGAGCGGATTCCCGGCGGTGTCGGCGATCGAGATGTCGTGCAGCGTCACCCCCGAGAGGAGGTTCCCGGAGATGCGCCCGATGCGCACCTCGCCGTGCACGATCCCGTCGAGGACGGCGAGGGTACGCTCGCGCACGAACTCGCGCCCCACCGGCGTCTGCGTCAGCACGATCAGGCCGATGCCGGCGAGGACGACGATGACGGCGACGACGCC
>DASUSM010000172.1:0-11088 GCA_036375115.1 Gemmatimonadaceae bacterium | reverse complement strand
ACGGGGGAGCGGCGACCGCCGCTCCCCCGTCGTGCATCCGGTACGACCGTCCGCTCAGCCGGGACCGAGGCAGCCGGCGTAGTTGGGGTTGTTCTGCTCGTCCTGCGGAATCGGGAAGCTGATCTGCGTGCCGTACGCTTCGCCGCCCTTGTGATAGTCGCCGCTCGGATACACGGCCGCCGCGTCGCGCCCGTACTGCCGGACGAGACGGCGCATGTCGCCGAGGCGGTGGCCGGTGAGCCAGAGCCAGTACGCGCGCTCCTTGAAGAGCTGGTCCTCCTGGGCGTCCGCACCCGCGACCGCCGGGAGGTCGGCGATCCCCTCCGCGGCGCGCAGCGCGTTCAGGATCGCGAGCGTGCCGGTGCCGGCCGTGGCGTAGTTTCCGGCGGCGAGCGCCGCCTCGGCCTCGATCAGGCGCGCCTCGATCCCGCTCGCGAGTACGATGTCGTCGGCCAGGTCGTCGTACTTGGCCTGGTAGAAGATCTCCGACTCGTTGTCGAAGCCGATCTCGTCGGGCTCGAACCACTGCACGCGCGGGTCGTCGTCGCTGCGGTACGGCAGCCCCTCGCCGCTCTCCGCGTCCGTGACGCGCCAGCGCTGCTGGTTGTAGACGAAGTCGTACAGCCCGTTCCCCTGGCGCGGCGTGTTCACCGAGTACTCGATGAGATACTCGAAGTCCGTCGGCACGCCGGCGACGGCGGCCGCGGCGGCCGCGTAGTCGCCCTTGTCGAGTAGCGCGCGCCCGAGCCCGACCCGCGCCAGGTTCGCCGCGTCGTCGGCCTCGGCGGCGACGGCGATGTCCAGCGCCTCCTCGAAGCGCGCGATCGCGAGATCGAGCGTCTCGTCGGTGGTCGTCGGCTGGCCGAACTCGGACTGCCCGCTCGGCAGCTGCCGGCTGTACGGCACGCCGGGGCAGAAGTACTCCCCGAACATCACGTACGTGAAGCCGGCGAGGCTGAGCACCTCCGACTGCTCGGGGGCGCCCGGGTCGAACTCCGCGTACGCCTCCGCCGCCACCTCGGCGGCGCGCCGCGCGCGGTGCAGGTCGAGGTAGTTGTTGGTGAGCGTCGCGTTCGTCAGCACCATCGCGCGCTGATCGATGTCGAGCCGGTCGGTGAACGTCTCGACGTTCTCGAACTCGTCGCCGAGCAGCGCCGAAAGGGTGATCCAGCCCTCGGTCTGGAAGGCGCCGTCGCTGCCGCCGTAGGAGACCTGGAACTCGCTGAAGGCGCCGCCGCGGAGCACGGGAAGCGCCTCCGGACCGGTGAGCGACCCCGGCGACGCGACGTCGGGGTCGTCCACGTGGAGAATGTCGTCGATGCTGCACGCGCTCAGGGCGAGCGCGGCCGCGCCGATCGAGCCGGCGGCGAGGAGCCGCACGGCGAGGGGGCGGAGGGATGCGTGTCGGTGCATTCGCATGGTGTGTAGTCCCCGGGGCTAGAACGTCACCGTGATGCGCGACGTGTAGTAGCGCACCAGGGGCTGTGAGAAGAAGTCGAAGGTGCTGAAGTTCGACTGCGCGCCGCCGTTGAGCTCCGGGTCGGCGCCCTCGTACTCCGTCCACGTCGCGAGATTGCGCCCGGCGATCGTGAGCGAGAGGCCCGACGCGCGGAAGCGGCGCGCCAGGTCGTCGGGCGCCGTGAAGGTCAGGGCGACCTCGCGGAGCTTCACGAAGTCGGCGTCCTCCATGTAGCCGACCGGCGTCGTGTAGAAGAGCGCCGCGATCCCCTCCGCCTGATCGCGCAGCGAGGACGACGGGTCGTTGAGCGCGTGGCAGTTCACGAACGTGCCGCAGCGGAACTCCTCGGTGGAGTTGAAGAGGCGGTTGCCGCCGCGGTACTCGGCGAGCGCCGAGATGCGCATCCACTGGAAGAGCGTGATGTTCGTGTTGAGCGCGAGCTGCCGCGTCGGGAACGGCGTCCCCATGTACACGGGGTCGTCGCCGACCTGCACCTCGGTGTCGGCGAGCACGCCATCGTTGTTGGTGTCGGCGTAGCCGAGGATCGGGCGGCCGAAGTAGGCGCCGAGCGGGTAGCCCGCCTCGTGGCGCTGCGAGTCGCCGCCGAGCCCGAAGACGATCGGGGAGATCCCCGCGCCGAGGTCCTCCACGCGGTTGCGCGAGACGCTGAAGTTGAGCGTCGCGTCCCACGCGAAACGGTCGCCCTGCAGGAGACGGGCGTCGAGCTGCGCCTCGAGGCCGCGGTTGCTGACCTCGCCGAGGTTGACGAACTGCGTCGTGTCGGAGCCGAGGCCGGGCGCGAGGATGCGCGCGACGAGCGCGTCGCGCGTCGTCTTGTCGTAGTACGTGAGCGCGAGCGTGGCGCGGTCGTTCAGGAGCCCGAGGTCGAAGCCGGCCTCGATCTCCGACGACCGCTCCGGCTTCAGGTCCGGGTTCCCGGAGCCGCCGATGGCGACCGCCGGGACCTCGGCGCCGACGATCTGCACCGTGACCGGCGAGTAGAATGTCTGCGCCTGGCGGAAGCCGGGTCGCTGCCCGGTCGCGCCGTACGCCGTGCGCAACCGCAGCGAGCTGACCCAGTCGGTCTGCGGGAACCACGGCTCCTCCGCGACGACCCACGACGCCTGGAAGGACGGATAGAAGATGAAGCCGAAGTCCGTGCCGAAGGCGCTGTTGTCGTCGCCGCGCAGCGCGGCGGTGACGAAGAGCCGCTCGCGCCAGGCGATCTGCTGCTGGAGGTAGCCGCCGAGCGTGATGTTCTGCTGGTTCACCTCGGCGACGGCGAAGTTGCGGTTCGTGCCGTTGAGGCTCCCGGTGCCGGAGAGGAGGTCCTCGCCGTACGCCTGGTTGCCGCGGAAGATCTCGTTGTTGAACTGGACGCCGAGGGAGCTCGTCGAGCGGAGGTCGCGCGGCAGCTGGTGCGTCGCGGTCGCGCCGCCGTTCGCCGTGTAGACGCCGGTCTGGAAGCGGTTGGACTGGCGGAAGCCGTAGCTCAGCGGCGGCCCCTCGGCGAGGACGATGCCGCCCGGCGCCATCTCGTTGTCGTGCCGGTTGTTCAGGTCGAGACCGGTGACGCCCGTGAGGCGCAGCCAGCCGAGCGGCTGCCAGGTCGCGGTCGCGCTTCCCGTGAAGCGGTCCACCTGCTGGCGCGTGTTGATGATGAACAGCTCGGTCGGGGGATAGCCGAGGTAGTAGCCGCGGCTGACCGGATCGTCCCGCCAGCTCCCGAGCACGCCACCGGGGATGATGCCGAAGGTGTTGTTGTCGTTCTGCGGGAACCGGAGGTCGCTCGTCAGGTAGCCGGTGGAGACGGAGACGTCGAGCTCCGGGCTGACCTGCGCGCGGAAGTTCGCGCGCGCGTTCGTGCGGCGGAGCTTGTTGATCTCGTAGACGCCGTCCTCGCGCTCCTGATCCGCGGCGAGGTAGTACGTGAGGCCCGCCGTGCCGCCGGAGACGTTCGCGCCGAGCTGCTCGCGCGCGCCGTTGACGAACGGGCTGACGTTCTCGAGCGGGTTCCAGTTCGGAATGGAGTCGAGGTCGCAGACGCCGGCGGCGATGTTGTAGGTGCGGCAGGCGCGTGCCGCTCCCGTCGTGGTCGAGGTGCCCCAGCCCCTGTAGTTGTTCGGGAAGTCGGTCACCTCGCGGACGGTGCCCTTCTCGTAGAACGTGTTCCAGCGCGCCACGCCGGCGCGCCCGCGCTTCGTCGTCACCTGGATGACGCCGTTCGCCGCGCCGGTGCCGTAGAGCGCGAGGCCGGCGGGGCCCTTGATGATCTCGATCGACTCGATGTCCTCGGGGTTCAGGTCGTCGAAGCGCGACGGCACCTGGCCGCCGACGTCGAGCGACGTCGCGCCGAGGCCGGCGTCGTCGGTGGCGTTGTCGACGCGCACGCCGTCGATGATGATGATCGGGTCGTTGCTCAGCGACACCGAGTTCGACCCGCGGATGCGGATGCGCGACCCGGAGCCGGTCGTCCCGCCGGAGGTCTGGACGGCGACGCCGGCGGCGCGGCCGGTGACGAGGTTGGAGAAGCTCGGCACCGCGGCGAGCTCGCCGCGGTTCGGCACCTCGATCGTCGCGGGCGCATTGCCGAGCTCCCGGCGCTCCTGCGTCTCGCCGGTGGCCGTCGTGACGACGCCCTCGAGGATCGCGGCGCGCTGTGCCATCGCGAAGTCCGCACTCGCGGTGCCGCCGGCGGCGAGGGTGACGGCGCCGGTCGCGGCGGCGTAGCCGAGGCGCATCACGCGCAGCTGGTGCGTCCCGGCGGGGACGTTGACGATGATGTAGCGGCCGTCGTCCCCGGTGCGCGCGCCGAGCGTCGTCCCGACGACGACGACCTGCGCGTTGGGGATGGCGGCGCGGCTCACGCTGTCCACGACCTGACCGGAGATCCGGCCGGCGTTCTGGGCGTGCGCCGCGGACGGGAGAGCGAGCCAGGCGAGCGCGGCGAGCGCCGCCATGGCGAGCGAACGGGGGACGTGCACGTCACACCTCCAGGAGGTTCGAAGACTGCCGCGCCGGAGCGGCGCGGCGGGGATGCGGCACGCCGCCGCCTAACGTTTCAGCGGCGGCGCGTGGGGCCGTCGGGCGGGAGGGCCGGCGCGCGGCGCGCCCTCCACCATCGACCACGGCGACGGCGGCGCGGCGCCCTGCCCGTCGCCCGGCGCGTGCGGGCGCGTGAGGGGAAGCCCGAGGGCGCCGCGCCAGACGAGCCAGAGGTGGGTGAGGAAGAGCTTGACCGTCTTCCGTTGCGCGGTGAGCTGGCGCCGCCGCGCGGGCCAGTCGGGGCGCTCCAGCTGGAGCCGCCCCATCTGCTCCTCGAGGTAGTCGCGGTAGGCGCCGCCCTGCCGCGCGAACGACGCGCCGACGAGGTAGCAGAGCGCCTTCGCCTCCCGGTCGTAGGGGGAGCTCTCGCCGCGGCGCGGCCGCGGCTGCGCGACGCGCCCGCCGCCGGTCGCTGGCCGCAGGGTGCCGACGCACGGCACGCCGTCGGATCCGCGGTGGCCGCCGCCGCCCGCGCGGTCCACCGCGCGCTCGACGCTCAGCCCGCAGACGTCGCAGCGCCACGTCGCGCCGGGCACCGTCGAGAGGCCGCAGTACGCCCAGAACGAGGACGGGTGCGGCGCACGCGTCACGTCGAGCCGCGCGAGCAGGCGGCCGGCGAGCGTGTGCCCGAGCCCGCGCACCCCGGCGAGCCACGGCCACGCCGGGTGCGCCTCGATGCACTCGCGCATGAGACGCTGCGCGCGCGTCTCCTCCGCTCTCGCCCTCGCGTGCTCGAGCCCGTAGGCTGCAGCGCCCGCGGACAGCGCGCCCGCGCGCAGGGCCGATCGGATCCGCTCCTCGGTGCGAAGCCGCTCGCGCTGCGCGGTCTCGAACGCCGCGACCACCCACCGCAGATGCTCCAGCGCGCCGGGCTCCGATGGGCCGGAGCCCGGCGCCGGATCCACCTCGCCGGCCGCCGCGTACGCGTCATTGATCCGCATTGTCCCTCCCGGCCGGCGTTCGGCGCCGACACGTCATCGGGCGACGGTAGGCCTTCGCGCCGGGAGCAACCACCGCTTTGGGACGAGCCGTGCCCGGGACGTGACGAGCGGCGGGCGGGTGGGGCGATCCGTCGGGAGGGACCGGCCGGCGAGCGGGGCCGGGTTCGGGCTCGCCTTGCCGTCGCCGAGCGCCGATATTGGGGCTCCGCGAACCCTCCCCGGCCGATGTGGCTCCTCCCTCTCCTGCCACGCGTCGCCTCCCTCGCCACGCGCACGTACTACCGGCTCTCGCGGGCCGGCGAGCGCGTGCCACGCGAGGGACCGGTCCTCGTCGTCGCCAACCACCCGAACTCCCTCCTCGACCCGGCGCTCGTCAGCGTCGCCGCGGAGCGTCCCATCCGCTTCCTCGCGAAGGCGCCGCTCTTCACCGATCCGCTCGTCGGCTGGCTCGTGCGCGGCGCGGGATCGATCCCCGTCTACCGGCGGCAGGACGACGCCGCGCAGGTCGGTCGGAACGAGGAGATGTTCGCGGCGGTGTACGCCGCGCTCGTCGGCGGCTCCGCCGTCGGGATCTTTCCCGAGGGACTGAGCCACAGCAATCCGTCGCTCGCGCCGCTGCGCACCGGAGCCGCGCGCATCGCGCTCGGCGCCGCGGCGGCGCGGGGCGGCGTCCCCTTCCCGATCGTCCCGGTCGGCCTCGTCTTCCGCGACAAGGACGTCTTCCGCTCCGAGGCCCTGCTCGTCGTCGGGCGGCCCGTGGCGTGGGACGACCTGGCGCCGGGCGATCCGGGCGATGCGGGCGCGGTTCGCGTGCTCACCGAGCGCATCGACGCAGCGCTGCGCGAGGTGACGGTGAACCTCGAGCGGTGGGAGGACGCGCCCGTCGTCGAGGCCGCGGAGGCGATCTGGTCGGCGGAGTACGGCGCCGAGCCCGGGGATGTGCACCGCCTCGGCCGCACGCACGAGGCGGCACGGCTCCTCGAGCGGGTGCGCGCCGAGGGCGATGCGCGCTGGGCGCCGCTCGCGCGCGACGTGCGCATCCACGCGCGCGCGCTCGCCCGCCTGCGGCTGCGCCCGGCCGACCTCGCGGCGCCGGAGCCGACCACCGTCGGCGCCGCGTGGTGGACGGTCCGGCAGCTCCCCTTCGCCGCCGCCGCGCTCCTCGCCGTGCTCGGCGCCGCGATCTACTGGCTTCCCTACCGGGCGACGGGGTGGGTCGCGGACCGCGCCGGGCCGGCCGAGGACATTCGCTCGACGTGGAAGCTGCTCGCGGGCGCGCTGCTGCACGTCGCGTGGACGGTGCTGCTCGCCGCGCTCGCGGCGTGGAGCGGCGGGTGGGTCGCGGGCGCGGCGGCGCTCGTCCTCCTTCCGGTGCTCGCCCTCCTCGCGCTCCACACGCTCGAGCGGTGGGGACGGGCGCGCGAGGACGCGCGCCGCTTCTTCGCGCTGCGCCGCGGCGCGCGGCTCGCCGACCTGCGCGCGCGCCAGCGCGCGCTGGCGGAGCGGCTACGCGCGCTGCGCGAGGGGGTCGTCGCCGAGCGGCGCTGAGCCGGGCGCGGGGCGCACGAGCGCCTCGGCGGCGCGGGCGACGCGCTCCCCCTCCTCGACGTCGACGAACGAGAGGAGGAGCGCGCCGATGGCGAAGAAGACGATCACGGCGAGGATCGCCGGCCGGCTCGACCCGCTCGCGCCGATCACCCAGGCGAAGACGAGCGGCCCGAAGATCCCCGCGAACTTCGAGAAGACGCTGTAGAAGCCGAAGAACTCGCCCGACTTGTGGCGCGGGACGAGCGTCGCGAAGAGCGAGCGCGAGAGCGCCTGCGTCCCGCCCTGCACCATGCCGACGAGGATGGCGAGCAGGTAGAAGTGCGCCGCCGTGCGCATGTAGAAGCCGAGCACGCTGATCCCGCCATAGACGAGCAGGCCGAGGAAGATCGAGCGCTTCGCGCCGATGCGTCCGGCGAGCAGGCCGAAGAGGAGGGCGAAGGGGACGCCGACGAACTGCACGATGAGGATCGCCGTGATGAGGGCGTCGCGCGGGATGCCGATCTCGGTGCCGTACGCGGTGGCCATCTTCTGAATCGTCGTGATCCCGTCGTTGTAGATGAGGAAGGCGACGAGCATGAGGAACGCCTGCCGGTAGCCCTTCAGCTCGCGGAACGTCTCGCCGAGCCGGGTGAAGGCGGCACGGATCGGGTTCGCGCGCTGGGTCTCGTCGGGCTCGAGCGCGCGCCGCGGTTCGGGGACGCGCCGGAAGAGCGGGAGGGAGAAGAGCGCCCACCAGACCGCGACCGAGAGGAAGGCGAGGCGCGCCGGGAGCGACGCGGCGCGCGCATCGAGCCCCTCGCCCGACGGCAGGCCGAAGAGCCCCGGCGCGAGGATCCAGGCGAGGTTCAGGGCGAGGAGCACGCCGCCGCCGATGTAGCCGAGCGCGTAGCCCGCGGACGAGACGCGGTCGATCTCCTCGTCGCGCGCGATGTGCGGCAGGAGCGACTCGTAGAAGACGAACGAGCCGCTGGCGCCGACGACGCCGAGCACGAAGAGCGAGGCGGCGAGGAGGAGGTCGCCGCGCTGCACGAAGAACATCCCGGCGACCGCGGCGACGCCGAGCGTCGTGAAGGCGCCGAGAAAGCGCTTCTTTGCCGCGCTGAAGTCGGCGATGGCGCCGAGCACCGGGGAGAGGATGGCGATGATGGCGACGGCGATGCTGTTGGAGATCGCCCAGTACTGGTTCGCCACGGGCTCGCTCACGCCGGCGCCGGCCTCCTGGATGAAGTAGATCGGGAAGATCGCCACCATGATCGTCGTCTGCATCGCGGACGCGGCCCAGTCGTACATCGCCCAGGCGCGCAGCTCGGGACGGTGGAGGGCGATGCGCTCGAGGAATGGCATGGCGGGGAGGACGGGGCGGGAGGCGGGCGGCGATCGTGGTCGTGCTGCGCCTCAATGATCGCCGGCGCCGGGCGTCTGTCCAGGGAGGCGCGCGGTTGATTTCGCGGTGGGCGGCCGGTAGCTTTCAGGCTCTCCCCACCCGGCGGACCGGGCGGGACGGAGCGCCGTTCGCGCTCCGACGCGCGCGTAGCTCAGCTGGATAGAGCGTCGGCCTCCGGAGCCGAAGGTCGTGGGTTCGAATCCCGCCGCGCGCATGAGCATCCCGAGGCCCCGTCGCCGGCGCGACGGGGTCTCGCGCATCGGGGCGCGCCCGGCCGTGGTCCGGGGCTTGCCTCCTCCGGAGGGAGCGGTGACCTTCGTCACCCCCACCCCGCTTCCATGCCCCGTCGCACGACCTGGCGCGCGCTCGTCCCGGGCCTCGTCATCTTCGCCGCCGTCATCGTCGCCGTCCTCGCCGTGCTGATCTACGCCCGGCCGGGTGCGCTGCATGGCGACACGTACCGCCTGTTCGTGGCGGTGGACGCGGCGCGCGGCATCATGGACGGCACGGACGTGCGCATCGCGGGGCGGAAGGCGGGGGTCGTACGGGACATCGCGTTCCGCCCCCTGTCGGCCGACACGCTGCGCCGACTCGTGCTCGAGGTAGAGCTGTTCGAGGACGTGCAGCGCCTCGTGCGCGCGAATTCCACAGCGCAGATCCGGACCGGCGGGAGCCTCATCGGCTCTCCCGTGCTCTTCATCTCCGTCGGGACCCTGGAGGCGCCGGTCGTCGAGGCGGGGGACACGATCCTCGCGCTGCCGCAGGCGGACATGGAGGAGACGACGTCGCGCTTCGCCGAGGCGTCGCGGGCGTTCCCGGCGATCATGTCGAACGTGCGAGTCCTCGCTGCCCAGCTGCGTTCGGCGGAGGGGACGATCGGCGCGGCGTCGATCGACGGCACGAGCCGGCTCGGCGACTTCGCGCGGAGCGCATCGGGTCTCCAGCGCATGACGTTCGAGAGCAGCGGGTCGATCGAACGGGCGCTCGATCCGCAGAGCGAGCTCCGGCAGCGCGCGTCGAGCGCGATGGCGCGGGTGGACTCCCTGCGCGCCCTGCTCGACTCCGACCGCTCGGAGCTCGGGCGCTTCCGCCGGGACTCGACGCTGCTGCGCAGCATCGCCGACGCCCGCAACGAGGTCGCCATCGTGCGCCTGCGGCTCGAGCGCGCGAGCGGGACGGCGGGGCGCATCGCGCAGGACTCCGTGGTCACGCGCCAGCTCGCCGCGGCGGAGCGCTCGCTCTCGCGGCTGCTCGCCGACGTGCGCGACAACCCCCTCCGCTACTTCATCTTCTGAGCGGGTGGGCGGCGTGACGCACCCCTTCGGCCCCGGGCATGCCGATTGCACGATCGGCCCCTGCCCTTACCAGTCTCGTGACGGTACCGGGCCCGTGCGTCGCTTCCTCCACGGGCTCCGTCGTACTTGACTTCCCCCCCGGCCCCGGTACGTTCCTGATCTCCCGACCCCTTCGCGCCTCCGAGCCGGCGAACGACCCGGCGTCGCCAGAGCGCGCTCCCCTCCCGCCTCAGCAGCCCGCCCGTCGCGCCGACGCGTCGGACCGCGCCGTCGCGATCCCCACGGCCGCTCTCGCCGACGTGTCCGCCACGCCTCCCCCCCTCGTGGACATCGAAGACCTGAAACGGAAGTCCGTCCCGGAGCTTCACGAGATGGCGGACAGCCTCAACATCGACAACGTGACGGGGCTGCGGAAGCAGGATCTCATCTTCCGCATCGAGCAGAACCTGCTCGACGCCGACACGGTGCTCACGGGCGAGGGCGTGCTCGAGATCCTCCCCGAGGGGTACGGCTTTCTGCGCAGCCAGGACTGGAACTACCTGTACGGGCCCGACGACATCTACGTCTCGCCCTCGCAGATCAAGCGCTTCGACCTCCGCACCGGCGACACCGTGCGCGGCCAGGTGCGGCCGCCGAAGGAGTGGGAGCGCTACCTCGCGCTGCTCAAGGTCGAGTCGATCAACGGCGACGAGCCGGAGAAGGCGAAGCAGCGCATCGCCTTCGACAACCTGAAGCCGCGCTACCCCGACGGCCGCTACAAGCTCGAGACGAAGGACGGCGACATCGCGATGCGGATCGTCGACCTCATCGCGCCGATCGGCCAGGGGCAGCGCGGGCTCATCGTCGCGCCGCCGCGCGCCGGGAAGACGATCCTCCTGCAGAAGATCGCGAACGCGATCAAGGAGAACCACCCCGAGGTCGTCCTCATCGTGCTGCTCATCGACGAGCGGCCCGAGGAGGTGACCGACATGAAGAAGAACATCCGGGGCGAGGTGATCAGCTCCACCTTCGACGAGAAGGCGGACCGGCACGTCCAGGTCGCCGACATGGTGATCGAGAAGGCAAAGCGTCTCGTCGAGCACGGGAAGGACGTCGTCATCCTGCTCGACTCGATCACACGCCTTGCGCGAGCGCACAACGTGGTCGTTCCGCACTCGGGGAAGATCCTGTCGGGGGGCGTGGATGCGCAGGCCCTGCACAAGCCGAAGCGGTTCTTCGGCTCGGCACGCAACATCGACGAAGGCGGCTCGCTGACGATCGTCGCGACGGCGCTCGTGGACACCGGGTCACGAATGGACGAGGTGATCTTCGAGGAATTCAAGGGCACGGGGAACATGGAGCTCGTACTCGACCGCGCGATCGCCGACCGCCGCATCTATCCCGCGATCGCGATCAACCGGAGCGGCACCCGGAAGG
>DASUSM010000171.1:0-12641 GCA_036375115.1 Gemmatimonadaceae bacterium | reverse complement strand
GCACATTGCCCCTAGACTCTAAGGGGAGACACTGGAGTGAGCGCACCGGACCAGATGCCGCTCGTGAAGGGCACGCTCGATGTCCTCGTCCTCCGCGCCCTCGCCTGGGGGCCGATGCACGGCTTCGAGATCACCACCTGGCTGGAGGACCGCTCCGGGGGCGCCCTCGACGTCGACGACAGCGCGCTCTACCAGGCCCTCCACCGCATGGAGGAGCGCGGGCTCGTCGAGGCCGAATGGGGGGTGACGGAGAACAACCGGCGCGCCCGCTACTACCGCGCGACCGCCGCCGGCCGCTCCCATCTACGCGCCGAGACGGCGCGCTGGATTCGCTACGCCGAGACGGTGACCGGGATCCTCACCGCGCCGCGGACGGCGTAGGCGCGACAGCGGCCGATGACGAGCGAGCAGCGCGGCATCCGCGCCGGCGTGCGGCGGCTCTTCCGGCTCGCCGTCCGCCGGCGCGCCCGCCTCGAGCGCGAGGTGGACGAGGAGCTCCGCATCCACCTCGAGATGCGCGTCGAGCAGCTCGTGCGGCGCGGCACCTCCCCCGAGGCGGCGCGCGCCGAGGCGCTGCGCCGGCTCGGCGGCTACCACGAGGCGCGCCGGCGCCTCCACCACGCCGCCGAGCGGCGGGAGCGACGGATGCGGATTCGGGAATGGGTCGACGAGGCGCGGCAGGACTTCGCCTACGCGGCGCGCGGGATCCGCGCGCGCCCGGGGTTCGCGGCGACGGTGATCGCGACGCTCGCGCTTGGCATCGGCGCGAACGCGATCATGTTCGGCGTCGTCGACCGCCTCCTGCTCCGGCCGCCGGCGCACGTCGCGGAGCCGGAGCGGGTGACGCGGATCTACTTCCGCGAGGACGCGCCCGAGTGGATGGGGGGCGGAAAGATGACCGATGCGACGACGACGTACCCGGCGGTCGTCGCGCTGCGCGAGGAGGTCCCGTCGCTCGAGGAGGTGGCCGGGGTCTTCCGGACGAGGAGCACGGTCGGCCGCGGCGCCGCGGCCCGCGAGATCGACCTCACCTGGGTGGACGGGAACTTCTTCCGGCTGCTCGGCGTGCGCCCCGCGGCCGGGCGCTTCTTCACGCCCGAGGAGGACCTTCCGCCAGTCGGCGCGCGCGTCGCGGTGCTGAGCCACGCCTTCCGGCGCGGGCACTTCGCCGGCGAGGACCCGATCGGGCGCGAGATCGCGATCGGGGCGACGCCCTTCACCGTAGTCGGCGTCGCGCCGGAAGGGTTCACCGGAGCGGACCTCGAGAACACCGACATCTGGATCCCCGTCTCCGCGCTCGCGTCCGAAGGGTTCGGGGAGAACTGGCATACCGCGTCGGACTCCTGGTGGATCCGACCGATCGGGCGCCTCCGCGAGGGGGCGACGATGGAGCGCGTCGCCGCCGAGGCGACGGTCGCGCACCGGCGCGAGGTGCGGAGCTGGGGGAACGCGAACCGCGACACGCTTCCGACGGTGATCGCCGGGCCGATCCTCGCCGCGCGGGGGCCGGAAGGCGTCCCCGCCGAGGCGAAGGTGTCGCTCTGGCTCGTCGGCGTCGCCGCGGCCGTGCTCCTCGTCGCCTGCGCGAACGTCGCGAACCTCTTGCTGGCGCGCGGCGTGCAGCGCCGGCGCGAGATCGCCGTGCGCCTCGCGCTCGGCGTCGGGCGCGGGCGGCTCGTCAGGCAGCTCCTCGCCGAGTCGGCGCTTCTCGCCGCGCTCGCGGCCGGCGTCGCGCTCCTCGTGGCGCAGTGGGGCGGGCAGCTCGTGCGCGCAGCGCTCCTCCCCGATGTCGCGTGGGGGCAGACGGCGGTGGACGGGCGCATCCTCGCACTCACGCTGGGGGCCACGGTGCTCGCGGTGCTCCTGGCCGGGCTCGCGCCGGCGGCGCGCGCGGGGGCGACGGACGTCGTCGGCGCGCTCAAGCTTGGCGCGGGGCGCGGCGGGAGCGGACGCTCGCGGCTGCGCACGGGGCTCCTCGTCGCGCAGGCGGCGCTCTCCGTGGTGCTGCTCGTCGGCGCGGGGCTCTTCGTGCGCAGCCTGCTGAAGGTCCACGACGTGGACGTCGGGATCGACCTCGAGCGCGTGCTGCTCGTGCGCACCGACCTCCGCCAGGCCGGCTACGAGCCGCCGCGCATCCTCGAGACGTTCCGACGCGCGCAGGAGCGGCTCGCGGCCGTTCCGGGCGTGGAATACACCGCGCTCGTCGCGGCCTCGACGCCGATGCGGACGGCGAACGCCATTCGCGTCCGCGTCGCCGGCCGCGACTCGCTCCCCGACCTGCCGCACGGCGGTCCGTACTTCGGCGCGGTGACCGCCGACTACCTCGCGACGCTCGGCGCCGAGATCGTGCGCGGCCGCGGCTTCACCGATGCGGACGAGGCGACGGGTGCGCGGGTGATGCTGGTCAACCGCACCGTCGCGAAGTACTGGTTCCCCGGCGAGGACCCGATCGGGCGGTGCGTGATGGTCGGGAAGGACGAGGCGTGCACGGAGATCGTGGGCGTCGCCGAGGACATCCTGCTGTTCCGCATGGTGGGCGAGGAGCGGGGGCAGTACTACGTCCCGCTGACGCACCCGGCGGCGGTCGCCGAGGCCGGGCCCCCGCGCGCGATGCTCGTCCGCGCGGCGACGGGTGGCGAGGCGGTCGCTGCCGCGGTGCGGCGCGAGGTGCAGACACTCGCGCCGGACATGCCGTACGTGCACGTCCAGCGCTACAGCGACCTCGTGGCGCCGGAACTCCGCCCCTGGCGCCTCGGCGCGACGATGTTCGGGATCTTCGGCGCGCTCGCGCTGGTGATCGCCGCCGTCGGGTTGTACGGCGTGATCGCCTTCGCCGTGGCGCAGCGGACGCACGAGATCGGCGTGCGGATGGCGCTCGGCGCGGCCGGCGGGCGGATCGTGCGCGCGGTGCTCCTCGACGCGCTGGGGCTGGTGGGCGCCGGCTTCGCGCTCGGTGCGCTCGCGGCGCTCGCGGCAGGGCGGTGGATCGCGCCGCTGCTCCACGACACGTCGCCGCGCGAGCCGGCGATCTACGTCGCCGTCGCGGCGACGTTCGCGGCGGTCGCGGTCGTGGCGAGCGCGATTCCGGCATGGCGCGCATCGCGGGTGGATCCGGCGGTGGCGCTCAGGGCGGATTGAGACGGGCTCGGGTCGCGCCGCGTCGGCATCTGTGCCGGGACGGCTCCGCCTTGTGGCTGTGTGTTTCACGCGGAGGCGCGGAGATCCGCGGAGTCAGGCGCCGTGCGCGGGTCGAGTGCGTCGCGCCACGAGCCGTGAATGCTTCGGGGGAACGGCTCGTCGCTCACGGCTTCTCGCACCGGCGAACGAGTCCGTCCAGGCGCACCCCCCAATCATTCACGGGCCCCGCCACGACGGTCTCTCGTGCCGAGCGGAGCGATCCGGGTGATCCGTTGCATCCGCGTGATCCGCGGTTCACCCCTCGTCCGTGTGGCCGGCCCGACGCTTCCACGGCCTCGCCGCGACGACGCCTCGGCGCGCGCCGTCCGAGTCGTACGCAAGAAGAATCGGATGCATCCGATCCATCGGATGCATCCGATTCCCTTTTTCGTCGATGCCGGCCCGCGCGGCCGTCGTCCCCGCGCTGGTCGATGCCGGCCCGAGCGGCCGTCCTCCCCGGATCTCCGCGCCTCCGCGTGAAACGCCGAGCAACGGGCGGAGCAGTCCCCACAGAGACACCTGCCATGCACGCCGACCCCTTGCGCCGCTAGGGGAACCGTCGCATCCTCGTCCCCTGGCCTCACAAGGGGAGCCGATGGCGAAGGGACGGATCGATCTGCTGCAGGGGACGCTCGACCTCATGATCCTCAAGACCCTCAGCTGGGGGCCGATGCACGGCTACGCCGTCGCGCGATGGCTCCAGCAGGTCACCGACGATGTCCTCCGCGTCGAGGAGGGGACGCTGTACCCCGCGCTCCACCGGCTCGAGGAGCTCGAGTGGGTCGAGAGCGAGTGGGGCGTCTCGGAGAACAACCGGCGGGCGAAGTTCTACCGGCTCACCGGCGCCGGACGCGCGCAGCTCCGCGCCTCCCTCTCCGACTGGTCGCGCCTCGTCGAGACGGTCGGGAAGGTCATCGGCGCCACCGCGCGCCCCGCCTCGGGAGTCGCCGTATGACGCCCCCGGCCTGGCGGCGGTACATCCGCTTCTGGGGCGAGGACGTGCGCGCGGACGTGGACGACGAGCTGGCCTTCCACATCGAGATGCGCACGCGCGACAACGTCGCCGCGGGGATGACGCCCGACGAGGCGCGCGCCGAGGCGCTGGGTCGCTTCGGCGACGTCGGCGGCATCGCGGGGGAGTGCCGCACGATCGACGACCGGGTGCAGCGGCGCCGCCGGCGCGTGGAGCTCGTGGACACGGTGCTCCAGGACGTGCGCTACGCCGCGCGCTCGCTGGCGCGGAGCACCGGCTTCACCGCCGCCGCGGTGCTCACCCTCGCCCTCGGCATCGGCGCGACGACGGCGATCTTCAGCGTCGTCCACGGCGTCCTCCTCCGGCCGCTCCCCTACCCGGAGAGCGAGCGCATCGTGCGCGCCTGGCAGGTGAACGCGGAAGGGAATCGGGGGAACGTCTCCGACGCGAACTTCGCCGACCTCCGCGCGGGGAGCCGCAGCTTCTCCGCGCTCGCCGAGATGGCGCTGAGCACGGCGGTCTCGGTCACGGGAGGCGACGAGCCGGTTCGCGTCCCGCAGGCGCGCGTCTCGCGCGAGTTCATCGCGGTGATGGGCGTGCAGCCGGCGCGCGGGCGCGCCTTCCTCCCGGAGGAGCAGCAGCTCGGCGGACCGCCGGCAGTGCTCGTGAGCCACGACTTCTGGACGCGCCACCTCGGCGGCGGGTCCGACGCCATCGGACGCACGCTCACCTTCGGCGACCGCGCGCACACGGTCGTCGGCGTCATGCCGCGCGGCTTCGACTATCCGGCCGGCGCCCAGCTCTGGGTGCCGCGCGAGATCGACCCGCTGAACACGAGCCGCACCGCGCACAACTTCCAGATGGTCGGCCGGCTCGCCGACGGCGTCTCGATCGCGCAGGCGCGCGCCGACCTCGGCGCCGTCGCGCGGCGGGTGAAGCAGGAGCTCGGCGACGCAACGTGGATGGTGGACGCGGACGTCGCCTCGCTGCGCGACGAGCTGGTCGGCGGCGTGCGGCCCGCGCTCCTCGTCCTCCTCGGCGCCTCCGCGGTGCTGCTCGTCATCGCCTGCGCCAACGTCGCCAACCTCCTCCTCGCGAAGGCGGCGACGCGGCAGCGCGAGCTCGCGGTGCGCCGCGCGCTCGGCGCGGGCGTCGGCCGGCTCGTGCAGCAGTTCCTCGTCGAGGCGCTCGTCCTCTCGCTCGCCGCGGGCGCGCTCGGCGTCGTCCTCGCCGCGTGGGGCGTGCGGCTCCTCGTCGCCCTCGAACCGGGGAACGTGCCGCGCCTCGGCGAGATCGGCGTGAGCGGGATGGGGCTCGCCTTCGCGCTCGGTGTCGCCGCGGCGACGGCCGTCGTGCTCGGCCTCGTCACCGCGACGCGTGGCAGCGACGACGACCTGCGCGCCTCGCTCGCCGAGGGGCAGCGCTCGAGCTCGGGCGGCGTCTCGAGCCAGCGCACGCGGAGCGCGCTCGTCGTCGTGCAGATGGCGATGACGCTCGTCCTCCTCGTCGGCGCGGGGCTCCTCGCGCGGAGCTTCCTGCGGCTGCTCGCGGTGGATCCGGGATATCGAACGGACGGGGCGCTCGTGCTCGACGTCGCGCTCCCCTGGCCGGAGGACGACGCGGCCGGGCGGCGGCAGGTCGCGCTCTACGACGAGCTGCGGTCGCGGCTGCGCGCGCTTCCGGGCGTGCGGGCGGTCGGCGGGATCAACGCGCTCCCGCTCGTCTGGGGGAACTACTCCGACGGGACGTTCCTGATCCTGACGCGAGCGGACGAGATGGGCGACATCCGCGACATCCGCGAGGCGATCCCGCTCTTCGAGCAGCTGCGGCGTGACGAGTCGCGCATCGGGCAGGCGTCGTACCGCGTCGCCGGTCCGGGCTACTTCGAGGCGATGGAGATCCCGCTCGTGCGCGGGCGCCTCTTCGAGGATCGCGACGGCTACGACGCGCCGCACGTCGCGGTGATCAGCGAGACGCTGGCGCGGACGCGCTGGCCGAACGAGGACCCGATCGGGAAGGTCATCCAGTACGGGAACATGGACGGCGACCTGCGTGCGTTCACGATCGTCGGCGTCGTCGGGGACGTGCGCGAGGCGAGCCTGACCGCGGAGCCGCAGCCGGTGTTCTACGCGTCGTACCGCCAGCGGCCGTCCGGGGCGAGCCGGTTCAACTTCGTCGTGCAGCGCGCCGGCGACCCGGCGGCGCTCGCGGCGCCGGCGCGCGAGATCGTGCGCTCGCTCGCGCCGGACGTCCCGCCGCGCATCCGCACGCTCGACGAGATCGTCGCGCGGTCGATCGCCGACCGCCGCTTCAGCCTCGTCCTGCTCGGCGCGTTCGGGTCGGCGGCGCTGTTGCTGGCCATCGTCGGCGTCTACGGCGTGATCTCGTATCTCGTGACGCAGCGCGAACGGGAGATCGGGATCCGCATCGCGCTCGGCGCGCGGACGGCGGACGTGCGGCGGCTCGTCGTCGGGCAGGCGCTGCGCACGGCGGCGATCGGCGTCGGTGCCGGGGTGATCGTCGCCCTCGCGGCGACGCGGCTCCTCGAGCGCCAGCTCTACGGCGTGCGTCCGTCGGACCCGGTGACGTTCATGGCGATCGTCTCGCTGCTGCTCGCGATCGCGCTCGCGGCGGCCTGGCTGCCGGCGAGGCGGGCGGCGCGGACGGACCCGAGCTCGGTGCTGCGGCAGGCGTGAATCGGGGGGGGCCGGCGGCCGATTCGCGCCGAGGCCCTGGTGGCTGTGGGTTTCACGCGGAGACGCGGAGGGACAGCAGGAGATCGGAGAGCACGGCGGAGGCGCGGCGGCGGACGGCGGTATTCGCTCCAGCTCCTCTCCGCGCCTCCGCGCCTCCGCGCCTCCGCTTGAAAGCACAGCTCCTGAACTGCCGCCTCGCGCGGACCACGCGGGGATCGCGGAGGACTGCTTTACGAGCCGTTCTCCGTGCCCTCCGCGTGCTCCGCGAGAAGCACGACGGCACCGGAGCCCCGGATCCCCGGGGCGGAGCCGGCGCGGCGCGAACGCCGGACCGACAGAGGGCCTTCACGGTCCTGCGCTCCCTCCGCGTCTCTGCGTGAAACCCAAGACACGGGGCCCCGGCGAGGGAATCCCGCGGAACGGCAAACATACGTCTGCCTTGACCGCCGAGCGGGAGGCTTGTACCATTGTATCCGGATATTCGGATATATACGACACATGGCCTCCCCAGCCGTCTTCGACCGCCTCTCCGCGCTGGCCGACCCGATCAGGGCGCGGCTGCTGCTCGTGCTCGAGCGGCAGGAGCTGACCGTCGGGGAGCTGTGCGCGGTGCTCCAGCTGCCGCAGTCCACGGCGAGCCGCCACCTGAAGACGCTGAGCGACGAGGGGTGGGTCGCGTCGCGGGCGGAGGGGACGAGCCGCTTCTACTCGATGCCGACGCTCGACGCGGCGGCACGGCGGCTCTGGGGCGCGGTGCGCGACGAGGTCGCCGATGGCGCGGGCGCGGCACACGACGCGAAGCGCCTCGAGCGCATCCTCGCCGACCGCCGCACGCGCTCGCAGGAGTTCTTCTCGGCGAGCGCGGCGCAGTGGGGACGGGTGCGCGAGGAGCTGTTCGGCGCGCACCCCGATCTCGTCGCGCTGCTCGGCCTGCTCGACGAGGAGGCGACGGTCGCCGACCTCGGCTGCGGGACGGGGCAGTTCGCGGCGACGATCGCGCCGTTCGTCGCGCGCGTGCTCGCGGTGGATGCCTCGGCGGCTATGCTCGCCGCCGCGCGCCGACGTCTCGCGCCGCACGAGAACGTCGTCGTGAGGCAGGGCGACCTGGAGGCGGTGCCGCTCGAGGACGGCGAGGCCGACCTCGCCGTGCTCCTGCTCGTGCTGCACTACCTCTCGGAGCCCGCGGCCGCGCTCGCCGAAGCGGCACGCGTCGTGAAGCCGGGCGGACGCCTCCTCGTCGTCGACATGCTGCCGCACGACCGGGAGGAGTATCGGCAGGGGATGGGACACGTCTGGCTCGGCTTCTCCGAGCGCCAGCTCGCGAGCTGGCTCGAGCCGGCGGGGATCGGACGTCTCGTCTACCGTCCGCTTCCGGCGGACCCCGCGGCGAAGGGCCCGACGCTCTTCGCGGCAACGGCGAGGAAGAATCGATGATGGCTCGTACGAGGAACGGTTCGTACCCGCCGGCCGGGGATCGACGACGGGCAGGATCGAATGCATCCGAATGCATCGGATGCATCCGATCCTCTTGTCGAGGAAGTCCGGCATGGCGTGAAGGATGGCGCGGCACGCGAGACGACGCGTAACGCGTAGCAGACCCAAACCACTCACCACCAGACCCATGGCCACCGCAGTCAAGACCGAGAAGAAGGCGACCTCCGGCGCCGATGCCGCGCGCCCGCCGTACAAGGTGAAGGACATCTCCCTCGCCCCGTGGGGGCGCGACGAGATCCGCCTCGCCGAGTACGAGATGCCGGGCCTGATGGCGCTCCGTGCCGAGTACGCGGGGAAGCACCCGCTGAAGGGCGCGAAGATCATGGGGTCGCTGCACATGACCGTGCAGACCGCCGTCCTCATCGAGACGCTCGTCGAGCTCGGCGCCGACGTGCGCTGGGTGTCGTGCAACATCTTCTCGACCCAGGACCACGCCGCGGCGGCCGTCGTCGTCGGGAAGAAGGGGACGCCGGAGAAGCCGCAGGGCGTCCCCGTCTTCGCCTGGAAGGGGGAGACGCTCGAGGAGTACTGGTGGTGCACGGAGCAGGCGCTCGTGTGGCCGGATGGCTCCGGCCCGAACATGCTCCTCGACGACGGCGGCGACGCGACGCTCCTCGTTCACAAGGGCGTCGAGTTCGAGAAGGCGAAGAAGGTCCCGTCGTTCGACGCGGCGAGCGAGCCCGAGGAGTGGGGCGTCATCCTCGACCTGCTGCGCCGCACGATCGACGAGGACCCGCAGCGCTGGACGCGCGTCGCCGCGGCGATCAAGGGCGTGTCGGAGGAGACGACGACCGGCGTGCACCGCCTCTACGAGATGATGAAGGCGGGCACCCTCCTCTTCCCGGCGATCAACGTCAACGACTCCGTCACGAAGTCGAAGTTCGACAACCTCTACGGCTGCCGGCACTCGCTCACCGACGGGATCCTCCGCGCCTCCGACGTCATGCTCGCCGGCAAGGTCGCGGTGATCTGCGGCTACGGCGACGTCGGCAAGGGGTGCGCGCAGGCGCTGCGCGGCCAGGGCGCGCGCGTCGTCGTCACCGAGATCGACCCGATCTGCGCGCTCCAGGCGGCGATGGAGGGATACCAGGTCGTCACGCTCGACGACGTGCTCACGACGGCGGACATCTTCGTCACGGCGACGGGGAACAAGGACATCATCACCGTCGACCACATGTCGCGGATGAAGGACAAGGCGATCGTCGGCAACATCGGCCACTTCGACAACGAGATCGACATGGCCGGCCTGAAGAAGCAGGGGATCACGCGGAAGACGATCAAGCCGCAGTTCGACGAGTTCACCTTCCCCGACGGCCACTCGGTGCTCATCCTCGCCGAGGGGCGCCTGCTGAACCTCGGCTGCGCGACGGGGCATCCGAGCTTCGTGATGTCGGCGTCGTTCACCAACCAGGTGATGGCGCAGATCGAGCTCTTCACGCGCGCCGACGAGTACGAGAAGAAGGTGTACGTCCTGCCGAAGAAGCTCGACGAAAAGGTCGCGCGGCTGCACCTCGACAAGCTCGGCGTGAAGCTGACGACGCTGTCGAAGGAGCAGGCGGACTACATCGGGGTGCCGGTGGAGGGACCGTACAAGCCGGAGCACTACAGGTACTGAGGGGGAATCGGAAACGGCTCAGGGAGCAGGGTCAGGGCCAGGGTCGGGGTCAGGGGTCGCGCGGCGAAGCCTCGCGCGGCACATCTGGCCCTGACCCTGTCCCTGCCCCTGCGACCTGGGCCGTTTTGCGTTCTTGACGACCGAGCCCGTCCCCGGGTGTATCTTCCGGTCACCAACCCCGGGACATGAGATGCGCCGCCTCGCCCTGCTCCTCGTTCTCCCCGCCTGCTCCTACTTCCCCTCCCACGAGGAAGTCTTCATCCCCGTGCCCCTCGCCATCGGCGAGCGGCGGGTGGTGGACGGGGACACGAGCTGGGTGCTCGCCGCCGACGCCTACGAGATCGTCGCGCCGCGGCAGGGGCTCCTCCCCGACGCGCGGCGCGCGCTCGACGAGTCGGCGGAACAGTTCCGCGCGATCTTCAGCGCCGCGCCGCCGCGCGTGACGGTCGCGCTGCACGAGCCCGATCGCGATCCCGGCGACGAGGCGGGGACCGCGCTCCCGGCCGGCGAGGCGGGGGAGGACGTCGTCGCGGTGCGCGTGCCGCCGGTCGAGCGGATGCGCCGCGGCGTCGTGGCGCGGCCGCGCCCGCTTCCGCTCGCGCCCGTCGCGCGCGCCTGGCTCGCCGCGTACGCGGACGCCCGTTCGGCGACGCCGCGGCTGCGCACCGCCTGGGCGGCGGGGACCGTCCCGGCGGACGATGCGCGACTCCCCGACTGGCTCGAGGACGGGATCGTGCAGATCGTCGCCGGGTCGCCGCTGCGCGACGTCGCCCTCGCGCGGCTCGCCGAGCAGCGCTCGCGCGCGCTGCCGCTTCGCCAGCTCCTGACGATGGCGCGCCCGGTCGGCGCGCTCGACCCGGTGGTCGGGCGGGACGACGACCGGCGCGCGGCGATCGCCGGCGAGCTCGAGGGAAGCTTCCTCTTCGCCGTGCAGAGCTACGGCGTCGCGCGCTTCCTCGCCGAGCGCGAGGGGCGGAGCTTCCTCGGCGCGATGGTGGACCGCGTCCTCGCCGGCGATGCCGCGCTCGCCGCGCTCGGCGGGGCGAGGCACCTTCCCGGCGACCTCGACGCGCTCCAGGGCGAGTGGGACCGCTGGCTCGAGGAGGAGCACGAGAACGGCCCGCGCCGCTGACGCGGGCGGGCCGTCCGTGCGCTCCCGGCGCGCGCCGTCCGACGGCGGCTACCAGCTGATGTCGAAGTCGTTCTTGTCGTCGCGGCGATAGCCGTCGGGGACGCGCAGCGCGCGCGCGTCGATCGAGGCGGGGGCGATGCGCGTGACCTCGTAGAGGAAGGTCTCGGGCTCGTCGCGGCTGCCGAGCTCCTCGGAGCGGACGACGACCTTGAGCGGTGCGGCGGTGAAGAGCGCGGCACGGGTGCGCGCGCTGCGCCGCACGAACGCCTCGTCCGACTGGGCGAGCGCGGTCGGGGCGGTGGTCACGAGCTCGATGAGCGGGTTGCGCGGCGGCGCGTCGTTCGGGCTGACCCAGTAGTCGCTGACGATGCGGTGCCGCGTGCGCTCCGTCTCCCCGAACGCGCCGACGTTCATTTCGTACTCCTGCGTCAGCCGGTAGCGCTGCGTGCGCACGCCGGCCACCTCGCCGCCGTCGCCGAGCCGCTCGCCGTTCACGTTCGAGTGGACCATGTCCATCGTCACGATGACGTTCACCGCGCGCATCGCCGTGCCGATGATCCCCTCGAGCTTCGCGGCCTCGATCTCCGAGTAGGTCCGCTGGTGGGGGTGCACGGTGACGAGCATGCGCCCGCCGTCCCGCAGGAGGAGCCAGGTGTGCTCGCCGTCGTCGTCCTTCGAGTCCTCGATCTCGATGCGCGCCTCGTCGCCGACGACGTGCATCACGCCCGTCGTCGGCCCGTCGTCCGGCGTCTCGAGCTTGAAGAAGTAGCTGCGCCCCTCCAGGAACTGCGCGGCGAGCGGCGCGGGGAGCGATCCCTGCGCGAGCGCGCCGGCGGCGAGCGCGATGACGAACGGGCGGACGACGGACATGGGGCTCCTCCGGGTGACGCGGCCGGGCCGCGCGGGTTCGACCGTCCCTACGACCCGGATCATGCCTCGGTTTCTCCCGCTAGCGTGCCCCCCGCCGCACCAATCGTACGAGGAAGAGGAGGACGACGGCGCCGATGAAGGCGACGAAGATCGTCCCGGCGAGTCCGCCGAACGGGCTCGCGACGCCGAGCGCCCGGAAGATCCACGCGCCGACGAATGCGCCGACGATCCCGATGACGATGTCGCCGATGATGCCGAACCCGCCGCCCATGACGAGCGACGCGAGGACGCCGGCGATCAGTCCGACGATGATCCAGGTGAGCAGGTCCATGACCCCTCCGATGGGCGAAGTGACGGCGCGGACGGGCGCAACGCTCGTGCCCGCCGGACGCCGAACGGCCGCGTCCGCGAACGGCCGCGTCCGCTTCCCCGGGCGGCACCGAGTAACGTTCGGTAACGCCGCGCGGGCGAGCCTCGTCAATAGTTGCCGCCGCCCATCCCTCCGCCGCAGCCGGATGCCCACCAGAACCAGACGAACACTCGCCGCCCTCTCCGCGGGCCCGGCGCTCTCGCTCGCCGACAGCCTCGCGGCGCCCGGCACGCTCGCGCTTCTCGATCGGCTTCCGGACGGCTACATCGCGCTCGACCGCGACTGGCGCTTCGTCTTCGTGAACCGCGCGGCGG
>DASUSM010000170.1:0-5422 GCA_036375115.1 Gemmatimonadaceae bacterium | reverse complement strand
GCGCATGGACCCGCCGCGCCGCCGCGGTCCTTCTCGCGCTCGGGGCCGCGGGCGTCGCCGCTGCGGCGCCGGGCTCGCCCCTCGCCCATCTCGTCAGGCGGGCGATCGAGGGTGCTGCCCCGGCGCGTCTCGTGGAGCCCGGTCCCGCCGAGAGCCGGGTGGCGGCGCCGGAGCCGGGCGAGCAGGGAATCGCCGTTCTCCCAGGCGAGCGACTCACCATCGTCTTCGCATCGGAGCGGCCGGGCGGCACCGCCGTCGTCGAGCTGGGTGATGGAGCGGAGGTCGCCGTCCGCTCGATCGGCGGCGCGGCGACGTTCACCGCCGACGACGAGCTCCTGTCGATCGGCGACCACGGCAGCGCGGCGCGATTCGGGATCGTGGTCCCGCGGAGTGCGCCGCGCGTGGACATCCTCGTCGCGGGGCGGCGCGTCTTCTCGAAGCGCGCCGCGACGATCCTCGCCGACGGCGCGCGGGACGAGAGGGGGCGCTACGTGGTGCCGCTGTTCCAGCCAGGGTGGTAGCGGCGCCGCCCGCTCAGCGCGGCGCGTCGCTCGGCACGACCTCGACGCGCACGTCCACGCCCTCGCGCACGCTTCCCGTCACCACGCAGAAGTCCTCGAAGATCTCGAGGCAGCGCGCCATCCGCGGCTGCTGCTCCGCCGGAACCACCGGCTCGAGCCGCACGTCCACCCGCTGGATGCGGAGCCGTCCGCGCTCGTTGCGCGCCGTCGCGCCGGAGACGTGCGTGCGCAGCCCGAGCACGTCGATGCGCGCCTTGCGCAGGCAGAAGAGGAGGCTGGCGCCGAGGCAGGAGCCGAGTGCGGCGCCGAGGACGCGCGCGGGGTTCGGGCCGGACGATGCGCCGAGCGGCTCGGGCTCGTCGACCACGAGCGCCGGGACGCCGGGAAGCCCGAAGTCCACGGTCTGCGCGTAGCCCTCGCCGAGCGACAGCTCGAGCGTGAAGCCGAGCTCCTCCTCCCGCGCGTTAGGCGTGGCCGCGCCGCGGTCTTCACTCATCGCGTACCCTCCTCGCGGAGGCTCAGGACGTAGGCGGCGACCGCGCGCGCCTGATCGTGGGTCAGCTGCGCTCCGCCCATCGGCGGCATCGATCCCGGATGGCGCACGGGATCGGAGATGCCGTGCATGATCGTGTGCACGACGAAGCGGAAGCTGCCGTCACCGTTCAGCCACTCGGCGTCGGTGAGGTCGGGAGCGAGCTCGGTGCCCTTCGCGGACATGCCGTGGCACGTGTAGCAGGTGCCCCCGGCCGCCTTCCCGTGGAAGATGCTGTCGCCGAGGGCGATCGCTTCCGGCGATGTCGGCGGCGTCATCATGCGCCCGCCCATCCCCTGTCCCATGCCGCCTCCCATTCCTCGTCCGGGGCCCATCCCGCGCCCCATCCCCATCCCCGCTCCCGCCGCGGTGTCCGCGGCAGCGGCGCCCGTGTCTCCGTGGACGTGGGCGGCCGCGGCGAGCGCGGTGTCGGTCCGCGCCTCGCCGGGCGCCGGCGACCGGCCGCCGCTCCGGGGCGCGCACGCCGCGGAGAGGAGGGCCAGCGCGGCCAGCACCGCCGCGGCGCGGGAGCGGTGCGCATGGCGCGCGACCGCGTACGAATATAGCCGGAACATCGTTCCTCTCGCAGTGCACGGCGCCGCCCGTCGGCGCGTCGTGCGGAAGTGTGGGCGCGAATGCCGTCGCATTCCTGCGTCGTCCCTCGAGTTCCCGCGTCGTCCCTCGAGCCCTGCCTCGACCCTCGAGCTCCGGCGTCGTCGCCCGAGCTCCTGCGTCACCCCCCGAGCGCGCGCAGCCGCGAGCCGCTGTGGCTCCGGATCCCGCCGCAGGCGACGTCGCAGAGCGTGAAGACGCTCTCGTCGGCGAGCGCGTAGAAGACGTGCAGCCCCTCGCGTCGCCTGACGACGAAGCCGAGCGTGTGGAGGAGCTGGAGGTGCTTGGAGACGTTCGCCTGCCCGAGCCCCGTCTCCTCGACGAGCGCGTTGACCGACCGCTCCCCCTCGCGCATGCAGGAGAGCAGCCGCAGCCGCGTCGGCTCGCCGAGCGCCCGGAAGCGCTCGGCGACCAGCGCGAGAACCTCGTGCGACATCGCCGGCGCCATCACCGGCCGCCGAGGCCGCCCGACGCGTGCTCGACGGTCCGCGCGGTGCAGCCGGGAAAGCCCACGCGGCCGAGGATCCGCTCGAGCGGGCAGAAGGCGGTGAAGCTCGACTGGAGCAGGTTGAAGCCGACGAAGGCCGTGAAGAGGAGCCACCCCGGGTGCACGAACCACCCGAGCGCGAGCGAGGCGAGGACGAACGTTCCGGCGAAGCGGCGGATGATGCGGTCGTTGCACATGACGGTGTCCTGGGCGTGAAGGGTACAGGTCAGAAGAACGTCTCGGTCGGCAACACGGCGACGTGCAGCCGCTCGCCGGGCGGAAGACGCCCGGCCTCGGTGCGGAGCGCGTCGGAGAGCCCCGGCGCGACGTCGGCGGGGACGACGCTCACGAAGAGCGTCGAGTCGCCGGGCCAGGCGCGGCTCCCCTCGCGGCGCCCGGTCGCTCCGACGCCGTGCACGCCGCGGAACTCGGTGTAGCCGCCCGCCTGGTGCTCATCGAGCACCGACGAGATCCGGCGCGGGTCGGTCCCGCTGTACACGAGCATCAGCATCTTCATGGGTGGGCTCCGGTGAGTAGGAGGTCGGCGCGGGGACGGCCGGGCGGGGCGGCTCCGCGGCCGGCGGCTGCCGGCGGCGAAGCTCCCAGTAGAGCAGCGGGACGACGATCATCGTGAGGAGCGTGGCGACGACGGCCCCGCTCATCAGCGCGACGGCGAGCCCCTGGAAGATCGGGTCGAGCACCATCACGAGGCCGCCGATGACGACGGCCGCCGCGGTGAGCGCGATCGGGCGGAAGCGCACCGCGCCCGCCTCGAGCACCGCCTCGCGCAGCGTGCGCCCGCGCGCCTCGGCGAGCTGGATGAAGTCGACGAGGAGGATCGAGTTGCGCACGATGATCCCGGCGAGGGCGATCATGCCGATCATGCTCGTCGCCGTGAAGAAGGCGCCGGTCGCGGCGTGCCCCGGCAGGATGCCGATCAGCGTGAGTGGGATCGGCGCCATGATGACGAGCGGGATCGAGAAGCTCTGGAACCACCCGACGACGAGCACGTAGATGAGGACGAGCACGATCGCGAAGGCGATCCCGAGGTCGCGGAAGACCTCGATCGTCACCTGCCACTCGCCGTCCCACTTGATCGCCGTCTCGGTGAGCGAGGCGGGCTGCACGGCGTTGTAGCGCTCGATCCGCGCGCCGTTCACGCGGATCGAGTCGAGCTTCTCGTTCATGTCGAGGATCGCGTAGACCGGGCTCTCGATGCTCCCGGCGACGTCGCCGGTGACGTAGATCGCCGGCCGCAGATCCTTGCGCACGCGCCCCATCTCGCGCACGCCGGGCCGCACCGTGACGAAGCGCGCGAGCGGCTGCGGCCCGGACGCCGTCGCGATCGGGAGCGCGAGGAGCGCATCGACCGAGGAGCGCCGCTCGAGCGGGAGGCGCGGCACGATCGCCGTCCCCTCGCGCGCCGTCATCGACGTCGCGACCCCGGCCGGGGCGCCGCTGAGCGCGAGGTAGAGGGTCTGCGTGATCTGCTCGACGCTCGCCCCCGCCTCCGCGGCGCGCACGCGGTCCACGTGGAAGGTGCGCTTCTGCTGCGGCGCCTCGACCGTCCAGTCCACGTCCACGACGCCGGGCGTCGTCTCGAAGACCTTCTTCACCTGCCGCGCCGCCTCGAGGCGCGTCGCGTCGTCCGCCGCGTACACCTCGGCGACGAGCGTCGAGAGCACCGGCGGGCCGGGCGGGATCTCGGCGACCTTCGCCGAGGCGCCGTAGCGCCGCGCGATCGAGTCGATCCCCGGGCGCACGGCGACGGCGATCGCGTGGCTCTGGCGGTCGCGATCCCCCTTCGGCAGGAGGTTCACCTGCACGTCCGCGACGTTCGGCCCGGCGCGCATGAAGTAGTGGCGCACGAGCCCGTTGAAGTTGAAGGGCGCCGCCGTCCCCGCGTACACCTCGGTGCTCCGCACCTCGGGGACGCGCCGCAGGTACGCCGCGACCTCCTGCGCCGCCGCGTTCGACGTCTCGAGCGTCGTCCCCTCCGGCAGGTCGAGCACGACCTGAAACTCGCTCTTGTTGTCGAAGGGGAGCATCTTCACCTGCACCGCCTTCACGAAGAGCAGCCCGACGCTCACGAGGAGCAGCGCGACGACGCCGCCGTAGAAGGCGAGCCGGCGCCCGCGCACGTCCATCAGCGGCGTCATCAGCCGCGTGTAGAGCCGCCCGATCCGCCCCGTCTCCTCGGACTCGTGCGCGCGGTCGGGCGCGCGGTCCGGCGAGTGGACGCCGCCCGCGCCATCCGGCGCCGCGACGTGCCCCTTCAGCAGGCGGTAGCCGAGGTACGGCGTGACGACGAAGGCGACGGCGAGCGAGGCGAGCATCGCGACCGACGCGCCGACCGGGATCGGGCGCATGTACGGCCCCATCATTCCGGAGACGAACGCCATCGGCAGGATCGCCGCGATCACCGTGAACGTGGCGAGGATCGTCGGGTTCCCCACCTCGTCCACCGCCTCGACCGACGCCACCTCCGGCGTGCGGTCCCCCATCTTCAGGTGGCGGTAGATGTTCTCGACGACGACGATCGCGTCGTCGACGAGGATGCCGATCGAGAAGATCAGCGCGAAGAGCGTGATGCGGTTCAGCGTGTAGCCGAGCGCGTAGTAGACGAAGAGCGTCAGCGCGAGCGTCACCGGGACGGCGACGAGCACGACGAGCGCCTCGCGCCAGCCGAGGAAGACCCAGATCAGCGCCGTGACCGACAGCGTCGCGATGAGCAGGTGCAGGATCAGCTCGCGCGCCTTCTCCCCCGCCGTCTCGCCGTAGTCGCGCGTCACGGCGAGCCCGACGTCGGGCGGGAGGAGCCGCCCCTCGGCGGCGTGCACGCGCTCGAGCACCGCCTCGGTGACGTGCGTCGCGTTGGCGCCCTTGCGCTTCGCCACGGCGATCGTGACGGCGCGCTCGGAGGCGCCCTCCCCCTCCTGGTGCGAGACGTAGCTCGTCGGCTCGCCGTAGCCCTCGCGGACGTCGGCGACGCTCCGCACGTAGACGGGCGCGCCGCCGCGCGCGGAGACGACGACGCTCCCGACGTCGGCGGGCGTCGCGAGCGGCGCGCCGACATCGATCCGGTAGACGGAGTCCGCCGTGGCCAGCTCCCCCGCCTGAAGACGGGCGTTGGCGCCGCGCAGCGCCATCGCGACCTCGCCCGGCGTCACGCCGCTCGCCGCCAGCCTCCCGGGGTCGAGGGTGACGAGGATCTGCCGCGGCTCCCCGCCGACGACGAACGTCTCGGCGACATCGGGGACGGTGCGGATC
>DASUSM010000169.1:0-8268 GCA_036375115.1 Gemmatimonadaceae bacterium | reverse complement strand
ATCATGTCGATCGTCGCGCCGCCCTCGCCGCCGGTGACGAGATTCCGGCCCGTCGCGCTGATCACGCCGGCCGTCACGCTCGGCTCGGCGTTGCCGAGCAGGAAGCCGAACGGATTCCCGATCGCGATCGCCCACTCGCCGACGAGCAGCGAGCCGGACGTGCCGAGCGTCGCCGTGGGGAGTCCCTGCGCCTCGATCTTCAGCACGGCGAGGTCGTTCGCCTCGTCCACGCCGACGATCGCCGCGGGGTAGGTGGTGGCGTCGCGCATCGCGATCGAGACGCGCTGCGCGCCGGCCACGACGTGCGCGTTCGTCACGACGACGCCGTCCTCGCGGATGATGAAGCCGGAGCCGAGCCCCGGCGTCACGCGCTGGCCGGAGGCGCCGCCGAAGAACGCCTCCAGCGGGCCGACGGGGACGCGCTCGATCATCTCCGTCTGCACCGTCACCACCGCCGGCGCGACGAGCTGCACGGCGCGCGTGATCGCGGTGCGGCGGCTCTCGTCGATGCTCGCCGCCGGGGGCGGGAGGAGCGGGGGCGTGCGCACCGTGTCCTGCGCCGACGAGGCGGAGGGCGCGGCGCCGCCGCAGCCGAGCAGGACCGCCGCGGCGAGGGAGAGCGGGGAACGGCGGCTCACGTCTCGACCCGGGGGCGGCGGTACAGGCGATCGGACACGTCGAGCAGGAACTGGTCGATGCCGCGGTCCGTCAGCGGGTGCAGCAGCATCGCCCGCAGCGCCTCCGGCGAGACGACGGCGGCGTCCGCCCGCGCGATGGCGCACTCGGCGAAGCGCGCCGCCGTCGCCGGGTGTGCGGCGAGGAGCTCGCACTGGGTGTCGTCGGCATCGAACACGGCGCGCATCTCGCGCAGCGCGCCGATCGCGTCCTGCCCGATCGCGTCGAGCCGGTCCACGCCGGCGGTGACGTACGCGGCGCCCGCCTTCGCGGCGAGCAGCGCCTGCGCCGCGCTGAAGACGAGCGCCGTGTTCACCCGGACGCCGTCGGCGGCGAGCCGGCGCAGCGCCACGATCGCATCCTCGACGAGCGGCACCTGCACGACGATCTGGTCGGAGAGCTTCGCCAGCTCCCGGCCGTCGCGATAGATATCGCGCGCGTGGACGGACCGGACGCTCGCGACGACGGTCGTCCCCGCGGCGCGGCAGATCTCGAGGAGCACCTCCTGCTCGTCGTCGTCCGGCCGCTCGTGCGCGAGGAGCGCCGGACTCGTCACGACGCCGTCGGCGAGCCCGTTCGCCCGCGCCCACCGGATCTCCTCGATCGACGCGCTCGCCAGCAGCACCTTCATGCGGCCTCGCGGCGGTCGAGGTAGAGCTCCGGCGGGTACGTCACGCGCTCGAGGAAGAGCGCATTCGGCGGCGCCGGCGGCGAGACCTCGGCGTTGTCGGCGGCGGCGAGGAGCCGGCCCATCGTCTCGGCGGAGCGCCGTCCCAGCGCGATCTCGATCATCGTCCCGACGAGAAACCTCACCATGTGATGGAGAAAGCGATTCGCCTCGATCTCGAACGCCAGCCGGTCGTCCTCCCACGTCCATCGCGCCCCGGTGACGCGGCAGCGGTGCGTGTCGCGCTCCGGCGCCGTGCCGCGGACGGCGAACGCCCGGAAGACGTGCTCGCCGACGAGCGCCGCCGCGGCGCGCTCGAGCGCCTCGCGGTCGAGCGGCCGCACGACGGGCCACTCGCGCGCCCGCCGAAACGGCGAGAACGCCGCCTCCGAGGTCCCGATCCGATAGCTGTAGCGTCTGGCGATGGCGCTGTACCGCGCGTGGAACTCCGGCCGCATTTCGTGGGCCGACTCGACCCAGACATCGTGCGGGAGGACCGCGTTCAACGCCCGCCGCAGCTCCGCCGGCCGCCACCGCTCCGCGACGCGCACGCCGGCCGCCTGGCCGCGGGCGTGCACGCCGGCGTCGGTGCGTCCGGCGCCGAGCACCGGCACGGGCGTCCCGCAGAGCCGCTCGAGCGCTCCCTCGAGCACGCCTTGGACGGTTCGCTCGCTCGGCTGCCGCTGCCATCCGGCGAATGCGGCGCCATCGTAGTGCAGCACCAGCTGGACGGTACGCGCCGGCATCGCAGGAAAGCTACCCGCGCCCGGAAGGGAGTCAAGCGAGATGCACGCGCAAGCGATTGACATTGCAGGATCTACGCTCGACATTACGCTCCACCCGCCTGCCCGTCGCTCCCGCCCGCCGCGATGCCTCCCAGGACCCTCGCCTCCCTCGCGCACGCGCTGAGCGTGGCGCCCGACCTCGATGCGGCCCTCGTCGCGCTCGGCGAGGCGCTCGCCGAGGTGGACCGCACGGCGCACGTCGCGCTGCTGCGCTACGACGGGCGCCACGAGATGCTGCGCGAGCGCCTGACGCCGGCCGGCGGCAGCATCAACCGCAGCGCGGTCGAGACGACGTTCGACCACCTGCCGGCGCCGATCCGGCTCGCCGTCGCGAACGGCGGGCAGTTCGTCGAGCTCGGCGACCGCACCGAGGAGTTCGTGCGCCTCTTCGGCCTCCGTCCGCAGAGCGACGGCGGCTTCCTCTCCCTGCGCGGCCTCCGCGTCGACGACCACCTCTCCGCCGTCGTCGCGCTCCACGAGCCGCGGAAGATCTTCGGCACGCGGGCCTCCGAGCGCTTCGGTCCGTCGGTCTCGCTCTTCGAGCTCGCCTACACCCGGTTCGCCGAGCGCGAGGCGCGCGAGGAGGCGGTGCACACGCTCGAGGACGTCACGCAGCGCGTGCACGGCGAGTACCTCCGCAAGCTCGGCGTTCTCGAGCAGCAGCTCGTCCAGGCGCGCGACGCGCGCATCGGGCAGGGCGCCGACCCGGCGCAGGTCGTCGAGCTCGAGAAGTCGCTCGCCAGGGCGAGCGAGGAGGCGCGGCGCTCGACGCGGCGCGCGCAGGCGGTCGAGCAGCAGGTGGCCGCGGCGATCGGCCAGCTCGAGCGCGCGCACATCGAGCTGCACCGCCGCAGCGAGGCGCTCCGCCAGAAGACCCGGACGCTGTATCTCATCGAGACGCTGCTCGGGCTCGACGCGGTGACCGACGAGCCGCGCGAGCTCGTGGACGGGATGCTCTCGCTCGTCGGCAACGACATGCAGGCGCAGCGCTGCTCGCTGATGCTGCGCGCGCCCGAGCCGGGGATGCTCTACCTCGCCGCGGCGAAGGGGATCGCGCCGAACGTCGCCGAGGGCGCACGCGTCGCGATCGGGGACGGCGTCGCCGGGCGCGTCGCCGCGACGCGCGAGCCCCTCCTCGTGCAGGACGTCGCCGACGCGAACGCGCACCCGCTGCTGCGCGACCAGTACTTCACGACGGGGTCCTTCATCAGCTTTCCGCTCGTCTACCACGACGAGCTGATCGGCGTGGTGAACCTGACGAATCGCGCGCAGCGCGGCGTCTTCACGGAGGAGGACGTGGAGCGGGTCCGCCTCCTCGCGTTCGTCATCTCGCTGGTCGCGTGGAACGCGCGCCTGCCCGAGCGCCTCGTCGCGACCATCGGTGTCCGATAGCGCCATCCTCCTCGCGATCCGCCGCCTCGCGCACGGGGAGGCGCTCGCGGCGGAGGACGTGACGGCCGCCTTCGACCTCGTGATGGATGGCGCCGCGACCCCCGTGCAGGTCGCCGCCCTCCTCACCGCGCTCCGCATCCGGGGGGAGACGCCCGCCGAGGTCGCCGGCGTCGCACGCGCCTTGCGCCGCGCGATGCGCCGTCTCGAGGCCGCCGATCCCGACGGGCTCGTCGACACCTGCGGCACCGGCGGCGGCGCGCTGACGACGTTCAACATCTCCACCGCCGCGGCGCTGCTCGCCGCCGGGGCCGGCGTGCGGATTGCGAAGCACGGCAACCGCTCCTTCACGTCGCGCTGCGGCAGCGCCGACGTGCTCGAGGCGCTCGGCGTCCCGATCGACGCGCCGATCGAGACGATGGAGCGCGCGCTCGCCGAGGCGGGGATCGTCTTCATGTTCGCCCCTCTGATGCACCCGGCGATGCGCCACGTCGGACCGGTGCGCCGCGAGCTCGCGATCCCGACGGTCATGAACATCGTCGGTCCGCTCGCCAACCCCGCCGGCGCGGGACGCCAGGTGGTCGGCGTCGCCGAGAGCGGGCGCGTGCCGCTCATCGCCGGCGCGCTCGCCGAGCTCGGGAGCGCGCACGCCCTCGTCGTGCACGGCGAGCCGGGGCTCGACGAGGTCTCGCCGCTCGGCGCGACGCGCGTCGTCGAGGTGCGCGGCGGAGCCATGCGCGAGTGGACGATCGACCCTGCGCGATACGGGCTGCGGGCGACGCCGGCGGATCTCGCGGGGGGCGGACCGGTGGAGAACGCCAGCGTCATCCTCGAGGTGCTCGGCGGCGACGGCCCGGAGGGCGCGCGATCCGCCGTCGTCCTCAACGCGGCGGCCGCCGTCTACGTCAGCGGGCTCGTGGCGGAGTTCGGCGAGGCGGTCGAGCGGGCCCGCGCCGCCCTCGCGGACGGGGAGGGAATGCGGGCCCTCGAACGACTGCGCCGCGCCTACGGGGCGGCCCCGGGCGCGGCGTAGCGGTTCAGAGGCGCGGGACGCGGTGCCCCTCGCCGATCACACGGTCAGTACCGGCGGAGCACCCCGACGACGATGCCCTGGATGCTGATGTCGTTCTCGTGGACGTACATCGCCTCCATCGTCTCGTTCGCCGGCTGGAGCCGGATGCGGCCGTCCTTCTCGCGGTAGAGCTTCTTGACCGTCGCCGAGGAGCCGTTGACCATGGCGATGACCATCTCACCGTTGTCGCACGAGCGCCGCTCGTTCACGACGACGAAGTCGCCATCCGTGACGTGCGCGTCGATCATCGAGTTCCCGCGCACCTTGAGCACGTAGTGTCCGCCGGGACGCCGCACGAACTCCTCGGGGACGGCGAGCGTCTCGCCGTGCGCGATCATCTCGATCGGCATGCCGGCGGCCACGGCGCCGAGCAGCGGGAGCTGCACGGAGCGGGGGAACTCGTTCGAGGGGAGGATCTCGATCGCGCGGCTCTCGTTGTAGCCGCGCTTGATGTAGCCCTTCCGCTCGAGGTTGCTCAGGTGCTCGTGCACCGTCGCGAGCGAGTTGTACCCGAACTGCGCCGCGATCTCCTCGAAACTCGGCGCGTACCCGTTCTCCTCCGAATAGGAGTTCAGATATGTTAGGATCTCGCGCTGGCGCTTCGTGAGGGGCATGACGTCACCTGGGTCGAGTGGTCGAGACGGGCGGGCGCGTCGGGATTGCCCGAAGAACTGCCGAAGTTTAGGATAGCCGAAGAATGCCCGAAGCGCAAGCGACACGTGCGTGGACCCCGCCCGGCGGCACCCTCGGCGCCATCCTCGAGACGACGAGGCGCCGCGTGGAGTCGCACCTCCTCGTCCGACGCGCGGCGCTCGAGCGCGCGGCGCGCGACGCGCCGGCGACGCCGGCGATGGCTGCCGCCCTGCGCGGCGGCGCCGTCGCGGTGATCGCGGAGGTGAAGCGCCGTTCCCCCTCGAAGGGCGTCATCAACGCGGGGCTGTCCGCGGACCGGCAGGCGGCGGCCTACGTCGCGGGCGGGGCCCGGGCGATCTCCGTCCTCACCGAGTCCGAGCACTTCGGCGGCCGCGCGGAGGACCTCGTCGCGGTGCGCGGCGCCGTACGCATTCCGTTGCTGAAGAAGGACTTCCACGTCCACACCGTACAACTCGTCGAGGCCCGTGCGCTCGGCGCGGCGGCGGTCCTCCTGATCGCCCGCGCTCTCCCCCCGGCGGAGCTCCTGCGGCTCGCGGCGGAGGCCCACGCGCTGGGCCTCGAGGTGCTCGCCGAGGTGCGCGATGCGCGCGAGCTCGACGTCGCCGCCCGCTCCGGCGCGGCGATGATCGGGGTGAACAACCGGGACCTCGAGACGCTCGCCATCGACGCCGCGACCAGCGAGCGACTCCTTCCGCTGCTGCCGCGCGAGGTCGTCGCCGTCGCCGAGAGCGGTGTCTCGACCGCGGAGGACGTGCGGCGGATGGCGGCGGCAGGGGCCGACGCGGTGCTCGTCGGCTCGAGCATTTCGTCCGCGGCGGATCCGGCGTCGGCGGTCGCGCGCCTCGCCAAGGTGGAGCGCGTCCGTGCGCGTTGACGTGAAGTTCTGCGGGCTGACCCGGGCCGCGGATGCGCTCGAGGCGGCGCGCCTCGGCGCGGCATACGTCGGCGTCGTCTTCGCCGGCGGCCCCCGGCGCGTGTCCCCCGCCGTCGCGGCGGCGATCCTGGCCGAGGTGCCGGCCGGCGTCGCGCGGATCGGCGTCATCGGCCGAGGGTTGCCCGAGGCGCTCGCCGAGCAGGCGGCGGCCGCGGGGCTCGACGGCGTTCAGCTGCACGGCGACCCGGACGCGGCCGCCGTGGACGCGGTGCGACGCTGTTTCGGCGGATCGGTCTGGGCAGTCGTTCGTGTCGAGGACCGTCTGCCGGCCGGCTTCGACGCGCTCGCGGCCGCGGCCGACGCCGTCGTCCTCGACACGAGGGTGGCGGGCCGGCTGGGCGGCAGCGGGATCGCCTTCGACTGGGGGAGCGTGGCGCGCCAGCTCGACCGGCGCCGTCCGCGCCGCCTCGTCGTCGCGGGCGGATTGACGCCGGAGAACGTGGCCGACGCGGTGGAGCGGCTCGCGCCGGACGTCGTGGACGTTTCCTCCGGCGTCGAGTCGGCGCCGGGCGTGAAGGATCACGCGCGCATGCGCGCATTCGTCGGCGCCCTCGCGGCGCCCGGGGCGGTGTGATGGCGGAGCGAAGGGTGGGTGCGGACGGAACGACGGCGGCCGACCGGGACCGGTTCGGCGCGTACGGCGGGCGGTACGTTCCGGAGACGCTGATCCCCGCGCTCGACGAGCTCGAGCGTGCCTTCGATCTCGCCCTCGCGGACCCGGAATTTCGAGGCGAGCTCGACCGGTTGCTCCATTCGTACGTGGGTCGTCGTACACCGCTGAGCGACGCGCCGCGACTCTCGGAGCGACTCGGCGTGCCGGTCTTCCTCAAGCGCGAGGACCTGAACCACACCGGCGCGCACAAGATCAACAACACCGTGGGGCAGGTGCTGCTGGCGCGGCGCATGGGAAAGCGGCGCATCATCGCCGAGACCGGCGCCGGACAGCACGGGGTGGCGACGGCGACGGTCTGCGCGCGCTTCGGCCTGGAGTGCGTCGTCTACATGGGCGAGGAAGACATGCGGCGGCAGGAGCTGAACGTCTTCCGCATGCGACTGCTGGGCGCGACGGTCGTGCCGGTGACGGCCGGCACGCGGACGCTGAAGGACGCAACCACCGAAGCCATCCGGGACTGGGTCACGACGGTGAACGACAGCCACTACATCATCGGATCCGTCGTCGGTCCGGCGCCCTATCCCCGCATGGTGCGGGAGTTCCAGGCGGTGATCGGCCGGGAGGCGCGCGAGCAGATGCTCGAGCGCACCGGGCGCCTCCCGCGGAGCGTCGTCGCCTGCGTCGGCGGGGGCTCGAACGCGATGGGCGTCTTCCACGCATTCGTTCCCGACGCGGAGGTGGAGCTCATCGGCGTCGAGGCGGCCGGCGAGGGGCTGGACTCCGGCCATCACTCGGCTTCGCTGACGCGCGGCACGCCGGGCGTCCTTCACGGCTCGCTCAGCTACCTCCTCCAGGACGAGGACGGCCAGGTCCACCCCGCGCACTCGATCTCCGCGGGGCTCGACTACCCCGGCGTCGGCCCCGAGCACTCGCATCTCCGGGACACCGGGCGCGCGGCCTACGTCTCCGTCACCGATGCCGAGGCGCTCGAGGGCTTCCAGCTCCTGAGCCGCCTCGAGGGAATCATCCCCGCGCTGGAGACGGCGCACGCCGTGGCCTGGATCGCCCGCGAGGCGAGCCGATGGGAGGCCGACGAGCCGGTGCTGCTCTGCGTCAGCGGGCGGGGCGACAAGGACGTGGCGCAGATCCGCGCGATGGGGCTGCTCGACACGTGAGCACGACCACCGCCTCCACGCAGGCGTACGGTCCGCCCGACCGGTCGGAGCCGCCGTTCGCGCCGGCGCTCGTCGAGGAGATGCTCAAGCTCCTCGTGAAGGCGGTGCGCGCGCACCAGCTGTACCTGCACAACAACCCGATCTACCTCCGCGCGCTCGACCTCGTGAAGCAGGCCTTCCAGGCGATCATCGGGCGGGAGGCGCGCGAGCAGATGCTCGCGACCGCCGGCCGGCTGCCGCGCACCGTCGTGGCCTGCGTGGGCGGCGGCTCCAACGCCATGGGATCTTCCACGAGTTCGTGGGC
>DASUSM010000168.1:0-15305 GCA_036375115.1 Gemmatimonadaceae bacterium | reverse complement strand
TCCCCAGCTCGGTCGTGCGCCTCCCCGGCGTCCGCGACTACGAGCAGGTCGACAACGACGTCATCGCGACGCTCACGCCGACGGCGAAGTGGCTGATCGCCCTCGCCGTCGCGGTCGGCTGCCTCGTCGTCGGCATCGCCGCCTGGATCTACCAGATCTACATGGGGCTCGGCGTGGCGGGATACAACCCGCCGGTGATGTGGGGCGTCTACATCATCACGTTCGTCTTCTGGGTCGGCATCGGGCACGCCGGGACGCTGATCTCGGCGATCCTCTACCTGTTCCGCGCCGGCTTCCGCACGACGATCTACCGCTGCGCCGAGGCGATGACCGTCTTCGCCGTCATGACGGCGGGCCTCTTCCCGATCCTGCACCTCGGGCGGCCGTGGAAGTTCTTCTGGCTGATCCCGTACCCGCACTGGCGGCTCATCTGGCCGCAGTTCAAGAGTCCGCTCGTCTGGGACGTCTTCGCGATCCTGACCTACCTCACGATCTCGAGCACGTTCCTCTTCATCGGGTTGATCCCGGACTTCGCCGTGCTGCGCGACCGCGAGACGAACCCGGTGCGCAAGCGGATCTACGCCGCGCTCTCGCTCGGCTGGCGCAACACCGACACCGAGTGGCGGCACTTCGCGCGCGCCTACCTGTTCCTCGCCGCGCTCGCCACGCCGCTCGTGCTCTCGGTGCACTCCGTCGTGTCGTTCGACTTCGCGATGGCGCTGACGCCCGGCTGGCACGCGACGATCTTCCCGCCCTACTTCGTCGCGGGCGCCATCTTCTCCGGCATCGGGATGGTCTTCACGATCATCATCCCGCTCCGGAAGTGGCTCAACCTGAAACACATCGTCACGATCAACGACCTCGACGCGGCGGCGAAGCTCTGCCTCTTCACGTCGCTCGTCGTCGGCTGCGCCTACATGATCGAGTTCTACGTCGCCTGGTACAGCGGCAACGCGATCGAGCAGGAGTACTTCTGGAACCGCGTCTTCGGGCAGTGGTGGTGGGCCGCCTGGATCATGCTCATCTGCAACATGGTCCTGCCGCTCTCCCTCTTCTCGCAGAAGCTGCGGCGCAACGTCACCTGGCTCTTCATCCTCTCCCTGTTCATCAATCTGGGGATGTGGTTCGAGCGCTTCGTGATCGTCGTCCCGTCGCTCTCGCACGAGTTCGAGCCGTGGATGTGGACGTCGTACGCGCCGACGGTGATCGACTACGCGATCCTGCTCGGCAGCTTCGGTTGGTTCTTCATGTGGTTCCTGCTCTTCATCCGGCAGATGCCGATCATCGCGCTCGCCGAGGTGAAGGAGATCATCCCGCCGCGGAACCGCCGCATTCACCACCACCCGCCCGAGCCGGAGGGCGAGTTCGAGCCGGAGATTCCGGGGAGCCACGACTGATGCGCGGACTCGTCGCACGGTTCCGGGAGCTCGACGCGATGGTCGACGCGGCGAAGGAGCTGCGCCGCCAGGGCTTCGTGCACCTCACGCTCTACTCGCCGACGCCGCGGCACGAGCTGGAGGATGCGCTCGGCCACCCAAAGAGCAACGTCCGCCTGTACACCCTCATCGGCGGGCTGCTCGGCGTGACGTTCGGCTACTGGATCGCCATCTGGGCGTCCGAGTGGTGGCCGCTCGTCGTCGGCGGCAAGCCGGTCCCGTCGTGGGTGCCGTACACGATCTTCGGCTTCGAGGTGATGGTGCTCATCGGCGGCCTCTCGACCGTCGCCGGGCTCTTCATCACGTCGCGCCTGCCGAAGATCGGCACCGCCGCCGGATACGACGCGCGCTTCAGCCACGGCGACTACGGCATCTACGTCGAGGCCGCGGCGGAGCAGCACGCGCGCATCGAGCAGATCCTGCGCGCGCACGGACCCGCGGAGGTGCGCGGTGAACGCTGACCACGGAGACTGCATGCCGTCCCACCGGCCCGCATGGCGCGGCCGCGCTGTCGTCGCCATCGCCGCGCTGCCGCTCGCGCTCGGCGCCTGCGACTGGTTCACAGACTTCAAGCACCAGCCGCGCCTCGAGCCGTGGGAGCAGATCGCCGGGGACACGGTGCCGTTCCGCGGGAACCCCGCGGGCTCGGTGCCGATCGAGGGGACGCTCGTCCCCGCGTACCGCGTCAGCCACAGCGCGCTGCCGACGACGGTGGACTCGATGTCGAGCCTGGCGAACCCCGTCGCGCCGGACTCGGCGAGCCTCGACCGCGGGCACAAGCTGTACGCGATCAACTGCGCCGTCTGCCACGGCTACGACGGAGCGGGGAACAAGGACACGCTGATGGCGAAGTACGGCCTCACGGTCAGCCTGCAGACGCCGAGCGCGCAGGGGCGCAGCGATGGCTACATCTGGGGGATGATGCGCAACGGCCGCGGGCTCATGCCCTCCTACGACCGGATCGAGGAGATGCAGCGCTGGGACGTCGTCAACTACGTGAAGGGGCTCCAGGGGCGGATCGGCCGCGCCGTGAGCCAGGGACCGATCGGCGTCCCGGGAGAGGGGTGGCCGAAGGTGCCCGGCGCGACGCGCACGTCGCCGACGCGCCCCGCGCCGCACGCGGGGCTGCCCGCGGGTGCCGGCGGCGCGCCCGCCGCGGATGCGCCCATCCCCGGCGTCCCGCCCGCGCGGAGCGCCGCCGACACCACGACGGCCCGTGAGGTGACGCCGTGAGCGCGCACGATGCTCCGCTGCCGACGCGCGAGGAGATCCTCCGCGCGTCGTCGAAGCCGCTCCCCGGGTGGCTGATCCCGCTCTTCGCCGCCCTCGCGGCGATCGGGCTCCTCGTCTTCATCGCCGGCGTCGTCATCGGGCAGGACCGCGTCTGGCACGCGCTGCTCTACAACTGGATGTACTTCACCCTCATCTCGTCGGCGGGCGTGGCGATGGTGGCGGTGCAGCGCATCACGACCGCGCGGTGGTCGCGCGCCGTCGTCCGCTTCCTCGAGGGATACGTCGCCTTCCTGCCGGTCGCCTTCCTCCTGCTCGTCGTCATCCTCACGCTCGGGCAGGAGCAGATCTTCCCGTGGGCCCACGAGGCCCCGCACGTGGACGAGAAGGCGACCTACCTCGACCCGGCGTTCCTCGTGCCGCGCGTGCTGGTCACGTTCCTGGTCATCATGACGCTCAGCATCGTGCTCGTCTGGCGCTCGGTGCGCCTCGACGTCGCCTTCTCGCCGGAGTGGGGCGCGGGGTGGGCGCGCGGGCTCCGGGCGCGGATGCGCCGCACCGTGCGCGAGGAGCGGCGCGAGATCCACACGACGCACTCGAAGCAGGGGCTCACCGCGGTCCTGCTCGCCCTCGCCTTCGGCTTCGGCTGGTGCGTGCTCGCCTTCGACCTGTCGATGACCATCGACATGCACTTCCAGAGCACGCTCTACCCGTGGTGGGTGTTCATGGGCGGGTGGGTCTCGGCGATCATGCTCTGGGCGCTGCTCGTCATGACGTGGCGCCGCTTCCTCGACGAGACGCCGCTCGTCACGGAGACGCACTTCCACGACATCGGGAAGCTCTGCTTCGCCTTCACGGCGTTCTGGGGCTACCTGACGTTCAGCCAGTACCTGGTCATCTGGTACGGCAACTTCGTCGAGGAGACGCACTGGTTCTACCAGCGCCTCGTCGGGCCCTGGGCGTACGTCTCGATCCTCGCCGTCGTCCTCGCCTTCCTGCTCCCGTTCTTCGGGCTCCTCTCGCGCGCGGCGAAGGTCTTCCGCCCGACGCTCGCCTTCTTCGCGGCGTGCAGCCTCGCCGGGATCTGGGTCGTGCGCTACCTCGAGATCTACCCGACGCTCCACCCGACCGCGATCGCGCTCCCTTTCGGCCTCTGGGAGATCGGGGTCTTCGTGATGTACGTCGGCCTGTGGGGGCTCTGCTACGTCGCCTTCATGAGCGCCTTCCCGCGCATGCGCGTCGTGATGATGACGTCACCCTTCCGCGACGAGGTGCAGGTCCCGGTCGACCCCGACACGATGGAGCCGCTGCCGGCGCACGAGTGAGGCCGGCGGTGTCGGAGTGGAGCTGAGAAGGGGGAGCGACGCTCGACTCGAGCATCGCTCCCCCCGTTCTCTTGCGGTTCACGCGGAGGGGCTCGAAACAGCAGCTCGGGGCGGGCCTCGACGAGGGAGGAGCCGCTCCGATCCGGTCCGTGCGCGCTGAGGTCTCGCCGTGGCGGAGCCGCTGAATCGTCACGGTGCCGGCGCGCGGAGGGTCGAAAGCCGAGCCGTTCGCACGAAATCATCCGGGCTCGTCGGCCGAGCCGCCATTCTCGACGGCCGGATCGATCCCGTCTGATCCGTCACGTCGTCCGTCGCATCGTGTCACCCTTCGTCGTGAGTGCCGGCCCGTCCGGCCACGCCACGTCGATCTCGACCCGGCCGAGCGCCGAGTGCCGAGCGCCGAGTGCCACCTGGCCCTCGCCGGATCCCTCCCTACGCCAGCATCCCCTCCAGCTCCCCGACCGGCATCGCCCCCGACCGCCGCGCCGCTTCCTTGCCGCCCTTGAACACGATCACCGTCGGGATCCCGCGGATGCCGTAGCGCGTCGCCGTCTGCTGCGCACGATCGGTGTCGAGCTTCGCCACGAGCGCCTGTCCCATCTTTCTTCGCGCGACCTCGTCCACCGCCGGCGCCATCGCCTTGCAGGGGCCGCACCAGTCCGCGTAGAAGTCCACCAGCACCGGCACCTCGGCGCTCGCGATCGTCCGCTCGAATGTCTCGTCGTCGAGCTTGATCGGCCGGTCGAGCAGCATCGGCCGCCCGCACTTCCCGCACTTCGGACGATCGGCGGCGCGCGCCGCGTCCACGCGGTTCCACGCCTCGCAGAACTGGCAGCGGATCGTCAGGTGCTTCGCGGTCGTCGCGGTGGACATCGGCATCTCCCCCCTGTGTTCCCCGAAGGTTAACTTGTAACGGTCTGCGGCAAGAGCCGTGCGGGGCGGTAGCTCAGCTGGGAGAGCACCTGCTTTGCAAGCAGGGGGTCACGGGTTCGAGCCCCGTCCGCTCCACTCCACTCGATCGCACGAGACGAATGCACGAGCGCCGTGCTCCGGTCCCCGGAGCACGGCGCTCGTGCGTTCACTGCCCCGCCGGACGGTCCGGATGTTACCACGACGCAATCTTTGTCTCCACCACGTAAGCCATGCGTAAGAGAACGCGGGGAGCGGAATCCATCCCCGCGCCGGTGCCGTCATAGCCAAGGAAGACGCGTGAACCCGCGACACGCGACGTCGCGCCGCGCCACTCGCCTCCCACGGCCATCGTCCCCCTCGCACCGGAGCCTGCCATGCGTCCCGTCCGTGTCCTGATGCTCGTCGCCGCGCCGCTCCTCCTCACCGCCTGCGCGACGCTCAACCGATCGGCGGAGCCGTCCTCCGCGCGCATCGTCGAGGTGCAGAACGCCCACGACAGCGATGTCGCCGTCTATCTGCGGCGCGGAAACTACGAGCACCCGCTCGGCGTCGTGCCCGCCAACGGTCGCATGACCCTCGTCATCCCGCGGCACCTGATGCGCGTCAACGGGACCGTCCAGCTCATCGGCGACCCGAAGGTCGGACTCCCGTTCGAGATGCGTCCCTTCCGGCTCATCGACGACCAGTACGCGAAGTGGGAGATCGCGAAGAACCCGCGCTTCTCGCAGCTCACCGTCTGGTCGGCGCGCGGGACCGACGCCGACGCCCGCATCGCGATTCGCTCGCTCTGATCCGGCGGCGCTCGCGCACGACTCGGCCCGGAGGGCGATCGCCCTCCGGGCCGCGTCGCGTCTCCCTCGAGCCGAGCTTCCTTGTCGCTCCTCCTGGGAGCGGATAGCTTCCGGCCGGACACCGAACCGCGAGCGCGATGACCGCCGTCGACACCCAGCAGCGTCCCCCCGCCGTCGGCGAGACGGCGCCCGATCTGACCCTCGCCTCGACGTCGGGGGAGAAGGTCACCCTCTCGTCCTTCCGGGGGAGGAACAACGTCCTCCTCGCCTTCTTCCCGCTCGCCTTCACGAGCACCTGCACGGCCGAGCTGTGCGCCTTCAGCGACGACTGGGACGCGCTCGCCGCGACCGGGACCGTCGTGCTGCCGCTGAGCGTGGACTCGATCCCGACGCTGAAGGAGTTCAAGGCGAAGCACGCGATGAAGGTGGACCTCCTCAGCGACTTCAGGCGCGAGGTCTCGCGCCGCTACGGCGTGCTGCGCGAGGACACCTTCTGCTCCCAGCGCGCCTACTTCCTCGTCGACCGCGACGGGATCGTGCGTTGGGCGCACGTCGAGGAGACGCCCGGACAGCGGCGCGAGAACCGGGAGATCCTCGAGCGGATCGCGGCGCTCGCCTGACCGCGCCCCGCCGTGCGCCAGGTGACCCCGACCCCCCCCGGATCGTGATGCGGGGATGATCGACCCGATCGAGCTCCTGGCGCGCGACGACAAGTGGTACCTCGGCTGCGGCGACGGCATCCTCTGGGCGCCGGTCGCGCCCGTCTGGCTCGATGCGCCCGGCTTCTGGGATCCGGCCCTCGTCTACGACCACGAGCTCGCGCCGCTCTTCACGCTCGCCGTCCTCGACGCCGATGGCCGGGAGCTCGAGCTCCGCGCGCAGTCGCGCCGCTGGACTCCCGCGGAGCTCACCGTCGAATACCGGCTCTCGAACGGGATGACGGCGACCGAAGTGCGGTCGGTCCACCCGGGCGGCGTGCTCGCCTCGGAGTGGCGCTTCCAGGCGATGCGCGAGACGCGGCTCCACCTCGTGGCCTGGAGCGCGCAGCCCGGTCCGGTCGTCTCCGGCGCGGTCGAGTGGTCCGGCGGATCGCTCGCCTTCACGCGCTCGATCGGCGACGCGCTGCGCGTCCGCTGCGAGCTCGGCTGCCTCGGCGGGGGCACGACCTGGGGCGCAGCGCGCTCCGACGGCGACGTCGCGGCGCCGCGCTGGGAGCTCACCCCGTTCGTGGAGCAGTGGCGACCGGAGGGGCTCCCGCGCGTCGCGGCCGCCGCCGACGGAGACGGCGTCCTCTTCGCCGCCGTGCACCGCGCGATGGTCGTCGGTGCGGACGGCGCCTCGGCCACCTTCGCGCTTCGGCTCACGGCGGCCGGCGAGTCGGCGTCGCGAGGCGCCGCGGGCGCTCCGGGGAACGGCCGCCCGGGCACGCTCGGCGGCGCGAGCCGCAGGCGCTGGCAGGAGCTCCTCGCGCGCGCGCCCGGCTTCCGCTGCTCCGACCCCTACCTCGAGACCTATTACTGGTACCGGTGGTACGGCCTCTGGCTCAACGCCGTGTCGCCGGGCGCGGGGAACTACGCGCACCCCGCGACCTGCGAGGGGATCGGGCCGCTGCACCGCGCCACCGCGCTCGGCGCGCCGTGCCACGCCCGCGAGCTCCGCTGGCTCGACGATCCGGTCTACGCGCGCGGCGCGCTCCGCACGCTCCTCGACAGGCAGCGCGCCGACGGCTCGCTCCCCGGATGGGTCGGCGTCGCGGACGACGGCGGCGAGGGAGGCGGGGCGGGGGACTGGGGCGCCGCGCTGCTCGCCCTCGATGCCTGCGCGCCCGACGACGACCTCGTGCGCGAGCTGTACCCCCGCCTCGCGCGCCACGCGGACTGGCTCGTCGCCCACCGCGACCGCGCCGGCACCGGTCTCTTCGACGCCGGCGCTCGTGGCCGCCTCAAGGGGGTGCAGGCGACGGTCTACGCCTACACGCTGCTCCGCGCCCTCGAGCGCCTCTCGGCACGCGCTGGCGACGCGGCACGCACGGCCGAGTGGCGGCGCGCCGCGGAGCGGACGATGATCGCCGTCCGCTCGACGATGTGGGACGCGGAGGCCGGCATCTTCAGCGACGTCGACGCGGCGAGCAAGCGCCGCACGGGGCACCCCTCGGCCGCCTCGTTCTTCCCCTACGCGACGGACCTCGCGACCGCCGAGCACCTGGCGGGTCTCGAGCGGACGCTCCTCGATCCCGCGCGCTTCTGGACGGACTTTCCCGTGCCCTCGCTCCCGCTCGGCGATCCCCGCTTCAATGCGCGCGGCGAGATCGAGGGACGGCGGCGCGCCGCGCCGTTCAACGGCCGCGTCTGGCCGCACGCGAACTCGCATCTCGTCGAGTCGCTCGCCCGTACCGCGGCCGCGCACGCGCCGCACCTGCGCACCGCGGCCGCGCAGCTGCTCCACCGCTTCGTGCGCATGATGTTCCACGACGGCGAGTTGCACCGCGCCAACTGTCACGAGCACTACAACCCGATCACCGGCCACGCCTCGCGGCATCGCCTGCTCGACGACGTGCAGCAGTCGTGGGTCGTGGACCTGATCGTCCAGTACGTGCTCGGCGTCCGCCCGCACGACGGCGGCATCACGATCGATCCCTTCCCGTTCGATCTCGAGCTCGCCGAGCTCACCGGGCTCCGCGTCCGCGGGCACGAGCTCGACGTGCGCGTGGAGGGCGAGCGGGTGCGCGTGACGGTGGACGGGCGCGAGCGGGAGGGCCTGCTCGGCGTCCCGATCGAGGTCGGCGGATGACGCCGCGCATCGTCGCCGGCCGCGAGCACGACGAGACCGCGCCGCGCGTCCTCTTCGTCGGCGGCCGCAAGGGGCCCGGCGAGGAGCGCGCGGCGCTCGATCTGCTGCGGCGGCAGTGGGCGTACGACGTCCGCGCGACGACCGTCGCCGACCTCACGCCGCACGACCTCGCCGTCGCGGACGTCGTCTGGATCCATGCCGCGGACCGGGTGCCCGCCCTCTCCGCGCCGGTCGCGCGTGCGCTCGCGCAGCGGGCGCGCGGCGGGGCGGGCGTCCTTCTCACGCTCCTCGCGACACCGCTCGTCGTCCCGCTCGAGCTGGAGGCGGCCGGGCCGAACGTCGTCGGGCCCGAAGAGCACGACGTGCGTCCGCCGGGGCGGCGCGGCCTCCAGGCGTGGGGCGCGCACCCGCTCTTCGACGAGCTGCCGCGCGGGGCCGATCTCTCCGATGGCATGGCGGAGGGGCGGCAGCAGGCGGTCTACCGCCGCCCTCGCTGGCCCGTGCGCGGACGCGTCGTGGCCGTCGAGCGCGCCGACGGGCTGCTCGCGCCGGGGATCGCCGTCGCCTGGGAGTACGCGATCGGCGCCGGCCGCGTCCTCTGCATCGGTGCGCACCTCTGGTTCTCCGCCGCGGACGATCTCGACGCGCACCGCGAGCGGATGCTCGTCAACGCGCTCGCGACGCTCACGCGCCGCATCCCTCGCGCCCCCGTCGTCTGGCCCGATCCCTTCGCGGAGCTGCCGCCGCTCGGCGACGGCGAGGTGCCGCCGGTGCAGCTGCGCGGCGCCCTCCCCGAGATCGCCAGCCCGATCACGCTCGGCTCCGTCGCGCGCGGCGATGCGCCGTTCACCCTCGCCGGGCGCCGCGCACTCGCCATCGGCGCCGAGCGGAGCGGGCTGCACGCGATCTGGATGCACCCGCTGCGCCTGCTCGACGGGCCGATCGCGATGCGCATCGACGAGGAGATCCCCGACGTGCGCAGCGTCGAGGTGTCTCCGGAGCAGATCGTGCGCTACCTCCAGACGCGCACGCGCTTCGTCGAGGAGCGGATCTTCGTGCCCATGCACGAGCCCATCGTCGTCGTCGAGTACCGCTATCGGCGGCTCGGCCGCTCGCGCGCCGACGTCGAGGCGCCGATGCTCGACCTTCGGGTGCCGCTCGGTCTCGCGCTCGCCGCGCCGATGCCGGCGGAGGCGCTGCACCCGCTCCGCGCCGCCCGGCGCACCGACGCGGGCGTGGCGAGCTGCGTCGTCGTCGGCGCGGACGACCACTACCGCGCGCTGCTCGCCGCGGAAGGGCGCGCGGAGCTGGTCGTCGACGGAGACGCCGCACGCGTGATCGCGACGGTCTCGGCGTCGCTCTCGCAGCCGCTGCGGCTCGTCTTCGCCGCGACGGTCGGCGGGCGCACGGGACTCGCGCGCATCGTGCGCTCGCTGTCGCGCGACGGGCTCCGCGAGCTCGCCGTGCGCCGCGCGGAATGGACGGCGATGCTCCAGGACGCGCACATCGCGCTGCGCTCGCCGAACGCGCTCCTCGACACCGCGCTCGAGTGGGCGAAGGTGCGGCTGGTGGGCGCGGTCGCGACATCGCCGGGGGTCGGGACGGGACTCGTCGGCCCGTACAACGCGCCCGACGACACGCTCGGCCCGCGCTTCGCCGATCCGCACTGGCCGGCGCTCGGCCTGCTCGCCGCCGGCTGCTTCGACGAGGTGAAGCAGGCGCTCGCGCTGCTCGGCGCCGCGCAGGATGCCGCCGGCTGGATGCCCGACGAATGCTCCACGAGCGGCGTGGCGCGCTACCGCTCGCACCGCGCCACGGCGGGCTGGCTCCGTGTGCTCGCCGCCTACGACGATTGGAGCGGAGACGACGCGACCGTGCGGGCGCTGTGGGACCATGCGGAGCGCGCGCTCGAGGCGGTGCGCCTCGACCTCGACCGGCAGGCGTTCGCCGAGGTCGCCGACCTGCCGGACCTCGCCACCCGTGCCCTGCTGCTCGAGGAGGCGCTGCCGCTCGCCGTCGCGCTCCGCGACGTCGCGCGCGTCGCCGAGCGGCTCGAGGCGCTGGACTGGATGGGACGGTGCGTCTCGCTCGCCGAGCGCGCCGAGGCGAGGGCCCGCGCGCTGCTCGCCGGCGCCGGTCCGCTCGACGTCGCGCAGTCGCTCGCGCTCGGGCTGGCGCCGGCCGGCGATGTGGCCGCCGCGCTCGAGGCGCTCGAGGGCCCCGCGTTCTCGGCGCCGCACGGCCTGCGCATCGTGCCGCGCGACGATCCGGCCTTCGATCCCGAGGTGCACGGCGACTCCGCGCGCGCCGTCGCCACCGGGTGGCTCGCGCTCGCCGAGTTCGGCGCCCACCGCCAGGAGCCGGGATACCGGCACCTCGTGGCCGTCGCCTCGCTCTGCTACGAGGGCGCGAAGGGCGCGTTCGATGCCGGCGTCGATGCCGAGAGCGGCGGCGATGCCGGCTTCGCGCCGGACGATCCCGTCGCGGCGGCCATGGTGGTCCTTCCGGTCGTCTCCGGGCTGCTCGGGGCGGTGCCCGACGCGCCGCGTCGTCGGCTCCGTCTCACCCCGCACTGGCCGCGCGGATGGACGCGCGCGTCCGTCGGGCCGATCCGCGTCGGCAGCGCCGAGCTCGAGATCGACGCCGTGGAGGGGTGTCTCGTCGCCGCCGCGCCGTACGACGGCGTGCGCTACCGCCTGCGCGTCCGCCCGCCGGGCGGTCTCACCGTGGTGCTCGAGCACCCGGTCGGCGGGCGCTCGTTCGTGCGCGTGCTGATCAACGGCGCCGAGGTCGAGTTCGAGCGCTGCGGCACGGAGACGTGCCCGCACATCCGCGTCGTCGTCGCCCCCGTCGCCGAGCTCGAGGTGCAGTTCGTCGGGAACCGCTTCGCCGGCGACGAGGCCGATGACTTCGACGACGCCGAGCAGGAGTAGGCGACGGGCCGGCGACCCCGTGGGAGTCGCCGGCCCGTGTCGCGGCGTGCGCGGGCGCGCTCAGCGGCTCTTCGCCTCCGCGTGAGCGCCCGATCCGGCGCGCATCTCCTCGCGGGACTCGGCCGGGCCGGAGACGCGCGCGGCGTCGCTCGTCGTCCCACGAATCTCGATCCGCCGCGGCTGCGGAAGAGCGCTCTTCGGCACGCGCACGGTGAGCACGCCCTGGTCGAACGAGGCCTCGATCTGCCCCTCGTCCACCCCCTTCGGGAGCTGGAAGGCGCGGTGGAAGGCGCCGTAGGACCGCTCGACGAGGTGCCAGCGCCGCTTCTCGTCGTCCTCCCGGCGCTCGGAGCGCTTCTCTCCGCGGATCGTGAGGACCCCGTTCTCCGCGGTCACCTCGACCTGCTCCGGAGACACGCCGGGGATCTCCAGCTCGAGCACGAGGGCGTTCTCGTCCTCGCGGACATCCACGGCCGGCGCCCAGCCTCCCTGCGTGCCGTCGCGCCCCATCACGTCCTCGAACAGGCGGTCGATGTCGCGGCGCAGCGAGAAGAACGGGGCGATGGAAGTGCGGTACATCATCGGTGTCGTCCTCCTGTGAATTGTCGTGTTCGGTTTCGTCGGAGCCTGCGAGCGGTCGCTCGCACCCGCGGCAGGGGGAAGGCAACCACCATACCCACAACGAGTTGCCATCCTGGACGAGGAGTCGGTCAAGCTGGCCGTGGCGCTGCCAGTTGGGCAATGTGACCTGAACGGGGGCTCGTCGGTCATATTGTCCCAGCCCTGACTCGCCCTCGCGCCGAGCCGGGAGCCGTCCGTTCACCCCGACGCCGAGGCCGGGTGGCGCGCTCCTCAGCCGTGAATCCGCCGGACGCACTGCGCCCGCCGTCGACCGCTCTGGCGGCCGTCGCCGGCATCGCCGCGCGTCTCGCCGAGGCGCGGCAGCTCGACGACACGATCCCCGGCGCGCTCGAGGTCCTTCGCGGGTCGCTCGGCGCCGGCGAGGTCTCGGTCTGGCTCGCGCGCCCCTCCGGACTCGGCCGGGCGTGGAGCGTCGGCGACGGCACGCTCGCGGTGGACGCGGTCCGGGCCGCGCTCGATGCTGCGCGGGACGGCGCCCCTGTCGAGGAGAGGCTCGTCGTGGCGCCGCTCGCGTACGCCGACCGACGGGTGGGCGCGCTCGCCGTCGCCGGGGCGCGTCCGCTCGATGCCGACGCGCGGGTCCTCCTCGCCACCGTCGCCGACCTGCTGACCCCCGCCGTGACGCACGCCGAGTATCTCCGGCAGCTCGAGCGCGAGGTCGAGCTGCGCACGCAGGAGATGGAGGAGCAGCGGCGCTTCACCCAGCGGATCATCGATTCCCTTCCGCTCGGGCTCTACGTCATCGACCGGGAGTACCGGATCCAGGCGTGGAACCGCAAGCGCGAGACGGGGACGCAGGGCGTCTCGCGCGAGGAGGCGATCGGACGGACGATCTTCGAGATCCTCCACCGCCAGCCCGCCGAGCTGCTGCGCCACGAGTTCGACGACGTCTTCGCGACCGGACGCATCCAGCAGTTCGAGGTCGTCTCCGAGACCACCGGCGACCCGCGCTCCTACCGCCTGTCGAAGATCCCGATGCGGATGGACGACGCCTCCGTCACGCACGTGATCACGATCGGCGAGGACGTGACGGACTGGCGCGAGGCGCAGGAGCGCTTCGCCCAGGCCGAGAAGCTCGCCGCGATCGGGACGCTCGCCGCTGGCGTCATGCACGAGATCAACAATCCTCTCGCGACGATCGCCGCGTGCGCGGAGAGCCTCACGCTGCGCCTCGCCGGCGAGGAGGGCGCGCCGCCCGACGCCGCGCTCGCGGGGGCGGGCGACTTCCTCCGCATCATCGACGAGGAGGTGCACCGCTGCAAGCGGATCGTGGACGGGCTGCTCGACTTCAGCCGGCCCAAGCCGGTCACGAAGGGCCGCATCGACCTCAACGGCGTCATCGAGCAGACGCTCTTCCTCCTCAAGCACCACGCGCGCTTCAAGAAGCTCGGCGTGGCGCGCGAGCTCGACCCGGCGCTCGGCGACGACGTCGTCGGCAATCCCGAGCAGCTCGTGCAGGTCTTCATGGCGCTGCTGCTCAACGCGGTCGACGCGATGCAGGAGCAGGGCACGGTGACCATCCGCACGCGCCGCGGCGGGCGCGACGTCGTGGTCGCCGAGGTGAGCGACGAGGGCCACGGCATCCGCCGCGGCGACAAGCGCAAGATCTTCGAGCCCTTCTACACGACGAAGCCGCCCGGGCGCGGCACCGGCCTCGGGCTCTCCATCTGCTACGGCATCATCGCCGATCACGGCGGGCGGATCGAGGTCGACAGCGCTCCCCGGAAGGGGAGCACCTTCCGCATCATCCTGCCTGCGGGGCAGACGACATGACGACTTCTCCCAGGATCAAGGTGCTCGTCGCCGAGGACGAGCAGAACCTCGGCAGCATCCTCGAGAACTTCCTCACCGGCCGCGGCTACCAGGTGACGACGACGCGCGACGGACGCGCCGCGCTCGCCGCGCTGCGCGCCGAGGCGTTCGACGTGGCCCTCCTCGACATCGTCATGCCCGAGGTGGACGGGCTCGAGGTGCTGCGGCAGATCCGCGAGGAGCCGACGCCGCCGGAGGTCATCATCATCACCGGCAACGGGACCATCGAGACGGCGATCACGGCGATCAAGCTCGGCGCCTACGACTACCTCTCGAAGCCGTACCGGATGGCGGAGATCGACGTCCTCGTCCGCCGCGCGTGGGAGAAGCGCCAGCTCGCGAAGGCGAACGTCGTGCTGCAGAACCGGCTCGAGCGGGTCGAGGCGGTGCCGGAGATCCTCACGCAGTACCAGCCGATGCGCGCCGTGCTCGCCCTCGTCGAGAAAGTCGCGCGCAGCGACTCGCCCGTCCTGATCACCGGCGAGTCGGGGACGGGGAAGGAGCTCGTCGCGCGCGCCCTCCACCGGCTCTCCTCACGGGCGGAGGGACCCCTCGTCGACATCAACTGCGCGGCGATCGCCGAGAACCTCCTCGAGAGCGAGCTGTTCGGCCACGAGAAGGGCGCCTTCACCGGGGCGCTGGCCCGCAAGACCGGCCTGTTCGAGCTCGCCGCCGGCGGCTCGCTCTTCATGGACGAGATCGGGGAGCTCGACCCGAAGCTCCAGGGGAAGCTCCTCCGCGCGCTCGAGCAGTCGAGCTTCTTCCGGGTCGGCGGGACGCAGAAGGTCGAGGTGGACGTCCGCATCGTCGCGGCGACGAACAAGGACCTCGCGGCGATGGTCGCCGAGAACCACTTCCGCTCCGACCTGTACTACCGCGTCAACACGATCAGCATCGCGCTCCCGCCGCTGCGCGAGCGCGTGGTGGACATTCCGCTCCTCGCCGATCACTTTCTGAGGCGGTACGGCGGGGCGAACCCGCCGGCGCTGGCGGACGACGCCGTCGCGGCGCTCCAGGCGTACTCGTGGCCCGGCAACGTGCGAGAGCTGCGCAACGTCATCGAGCGCGCCGTGCTCCTCGCGACGGACGGCGTGATCAAGGCGCAGGACCTGCCGCTCACGCCGGCGAACGGCGCGGGGCCGGGCGCCGGGGCGGGCGGCTCGCTCTCGCTCGCGGACCTCGAGCGCCGGCACATCGAGTCGGTGCTGCGGCAGTCGAACTGGCACCAGGGGCGCGCCGCCCAGGCGCTCGGCATCTCCTCGAAGACGCTCTACCGCAAGATCCGCGAGTACGGATTCCAGCGACCACGCACCGGCTGACACGACCGCTCGAGCCCCCGATGAAGATCCTGGTGATCGAGGACGATCCGACCGTCGGACAGTACGTGAAGCGAGGGCTCGAGCAGCAGATGTGGGGCGTGGATCTGGTGGCCGA
>DASUSM010000167.1:0-14091 GCA_036375115.1 Gemmatimonadaceae bacterium | reverse complement strand
GCGTCGCCGCGACCGCCTGGCGCATCGCCGTGGCGAGCGCGAAGCCGACGAGCAGGAGCATCGCGCCCTGCGCCGCCGCGAGCAGGAGGACGGCGATCCAGGCGCTCGCCTGCGGCATCAGTTCCAGCACGGTGGACGAGCCCATGCTACCTCCCCTCGCTCTTGGCGTTCGCGATGCGCTCGGCGAGGCGCTTGAGCTCCGCCTCGGAGAGCCGGGTGTCCGACATCTCGAGCAGCGCGACGGCCGCCTGCTCGGGTGAGCCGTTGAAGAACGTCCGCACGAGATCGCGCAGCGCCGCGCGGCTCGCGCTCTCGCGCGCCACCTTCGGCGCGTAGACGTACGCGGCGCCCTCCTGGCGGTGGGCGACGAGCCCCTTGTCCTCGAGGACGCGGAGCGTCGCGCGCACCGCGGAATAGCTCGGCGGGTCGGGCATCGTCGCGATGACGTCGGCGACGGTCGCCTCCCCTCGCGCGAAGAGCGCGTCCATGATCTGCCGCTCCCGGCGCGGCAGCTTGCGCAGCGGTTCGACCACCGGTCCCCCTCGTCGTACGGTTGCGCGGCGCGATCGGCTTCGCGGCGCGTGCTAGAATTCCAGCATCCTGCTAGCTATCTAGCATCGATTCGCGGGTCCGTCAAGAGTCGATTTCCGTTGCCCCGGACGGCCGACGGGCCCGCCTCCCGAAGGAGGCGGGCCCGTCGCTGGAACCCTTTCTGGAGAAGCTACCGCGCCGACTCGAACGGCTTCAATTGCTCCGCGATCACGCTCCGGTCGCCGACGACGACGATCGTCATCTTGGCCGGATCGAGGTACGAGGCCGCGATGCGGCGGACATCCGCCGGCGTCACCGCGTGCACGCGCCGCACGAAGCCCGTCAGGTAGTCCTCGCCGAGCCCGTGCAGGTCCACCATCTGGAGCACGCTGATGATGCCCGAGCGCGAGGAGTTCTGGAGCGTGAACGTCCCGGCCAGGTAGTTCTGGATGCCGCGCAGTTCTTCGGCGGGCGGGGCGACGCGGCGGAGGCTGTCGATCTCGTGCAGGATCTCGGTCAGCGAGGCCCCCGTCACGTTCGTCGTCACGTCGGCGACTTCCGCCCAGTACGCATCGCGAAAGCGCGACGAGAGGGTGCTGAACGGCGAGTAGGTGTAGCCCTTCCGCTCGCGGATGTTGCTCGTGATGCGCGAGCCGAACGACCCGCCGAGCAGCGCGTTCGTGACGAGCATCGGCACGTAGTCCGGGCTCGACGGATCGACCACCGGCAGCCCCATGTAGATCGTGGACTGCACCGCGCCCGGCCGGTCCACGATGTGGACGACGCGGGTGCTCGTCGGCGACGGCGGGCTGCGGCGCGCGGGCGCGCCCTGCTCCCAGTCGCCGAACGCCTCGCGGATCGCACGCTCCAGCGCCGCCTCGTCGTACCGTCCGACGATGTAGAGGCGCGACCGTGCCGCGCCGAAGTTGGCGTCGTGGAAGGCGCGGATCTGTTCGAGCGTGTACCCCTCGATCGCCTCCTGCGCCGGGAAGACGCGGCCGTACGGGTGGTTCGGGTAGAGCGCCTGCCGGAAGCGCTCGAGGGCCAGCGACTGCGCCTGGCTGCGCGCGATGCTCACCTGGCGCACCCGCGCCGCCTTGAGGCGCGGCAGCTCCGACGCGGGGAGCGCCGGGTTGCGCACGACGTCGGCGACGAGCCGCACGAAGTCGGGCGCGAACTGCGTGAGGACCTCGCCGCCCACGGTCGTCACGTCGGGGCCGACGTTGAGCTGCAGCTCGCCGCCCATCCCGGCGACGTGCTGCGCGACCTGCTCGGCGGAGCGCGTCGTCGTCCCCTCCTGCATCAGGTCGCCCGTGAGGTCGGCGAGCCACACCTGCTCCGCCGTCTCGTCGATGTTCCCCGTGCGCACGACGAGCCGTACGGTCGCCTTGGGGATCTCGCCGTACGGCACGAGCGTCACCTCGAGGCCGTTCGGCAGCGTCAGCTCGCGCTGCGCGGGGAGGACGAAGTCGCGCGGCGCGCCCGGCGCCGGCGGCGCCTGCTGCGCCGGGAGCCGCGCCGGCAGGGCGAGCGCGTGGGCGAGGAGCACTCCCGGGAGGAGCGCCGCGGCGAGTCGGACGTGCGGGGTCATGGCGTCACCTGCGGCGCGGCCGCGGCTTCTGGCTCGACGAGGAGGATCGTGCGGTTGGTCGGACGCAGGTACTCCTGCGCCGTGCGGAGCAGCAGCGCCGGCGTCACCTGGCGGAACTGCTCCTCGATCCGGTTGATCCGCGACGGATCGTCGTCGAAGAGCGCGAACGAGGCGAGCAGGTCCGCCCGCCCGAAGCCCACGAACCCCTCGATGTCCTCGTAGAAGTCGGAGCGCACCTTCACGAGCGCCCGGTCGAGCGTCGCCTGGTCCACCGGCGTCGTGCGCACCCGCTCGACGACCTCGTCGATCGCCGCGATCACGGAGTCGGCCGACGTGCCGCGATCGTGGAAGAGGAAGGCGGTCCAGAGCATCGGACCGTCGTAGTTGTACATGTTGCCGAGCATGTTGATGCCGCCGTTCACATCGCCGGTGAGGGCGCGCTCCTGCACGAGCTCCTGGTAGAGCCGCGAGTCCTTCCCGTCGAGGAGGATCTGGTTCAGCACGCCCATCGCCCAGTACTCGGGCGAGTTCCGCGGCGGCATGTGGTACGCGACGGCGAGCGCCGGCCGCGGGGCGAGCTTGTCGGTCTTCGTGAACCGCTTCTCCTCCGTCTGCCGCGGCTCGGCGAGGTCCGGCTTCTCCGGCTGCGGGACGGCCGGGATCCCCGCGAAGTACTCGCGGATCCAGCCGAGCGTCTCCGCGGGATCGAAGTCGCCGACGACGACGAGCGCGGCGTTGTTCGGCGCGTAGTACGTCCGGAAGAAGGAGCGGACGTCCTCGACGGTGGCCGCGTCGAGGTCCTCGAGCTCGCCGTAGAAGTTGTGCGCGTTGTACCAGTTCGTGTTCGCGTACTGCGGCATGTCCAGCCAGGGGAAGCCGCCGTACGGCTGGTTCAGCACGTTGACGCGCACCTCGTTCTTCACGACGGCCTGCTGGTTCGCGAGATTGACGCTGTCGATGGCGAGACCGCGCATCCGGTCCGCCTCGGCCCAGAGCATCGTGCGCAGCGTGTGCGCCGGCACGATCTCGAAGTAGTTCGTGAAGTCGAACCGCGTCGAGCCGTTGAGGACGCCGCCGTTCTTCTGCACGAGCTGGATGAACTCCATCTTCCCGAGGTTCTGCGACCCCTGGAACATCATGTGCTCGAATAGGTGCGCGAAGCCGGTGCGGTCGCGCGGCTCGATGCGGAAGCCGATGTTGTAGTAGACGGCGACGATCGCCGTCGGCGCCGTCGTGTCGCGCGAGAGCACGACGCGCAGGCCGTTGTCGAGCGTGTGGTACTCGACGGGCACCTGGAAGGCCGCCGGCGCCGGAGCCGGAGTCGCGGCGGGCACCGGCGCCGGGGTGACGGGCGTCGCCGCCGGCGGACTGCACGCCGCCGCGAGCCCCAGCGCCGCCAGGCCGAACGCCTGTGACGAACGGATCATGACTCCTCCATGACGTGATGAAGCCGCCGCGGCCGCGGCGGAAGATGCATTCTGTCCCGTGCCGCGGGCGCGCGTCAAGCGACGCGCCGCCGCGATGCGTCAGGCGCGCGGCGCGGCGAGCCGCTCGTGCACCGCCTCGACGAGCCCCGCGATCGTCGAGACGCGCGCCTCGGCGACGACGTCGAGCCCCGCCTCGCGCGCCGCGGCGCTCGTCACCGGCCCGATCGAGGCCGCCGGCGCGTGCCGCGCCGCGCTCGCCCCCACCGACTCGACGTACCCCCGCACCGACGACGCCGACGTCAGCGTCACGAGGTCCACGCGCCCCGCCTCGAGCTCCGCGCGGACGAGCTCGCCTCCGCGGCCGTCGCGCGCGGAGCGGTACGCCGCGACGACGTCCACCCGCGCGCCGAGCGCCTCGAGACCGTTCGGCAGGACGTCGCGCGCGCCCTCGGCGGCGACGTAGAGCACGTGCCGGCCGCGCACGTCGTCGCGCTCCCGCATCGCCTCGAGCACCCCTTCGGCGACGAAGCGCGCCGGTACGACGTCCACCGCGAGGCCGTGCGCGAGGAGGGCGTCCGCGGTCACGCGCCCGACCGCGCACAGCCGCGTTCCCGCGAGCGCTCGCGCGTCGAGCCCGACCGCGCGCAGCACCTCCCAGAAGCGCGCCACGCCGTTCACGCTCGTCAACGCGACCCAATCGTAGTCGGCGAGGCGCCGGAGCGCGGCCTCGAGCGGCGCGGCGTCGAGCATCTCGATGCGCGTGGCGGGGAGCTCGAGCACCTCCGCGCCGAGCGCCGCGAGCGGCTCGCGCAGCGCCGAGGCGCCCGCTTCGGCGCGCGTCACGAGGACGCGCCGCCCGAAGAGCGGGCGCCGGTCGAACCAGGCGATCGTCTCGCGCAGCGCGACGGCGGGACCGACGACCGTGATCGTCGGCGCGCCGATCCCCTCCGCCGCCGCCGCCGCGGCGAGCGTGGCGAGCGTCGCGACCACCGTGCGCTGCCGCGGCCACGTCCCCCACTCGACCGCGGCGGCCGGCGTGTCGCCGGGCATTCCGCCGGCGGCGAGCGCCTCCGCGATGCGCGGCAGCGTGCGCACTCCCATGTACAGCACGATCGTCCCGCCGGCGCGCGCGAGCGCGCCCCAGTCCACCTGCGTCTCCTCCTTCGCCGGATCCTCGCTTCCCGTGACGAAGGTGACGGAGGTGGCGACGCCGCGGTGCGTGACGGGGATGCCGGCGTAGGCGGGCGCCGCGATTCCCGCGGTGACGCCGGGGACGACCTCGAAGGGGATCCCGGCTGCGGCGAGCGCCGCGGCCTCCTCGCTGCCGCGCCCGAAGACGAACGGGTCGCCCCCCTTCAGCCGGACGACGCGCTTCCCCTCGCGCGCGAGCCGCACGAGGAGGGCATTGATCTCCTCCTGGCGCGCCGACTCGCGGCTCCCGCCGCGCTTGCCGACGTCGTGCAGCTCGACCGCGCGCCCGCCGGCGCGCGCGTGCGCGAGGAGGGCGGGGTTGGCGAGCGCGTCGTAGACGACCGCGTCGCAGCGCTCGAGCAGCTCGCGTCCGCGGACGGTCAGGAGGCCGGGATCGCCCGGGCCCGCGCCGACGAGGGCGACGGGCGCCGACGCCGTCACCGCGCCTTCCGGTCCAGCTCCCGCGCCCGCCACCAGATGCTCACCGCGTAGCCGACGTAGACGAGCGCGCTCAGCGCGTAGGCGGCGTAGTAGTACCCCTCGTTGCGAGGCATCACTCCTCCAGCGCGTCGAGCGCGCGGTCGCGCGCCGTCGCGTAGCGATAGCGCGCGCGAAGGAGCGCCACGTACATCAGCGTGAACGTGCCGAGCGCGAGGAAGAACGTCACGAGCATCTCGGACGGCAGCGACGGCCGCGACGGCTTTCCGATGATCGGCAGCGGATGGAGCGTGCGGAACATGTACACGCTCAGGTGGATGAAGGGGATGAGCAGCGCGCCGAGCGCGCCGAGCACCGCCGAGTAGCGCGCCCGCAGCGCGCGGTCCTCGATCGCGCCGCGGAGCACGAGGTAGCCGAGGTAGACGAACCAGAGGAAGAGCGTGGACGTCAGGCGCGCGTCCCACGTCCACCACGTCCCCCAGACGGGGCGCCCCCAGAGCGGGCCCGTGACGAGGACCACGGTCGTGAAGACGACGCCGACCTCCGCCGAGCTCTCGGCGATGCGGTCGAGCCGGTCGTCGCGCAGCCAGAGCCAGAGGAGGCCGGTGACGGCGACGACGAAGAAGGCGAGGAACGCGACCCACGCCGAGGGAACGTGGATGTAGTAGATCTTCTGCGCCGCGCCCTGCATCGCCTCGAGCGGCGTGAAGGCGATCGCGCGGACGTACGTCGCGACGATCGCGAGCGCGACGATCGCGAACATCCAGTCGAAGCCCGATGTCGCGCGCCGCGCGGCGCCGGCGGGCGGCGCAGCGATCGCGCCATCCCGCGCGGGAGAGCGAAGGGAAGGTGAAGTCACTGCCGACGGAGAATCCGGTGAAGAAGGGGGTGCATCGCCCTCAAGATAATCCCGTACCTCTCACCCGACATGCCGCGGTCCCGCCGAGCGCCGAGCGCCGAGCGCCGAGGGCCCAGGGCCCAGGGCCCAGGGGCCCGCCCTAATCCTCCAGCGTATACGGAAACGCCAGCGCGCACGCGGTGAGGAAGACGACGTCGAAGGCCACGAGGATCCGGAGCCACTCCCACGCCTCGGACGCCGGCCGGCCGGCGAGGAGCCGCGCCGTCGCCTGCGCCGCGGGGAGCACGATCGGGACGAAGAAGGGGAGCGCGAGCATCGGCAGCAGCAGCTCGGCGAGGCGCGTGTTCGCCGTCATCGCGCCGAAGAGCGTCCCGACCGCGACGAGCCCGACCGCCGCGACGAGCGTCAGCGCGACGAGCGTCGGCAGCGCCGACGGGTCGAGGTTGTAGAGCAGCACCACCGCCGGGATCGCGACGAGCTGCACGGCGACGACGAAGACGTAATTCGCCATCGCCTTCCCGAGGAAGATCGCCTCGCGCTCGATCGGCGCGCCGAGCAACGCGTCGATCGCGCGGTCGGCGTGCTCGACGCCGAACGAGCGGTGCAGTCCGAGCAGCCCGGCGAAGGTGAAGATCACCCAGAGCACGCCCGGCGCGAGGTCGCCGGGGGGCACCGCCGTCGCGTCCCAGGCGAAGTAGAAGATCGTCACCGCGAGCAGGGCGAAGACGAGCGCCGAGAAGAACGCCGTCCGCGTGCGGAGCTCGATCGCGAGGTCCTTCCGCGCGACGAGCCAGGAGGCGGCGAGCAGCCCCGGGACGCGGGCCCTCATGCGGTCGCCACGAGCTCGCGGTACTGCGCCGCGAACCCCGCGGGGTCGATGCGGTCGCGGCGCTCGAGGCGCACCAGCCGGCCGGCCCGCATCACCGCCGCGTGCGTCGCGAGCGCGAGCCCCTCGCCGAGGTTGTGCGTCACGAGGACGAGCGCGGCGCCGGCGCCGAGCAGCGTCTCGAGCGCCGCCGTCAGCGCGCGCGCGCCGGCGTCGTCGAGCCCCGTGAACGGCTCGTCGAGCAGGACGACGCCCGGCTCGTGGACCATCGCGCGCGCGATCGACACCCGCTGCTGCAGGCCGCGGCTCAGCGAGCGCACGGGCGCGTCGGCGCGGTCGGCCACGCGCATCGCGGCGAGCGCGCGCTCGGCCGCGTCCGCCGCGTCGGCGACGCCGTGCAGCCGCGCCGAGAACTCGACGTTCTCGCGCGCGGTGAGCGCCGCGTAGAGCATGCTCTGGTGCGAGATGAGCCCGACGCGCGAGCGGACCTCCGCGCCGCCGGGGAGCCGCGCGCCGTCGATCCGCGCCTCCCCCGCCGTCGGATGCAGCAGGCCGGCGAGCATCCGCAGCAGCGTCGTCTTCCCGGCCCCGTTCGGGCCGAAGAGCGCCAGGCACTCGCCGGCGCGGAGGGCGAGACTCACCTCCTGGACGGCGCGCCGCGCGCGGAAGGCGCGCGTCAGCCCGACCGCCTCGACGAGGAGGGGCGAGTCCGCGGCCGTCGACGCGGAGATCCCTTCGACGCCGGGCGAGGGGGGCGACATGCCCCATAATAAGCCCGCGGCCCCGGCCGGTGAACCGGTCGGGGCCGCTGATGCATCGGGTTCCAGACGGTGGTCAGTCCGCGAACTCGAAGAGATGATCGAGCTTCGTGAGCAGCAGCAGGTAGCGCACCTGCGTCGGGACCTTGCGCAGCGTCAGCGAGACGCCGAGCTCCTTCGCGCGCTTCTGGACGAGGACGAGGATCCCCAGCCCGCTCGCATCGACCTCCGCGGTCTGGCTCAGATCGATCGCCGCCGCCTTCCCCTCTTCCGCCGCCGCACGCTCGACGAACTCGAGCGCGATCTTCCGGAACTCCGCACGGGTGTCGGACACGACGCGCTCGGGCGCCATCAGGACCGACGAATCAGCCGCAGCCATGTGCATTCTGTCCTCCGAGTGGTGCGCGGAGTGGGGCGCAAGGCCAACGGCTAGCATGGGGTCTCCCTCACCGATGGATGGATGTCGGCGTGGCGTCACCTGCTCAGACCTTCGGCAACCGGACGATCTCTCGATCGGCTGAGAGACTCCTGGCTTTGCGGCCCCGCCTCGCGACGGGTGTGCTATTGTCGGGTGTTCTGACAGGGTGCTTCGGTTGTGCCCACCGGTAAGGCGAAGCGCGTGCCAGCCGAGGCCGTTGAGTCATCGCCCTGCCGTTCAACAACTTACCGGGTGCCCAGAAGCCGTACACCGCGATTCCGGCACTGTGATTCGCAACACGGTTTGCAGCCTGCCTGTCGCGATTCGCGACAGTGTCAATGTCCAGGATGTGAACGAGAGCGGGGTGCCGGGCTCCGCGATCCCATCTCGGCGCCGGGGGGTGCGAGCCGGGCACCCTCGCCGCCGCACGGTGGACGTCGCCGCGCCGGTCACCAACGAAAAAAGGATCGGATGCATCCGATGCATCGGATGCATCCGAGCCCCTTTTCGGAGGACTCGAACCTCTCGGAGGACTCGAACTGTCTCGGAGGAGTCGAACGTCTCGGAGGAGTGGAACTACCCGGAGGAGTCGAACGCGTTTCCTGGAGGAGCCAGGCGGCGAGAGAAGGTCGCCCTACGCGTCCACCTCGTCCCACAGCCGGTGGTCCTTCCGCTCGCGCAGCGCCAGCGTGCCGACGACGAACGTCATCAGCGCGACGACGATCGGGTAGACGAGCCCCGCGTAGATGTTCCCCGTCGCCGCCACCGCCCACGTCGCGATCAGCGGGAGGAATCCGCCGAACCACCCGTTGCCGAAGTGATACGGCAGCGAGAGCGACGTGTAGCGGATGCGCGCCGGGAAGGCCTCGACGAGGAAGGCGGCGATCGGCCCGTACACCATCGTCACGAAGATCACCTGCACGAAGACGAGCAGCGTGAGCATCACCGGATCGAGCGGGTCGGCGTACGCCGACATCGCGCGGTAGATCGGGTAGTACGAGAGCGCGGCGATCAGGTTGCCCGCCATCATCACCTTCTTCCGCCCGATGCGGTCGGAGAGCGCGCCGAAGACGAGGAAGAAGGGCGTCCCGAGCGCGAGCGCGACGGCGACGATGATGTACGACGTCGTGAGCGGGACCTCGAGCACCGTCTGGAGGAAGAACAGGGCGTAGAACTGCCCCGTGTACCAGACGACGGCCTGTCCCGCCGTCGCGCCGAGCAGGACGAGGAAGAAGACCTTCATCCGCTCCGCGGAGCCGAAGCTCTCGCGGATCGGCGCCACCGAGGTCTTCCCCTGCGACTTCAGCGCGGTGAAGAGCGGCGACTCCGCCATCCGCACGCGGATGTAGTACGAGAAGACGACGAGCACGACCGAGAGGAGGAAGGGGATGCGCCACCCCCATTCGGAGAACGCCTCCGGGCTCAGCACCGACCGCACGGCGAGGATGACGAGCAGCGAGACGAAGAGGCCGAGCGTCGCCGTCGTCTGGATGAACGCGGTGTAGAAGCCCCGCTTCGCGTCCGGCACGTGCTCGGCGACGTACACCGCCGCGCCGCCGTACTCGCCGCCGAGCGCGAGACCCTGGAGGAGGCGGAGGACGACGAGGATGATCGGCGCCGCCACGCCGATCGTCCCGTAGCCCGGGAGGATCCCGATCGCCGCCGTCGAGCCGCCCATGATCAGGAGCGTGACCATGAAGGCGTACTTCCGGCCGATGATGTCCCCCATGCGCCCGAAGACGAGCGCGCCGAAGGGGCGCACGGCGAAGCCCACGGCGAAGGTGGCGAGCGTCCGCAGGAAGTTCACGAGGGTGTTCCCCTCGGGATAGAACTTCGCCGCGATCAGCGTCGCGAGGCTGCCGAAGATGTAGAAGTCGTACCACTCGATGATCGTGCCGGCCGAGGAGGCGCCGATCACCTGCCACAGACGCGAGCGCGAGATCTCCTCGGGACGCGACGACACCGCCGCGTCGGACACCGCCGACATGCGAGCTTCTCCGGGTCAGGTCGGCGCAGAGTGTAACCGCCGCCGCGTTCCCCCGCCAGCATACCGGAGCAGCCGGCACATCTCTTCAGGAACGACTCCCCAGTCGCCGTCTGCTTCACGCGGGGGCGCAGAGCTCCGCCGAGAACGGCCGCTCGGAGCGGCATCGACGAAAAAGGGAGTCGGATGCATCCGATCCATCGGATGCATCCGATTCCTCCTGCGTACGACTCGGACGGTGCGCGCCCGGGGGACGTCGTCGCGACCGAGCCGATGAATTCTTCGGGGGTGTGCCTGGACGGACTCGCGCGCCGGCGCGAGGAATGGTGAGCGCCGAGCAGTTCCCCCGATACATTCACGGCTCGTGGCGCGACGCACCCGGAACGCCCACGGCGCCTTGCTCCGCGGATCTCCGCGCCCTCCGCGTGAAACACACAGCCATAAGGCGGAGTCGTCCCGCCGACGAGCTGCGCCAGGCGCGCCGGCCTCGCCGCCCCGCCGAGCGCCGAGCGCCGAGCGCCGAGCGCCGAGCGCCATCGCCGTTGACGTTCGCCCCGCGCGGCCCCACAATCCCCCCATGACCGACATCGACGTCCTGCTGCAGGAACACCGGAAGTTCGAGCCCCCCGCCTCCTTCCGCGAGAGCGCGGCCGTGGCCGACCCCGGGATCTACGCGCGCGCGAGCCGCGACCCCGAGGGCTACTGGGCCGAGCGCGCCCGGGAGCTCGACTGGTTCGAGCCCTGGACGAAGGTGCTCGAGTGGACGCCGCCGCACGCGAAGTGGTTCGTCGGCGGAAAGCTCAACGCCTCCGTCAACTGCCTCGATCGCCACGTGAAGACCGCGCGCCGCAACAAGGCGGCGCTCGTCTGGGAAGGCGAGCCCGGCGACCGGCGCACCCTCACGTACTGGGACCTCTACATCGAGGTCAGCAAGTTCGCCAACGTCCTCCGCGAGCTCGGCGTGAAGAAGGGCGACGTCGTCGCCATCTACCTGCCGATGACTCCCGAGGCCGTGATCGCGATGCTCGGCTGCGCGCGCATCGGCGCGATCCACTCCGTGGTCTTCGGCGGGTTCTCCCCCGAATCCCTGCGCGACCGCATCAACGACGCGAAGGCGAAGGTCCTCGTGACCGCCGACGCCGGCTACCGCCGCGGCCAGATCGTCCCGCTCAAGCGCAACGCCGACAAGGCGCTCGAGGAGACGCCGTCGATCGAGCACGTCGTCGTCGTCATGCGCCGCCCGGGAGCGCAGGGCGACGAAGCGTTCGCGACGATCCAGGAAGGACGCGACCTCTGGTGGCACCGCCTCATGGCCCGCGCGCCGATCCACTGCGAGCCGGAGAAGATTGACGCGGAGGATGTCCTCTACATCCTCTACACGTCGGGAACGACGGGGAAGCCGAAGGGGATCGTCCACACGACCGGCGGCTACATGACGTGCGTCGCCGCGACGACGCGCATGGTCTTCGACCTCCGCGAGGAGGACGTCTTCTGGTGCACCGCCGACGTCGGCTGGGTGACGGGGCACTCCTACCTCACCTACGGTCCGCTCGCCAACGGCGCGACCTGCGTCATGTACGAGGGCGCCCCCGACTGGCCCGAGCGCGACCGCTTCTGGGAGATCTGCGAGCGCCACGGCGTGACGATCTTCTATACCGCGCCGACCGCCATCCGCGCCTTCATGAAGTGGGGGACGCAGCACCCCGAGAAGCACGACCTCTCGCGCCTGCGCCTCCTCGGCTCCGTCGGCGAGCCCATCAACCCCGAGGCCTGGATCTGGTACCACGAGAACATCGGCGGCGGACGCTGCCCGATCGTCGACACGTGGTGGCAGACCGAGACCGGAGCGATCGTCATCTCCCCGCTCCCCGCGCTGACGGCGACGAAGCCCGGATCGGCGACGCGCCCGCTCCCCGGCTTCTCCGCCGCGCTGCTCGACTCGACGGGCGAGGAGATCGAGGTCGGCGGCGGGCTGCTCGCCCTCACGAAGCCGTGGCCGTCGATGCTCCGCACGATCTGGGGCGACGATGCGCGCTACGTCAGCACGTACTTCTCGAAGTGGGAGGGGCGTCCCGACCTCTACTTCCCCGGTGACGGCGCGAAGCGCGACGAGGAGGGCTACTACTGGATCCTCGGCCGCGTGGACGACGTGCTCAACGTCGCCGGCCACCGCATCGGCACGATGGAGGTCGAGTCCGCGCTCGTCGAGCACCCCGCGGTCGCCGAGGCAGCCGTCGTCGGCAAGGCGCACGAGCTGAAGGGGCAGGCGATCGCCGCCTTCGTCAGCCTGCGCGACGGCCGGAAGGCGAGCCACGACCTGCGCGAGGAGCTCCGCGACTTCGTCGCCGAGAAGATCGGCGCGATCGCGCGGCCGGACGACATCCTCTTCTCCGCCGACCTACCGAAGACGCGCTCGGGGAAGATCATGCGCCGCCTGCTACGCGACATCGCGGAGGGACGGGCGCTGGGGGACACGACGACGCTGGCGGACCCGGCGGTGGTGGCGCAGCTGAAGGAGATGTACGAGGACAAGGAAGGGTAGGTCGGGCGGGAGGGCGGGGGCTCGGCGCTCGGCGCTCGGCGCTCGGCACTCGGCACTCGGCGAACGGCGAACGGCGCTCTCTGGCGGTCGCCGTCGCTCGGGTGGCATCCGCGTCGAGGCCGACGGGCGGACATGGCGCGCGCGGGGAATTCTCCGGGCGACGAGGGGATACGTCGTTCGGGGTGTCGCACCGCTCCGACTCGCAATTTGCAAGTCTGGCCCTGGTACGACTCGTGCCCTAAGCTTGGCGCTGGCCGGCGACGTCGGCCGGCTCGACGACCCTTCCCAGGTGGCGACCATGCTCGGCCGGCTCTTTCCCGAGACGATCTTCGCGCGGAAGCTGCACCCCAACGCCGAGCGACGCCTCCGGCTCGCGCAGGCGCGTGCGGAGGAGTCGGTCGTCCGCGCGCACGTGGACAACGCCCTGATGTTCGTCGACACGCTGGCCGAGGACCTCCCCTTCGACCGCGCGATCGACACGTACATCCGCGAGATGGGGATCCCCGAGCCGCTCGCCTCGACCGTCGCGACGCGCACGCTCGTCGCCCTCGGGCAGGATCTCGTCCCGTACCGCCGCCGCGCCCGCGAGGACGCGCGGGCCGAGGAGGATGCGCGACCGGTGCTGCGACTCAACGAGGCGAGCGACCGGCAGCGGGCGGTGCGGCGCGCCTAGCGGCGGTCAGGCCGGGTCCGCCCCGGCCTCGATGTCCCGCGATCCGTCGTCCGCGCTCGGCGCATCCGCGCCGAGCGCTTTCGTCTCCCGCCAGTCGAGCAGGGCGACGACGAACAGTGCCACGACGATCACCGCGCTGACGACGCACCACGTGCAGATGGCGTCGATGACGAAGAGCTCCAGCCAGGTGAGCCACGTCGAGAAGATCACCCCCCACCCGGTGAGGAGCACGAGCAGGAGGGAGATGCGTGGCGAGTCGGCGTGGCGGTCGAGCGTGCCGGCGAACGCCAGTGCGAGCGTGAGGGCGTAGAAGCCGATCCCCCACGCCGCCACCGGAAGGCCGCCGAGCGTCGCCCACCGGCTCAGCTGCACCGTCTCGCACGAGCCGATCGAGCAGGCGATCTCGCCGATGACGCCCATCTTGTAGAGCGTCAGGTAGAGCGCGACGAAGAGCCCGGCGAGCGCGAGACCCGCGATCGTCATCCGCTTCGTCACGCGTCCTCCTCAGCGCGACGCGCCGGCGGGCGCGGCCGCCGTATCGCGCGCGGTGCCGTCGGCCGGGGCCGCGGCGCGCGCCTGCGCGAGGGCCGTGTCGACGAGAGCGCGGAACTGGTCGTAGCTGATCGCGCCGGGCACGACGCGGTTCCCGATCACGAACGTCGGCGTCTGGCTGATCTGCCGCCGCTCCCCCTCGGCCTTGTTGGCCATGATCGTCGGCACGTGCGTGCGGTCGTCGTAGCACTGCTCCCACCGCGACACGTCGAGCGCGAGCTCGCGCGCGTAGCCGGCGTAGAGGCCCTTCGGGTTCCGCTCGTTGCTCCACTCCGGCTGCCCGAGGAAGAGCCGGTCGTGA
>DASUSM010000166.1:0-6028 GCA_036375115.1 Gemmatimonadaceae bacterium | reverse complement strand
GCGCGCCTGTCCGCTCTTCGTGCCGCTCGTCGAGGAGGGGTGGCTCGACTCGGAGGCCTCGCGCCTCATCGCGCGCGAGTACCTCGCGCCGGTCGCCGACGCGCACGTGGACACGCTCGTCCTCGGCTGCACGCATTACCCGCTCCTCAAGCGGCTCATCGGCGAGACCGTCGGCGGCGACGTCCGGCTCATCGACAGCGCCGAGCAGACCGCTGCGGCGACGCGACGCGAGCTCGATCGCCTGGGACTGCTCGCCCCGAAGAGCGCGGCGCCCCGGCACCGCTTCATCGCCTCCGACGCGCCCCAGCAGTTCCTCGCGCTAGGCCAGCGCTTTCTCGGCGCCGCGATCGATCGCGTCGAGACGCTCACCCTCGGCTGACCCCGTCCAGCGGCGGAGCTCGACGCGCTCCGGGGTGAGACGCAGGAACGTCGGCGCATCGAGCCACGACCCCGCGTTCGCGTAGACGCCGCCGGATGGCGCGCGCTCGAGCGCGGCCACGTGCGAGTGGCCGTAGATCACGAGCTCGAGCGAGGGGTCCGCGGCGAGCGCGTCGTGCGCGACGCGACGAAGCCCGGCCCCGCCATCCCGTGCGCGATGCGTCCGGCTCGCCTCCGAGCTCCCCGTCGCCACGCGGCTCGCCAGGTCCGGATGCAGCAGGCGGAACGCCCGGGCCGAGAGCGGGTGCCGCAGCACCGAGCGGAGCCGCCGGTAGCGGCGATCCTCCTGCTTCCGCAGTCCGTCCCCGTGCTCGACGAGCGAGCGCCACCCCGCGAGCGTGCCGCGCCACGGGCCCACGTGATAGCGCAGTCCCGCGCCGCGCTCCAGCGCATCGCCGCCCCAGCAGTCGTGGTTTCCCGCGACGAAGAGCACCGGCATGCCGCTCTCGGACAGTTCGGCCAGCGCGGCGAGCGTGCGGTAGCCGGAACGGGGGATGACCGTCCGCCACTCGAACCAGAAGTCGAACAGGTCGCCGTTGACGAGCAGCGTGCCGTCGCCGCGACGCTCGCGCAGGGCGCGAAGGAAGCCGAGCAGCGCGCGCTCGACCTCGGGCGGCGCAGCGCCGAGGTGGATGTCGCCGATGACGTAGGTCGGAGAAGGGAGCACGCGGGGATTCTAGCGCGGACGCGTTATCTTTACAAACGACCGGAGCCCGTCCACCTTCGCCGGACGCGGCCGCGATCCGCGCGCACACGCTTCCATCGTCACGATGAGCGCACGCAGCACGACGACCGAGTTTCGGGTCCGCTACGCGGAGACCGACCAGATGGGCGTGGTGTACCACTCGCACTATCTCGTCTGGTGCGAGATGGGGCGGACCGACTACATCCGCGCGCTCGGCAGGACCTACGCGGAGCTCGAGCGCGAGGGTGTCGGGCTCGCCGTCGCCGACGCGAGCATCCGCTACCATGCACCGGCGCGCTACGACGACCGCATCCGCGTCGAGACCACGCTCGACAGCGTGCGCTCGCGCGCCATCACGTTCGACTACGTGATCACGAATGCCGATACCGGCGACCGCCTCGTTTCCGCCCGCACGACGCTCGTCTCCATCGACGGCGACGGCCGTCCCGTCGCGCTTCCGCCGGCGACGCGCGAGCTGCTCGGCCGGCAGCCGGCGTAGCCGCCGCGTGGACATCGGCGTCGCGCCGCTCCTGCTCGCATCGCTCGCGCTGGGCCTCGTCGGCTGCCTGCCGCCGCGCGCTGCCGCGCTCCCCGGCGCGCCGGCGCCCGCCGTGCTCCCGGTCGGCGCGCTTCCCTCGCACCACCAGCGGTTCGTCTTCGACTGGAGCTACGAGGACGCCGAGCTCTCGGCGCGCGGCGACGGCGTCGCGCGCGTCGCGCCGCCCGACAGCGCCCGGCTCGACCTCTTCCTCGCGGGCGGATTCGGCAGCGGCTCCGCCTTTCTGCTCGGCGACATCGTCGTCGCACCCGGCGGGGACATGGTGCACCGCTTCCTCCCGCCGCCGCCGGTGCTCTGGGCGGCGTTCGGCCGGCTCGCCGTTCCGGCGTCGCCGGACACGACGGCGCGCGTCGCCGGCGACACGCTGCGCGCCGACATTGGACGCGACCCCATCTGGCGCGTTACATTCGTCGGCGATCGGCTGACCGCGCTCGACCGCATCGTGGACGGCCGCGTCGTCGAGTCCGTCGTCCGCCGCGCCGACGGCGGCGTCCGCTACGACCACCGTGGCGACCGGCGCGCCCTGGTCATCTCCGTCACTCGCGCCGAGCGTACTCCTGCCTTCGATGCGTCCATCTGGCGTCCGTAGGCTGCGCCCCGCCGTCCTGCTGCTGCTTCCCCTGCTCGCGGGGTGCTGGTGGTACGGATTCGCCGGCGGCGGCCTGCCGGACCACATCCGCACCGTCGCGATCATCCCGTTCGACAACCTCACGACGTCGCCCGACCTCCAGATCGAGCTGACGCAGGAGCTGGAGGAAGGGGTGCAGCGCTGGCTGCACCTCCGGCCCGCCGCCGAGGATCGCGCCGACGCGGTGATTCGCGGCACGCTGCGCCGCTACGAGACCGACATTCCGATGGCGCTCGCCGCGGACCGGCAGGCCGCCGCCGGGGGCCGGCGCCGGCTCGAGCTCGCGCTCGACATCGCGATCGTCGACCAGACCACCGGCCGCACCCTCTGGGAGCGGAACGGGCTCGTCGTCACCGGCGAGTACGACGAGAGCCGCGAGGAGGAGGGTCGGCAGCAGGCCCTCGAGGACATCGTCACGGCGCTCATCGAGGGCGCGCAGTCGCAATGGTGACGGCGCGGCACGGCCGGTCGACGCTGGGGTGCCTGCTCGTGCTCCTCCTCATCGCCGCCGTCGCCTACTTCGGCGTCAACATCGGCGAGGTCTACCTGCGTCATTACGAGTTCCGCGACGCCGTCCGCCAGGAGGCGCGCTTCGCGCGTCTGCGCACCGACGACCAGATCCGCTCCCGGCTCGCCGCGAAGGCGGACTCGCTCGGCCTTCCTGCCGAGGCGGGACGCATCCGCGTCTTCCGGACCGAGCGCACGATCACCCTGACGAGCGAGTACACGGAGCTCGTCGAGCTGCCGATCCTCGTTCGCGAGTTCGAGTTCAGCATTCGCGAGGAGGAATCGCTCTGAGCGTGCGGCGGCCCGCCGACAAGCTGATGACCCTCGAGGCGGCACGCCGCTGGCGCGGCGCGCTCCCGGGTCGGCTCGTCTTCACGAACGGCGTCTTCGATCTGCTGCATCCCGGGCACGTCGATGTCCTCGTCGGGGCGCGCACCCATGGCGACGCGCTCGTCGTCGGGATCAACAGCGATGCGTCGGTGCGGCGGCTCGGCAAGGGTCCCGAGCGCCCGGTGCGCTCGCAGCGGGAGCGCGGCTACGTCCTCGCCGCGCTCGAGTGCGTCGACGCCGTCGTCGTCTTCGACGAGGACACGCCGCTCGAGCTCATCCACGCCCTCCGTCCCGATGTGCTCGTCAAGGGCGGGGATTACGACGAGTCCACCATCGTCGGCGCCGCCGACGTCCGCGCCTGGGGCGGCGACGTCGTCGTCGTCCCGCTCACGCCGGGACAATCCACCACCTCCATCGTCGAGAAGCTCCGTGGCAGCGACCGCTGAACCGATCCGCTCCGAACGCGCCCCCTCCGATCTGCGTCCCGTGCGCCTCGAGCGCGGCGCCGCACCGTACGCCGAGGGCTCGTGCCTCGTCGCCTTCGGCGCGACGCGCGTCCTCTGCACCGCCTCCGTCGAGATGGGCGTGCCCGGCTGGAGGAAGGGGAGCGGGGAGGGGTGGATCACCGCCGAGTACGCGATGCTCCCGCGCGCCACGAAGCAGCGCACGAACCGCGAGCGCACGCAGCTCGGCGGGCGGACGCAGGAGATCCAGCGCCTGATCGGACGCAGCGTGCGGGCGATGCTCGACGATTTCCGCTTCGGCGAGTACACCGTCAAGGTGGACTGCGATGTCCTCCAGGCGGATGGCGGGACGCGGACCGCGGCGATCACCGGCGCGAGCGTCGCCGTGGTGGACGCCTTCGACTGGCTCGTCGCGGAAGGACGGATCGCGCGCACGCCGGTGCGCCGCCGTGTCGCCGCGGTCAGCGTCGGCGTGATCGGCGGCGAGCCGCGCCTCGATCTCGACTACGTCGAGGACGTCGCCGCCGACGTCGACATGAACGTCGTGATGTCGAGCGAGGAGCGCTTCGTGGAGGTGCAGGGCACGGCGGAGCGCGCGACGTTCGACCGTGGCACGCTGGACGCCCTGCTCGACCTCGCCACGGCGGGGATCCGGCGGCTCGATGCCGCGCAGCGGGAGGCGCTCGCGCGATGAGTCTGACCCGTGGCGACGTGCTCCTCGCGACGCGCAGCGCGGGGAAGCTGCGCGAGCTCCGTCCGCTCCTCGAGGCGGCCGGCTTCACGGTCGTGGATCTCGCGGAGCACGGGATCGAGGAGGAGGCGGCGGAGGGCGACCTGGAGCGCTTCGACAGCTTCGAGGAGAACGCGCTCGCGAAGGCGCGCTACTTCTACGAGGTGAGCGGCGGGATCGCGACGGTGGCCGACGACTCGGGGCTCGTCGTCGACGCGCTCGGCGGTGCGCCGGGCGTCCGGAGCAAGCGGTGGAGCGGCCGCGAGGACCTCGCGGGGCGAGCGCTCGACGAGGCGAACAACGCGACGCTCGTCGCGGCGCTCGAGCGCGCGGCGGACCGGTCGGCGCGCTATGTCTGCGCGGCCGCGTTCGTCGGGCTCGACGGAGAGGTCGTGCGGACGGGAGAGACGTCGGGCGTGCTGCTCGACCGGCCGCGGGGGAGCGGAGGGTTCGGGTACGATCCGTACTTCGTGTCGAGCGAGCTCGGGGGGCGGACGTTCGCGGAGGTGTCGGCGGCGGAGAAGGCGCGCGTGAGTCACCGGGGGCGTGCGTTCCGGGCGCTGATCGAGGCGCTGCGGAGCGGCGCGGCGGGCGGTTGACATGCGTTCCGGGTCACAGTAGTATCCGAGGCTCGCGCGGGGCGTAGCGTAGCCTGGTATCGCGCCTGCTTTGGGAGCAGGAGGTCACCGGTTCAAATCCGGTCGCCCCGACCTCGAACAGGTCGCGACGCGCGGTGAAGGCGGCGACCGGTTCCAACTCGATGCGCCAGTAGCTCAGTTGGATAGAGCAGCAGCCTTCTAAGCTGCGGGTCGGGGGTTCGATTCCCTCCTGGCGCGCCCACAGCGAGAGTCTGCGCCGTTAGCTCAATTGGCAGAGCAAGTGACTCTTAATCACTAGGTTGTAGGTTCGATTCCTACACGGCGCACTGCGGAGAGCACGGAGAGAACGCAGGGGCGGGGGACCGCGAGAGCGGTCCCCTTCGTATCGCCGGGAGGTGTGGCGGCCCTTGTGAAAGCGAGCAAGATGGGCTATGTTTAAAGTCTGCCTTTGAATGGCTGGTGTGCTGGCGAGCGGAGCTCGCCGGTCGGGGGCGCGGGCTGGTGACGCGAGGCCTTGACGAAGCCGCCAGCTCATGGTAAAATGGAAGGCTGTCGCCTCGGCGACTCAACGCTGTTTGATAATCGATTTGGGATGAATCGGATGTGCGAGGCGGACTCGCTGATCCCGGGCCGACAGGGCTCGGGGGAGAGTTCATGAACCTGTCATATCTGTGATTCGGACGCGCTGTCACACGCGACAGCGTGGGACAGCGTTTTCGACGAGCTATTTCAAACACTCTTGGAGAGTTTGATCCTGGCTCAGGACGAACGCTGGCGGCGTGCTTAACACATGCAAGTCGAGGGCGTGGCGCAAGCCACGACCGGCGAACGGGTGCGTAACACGTGAGCGACCTGCCGAAGTGCGGGGGATAGCCGGCCCAACGGCCGGGTAATACCGCATACGCTCGGCCCTCCGCCTGGGGGGCCGAGGAAACCTCCGGGGCACTTCGAGGGGCTCGCGGCCTATCAGCTAGTTGGCGGGGTAACGGCCCACCAAGGCGACGACGGGTAGCTGGTCTGAGAGGATGGCCAGCCACATTGGGACTGAGAGACGGCCCAGACTCCTACGGGAGGCAGCAGTGGGGAAT
>DASUSM010000165.1:0-21033 GCA_036375115.1 Gemmatimonadaceae bacterium | reverse complement strand
TGAACAACGCGGTGGACAACTTCTCGCGCGGCGACGGCGCCAACCGCCGCGCGCCCGGCCGCACCCCGCGCTCGACGATCTCGCCGACGATCGTCCTCGACGGTGACGACGCGCGCCTCGTCGTCGGCTCGCCCGGCGGGTCGTACATCCCGTCCGCGGTCGTGCACGCGATCGTCTGGACGCTCGCCCTCGGCGCCGACCCGGCGGCGGCGCTCGCCGCGCCGCGCGTCCTCCCCGCGCCGTCCTCGGCCGAGGTGCAGGTGGAGGAGGGGATCGCCGCCGACGCCCTCGCCGCGCTGCGCGCGCGCGGCTACCGCCCCGTGCCGCGCCCGGTGACGGAACGCGGGTTCGGGGGGGTGCACATGGTACTCGTGCGCCCGGATGGCGTCAGGATCGGGGCGGCGGATCCGAGGCGGGAGGGGGCGGCGGTCGGATACTGACAGGGAGCAGGGACCAGGGACCAGGGACCAGGCTCAGGGACCAGGCTCAGGGACCAGATAGGTGGCAGTGCATCTGGTCCCTGCATCTGGTCCCTGCATCTGGTCCCTGCATCTGGTCCCTGCATCTGGTCCCTGCATCTGGTCCCTGCATCTGGTCCCTGCATCTGATCCCTGCGTCAGGTCCCTGCGTCAGGTCCCTGCGTCAGGTCCCTGCGTCACCATCAGGCTTTTCTCCCATTGACGCCACCGCCCGCGCCCCGCAGTATCGCATTCCCACCCGTTCCACTCTCATCTGGAGGCCGCGTGAGTCGCCTGTCTCGTCGGCTCGTGCCCGCATTCGCCGCGCTCCTCGTCTTCGCCATCGCCGCACCGGCAATCGCGCAGACGGGTCGCATCTCGGGAACCGTCACCGATTCGTCGAGCGGGCAGCCGCTGCTCGGCGTCCAGCTCTCCGTCGTCGGCACGCGCATCGGCGCCGTGACCGGCGCCGATGGGCGCTACCTGCTCGCGAACGTCCCGGCCGGGCCGCAGACGCTGCAGCTCCGCCGCATCGGCTATCAGGCGCGGCAGATCGACCGCGTCGTCGTCAACCCGGGCGGCGTGACGACGCTCGACGTCGCGCTCGAGACGACGCCGTTCACGCTCGAGGCTCAGGTCGTCACCGGCGTCGTCGATCCGACGTCGGGCACGCGTACGCCGTTCACCGTCGGCCGCGTGGACATCGCCGACGCCCCCGTGCCGCCGTCCAACGCGATCGAGACGATCCAGGGGAAGATCGCCGGCGTCACGATCGTGCCGAGCGGACAGCCGGGCGGCGGGACGAACATCGTCCTCCGCACGCCGACGAGCATCAACAAGTCGAACACGCCGCTCATCGTCGTGGACGGGATCATCCTCGCGCAGTCGGACATCGCGAACGGCTCGACGGCCGACCTCGAGGCGCTCGACATCGAGAGCGTCGAGGTGATCAAGGGCGCCGCCGCGGCCTCCCTCTACGGCTCGCGCGCGGCGAGCGGCGTCATCCAGATCCGCACGAAGCGTGGCGCCGCGCTCCCCGAGGGGCGGACGCGCGTCACCGCGCGCTCCGAGGTCGGGTCGAACTCGCTCGCCGGCGAGATCGACTGGGCGCGCTACCACGACTGGCTGCAGAACGATGCCGGCGAGTACATCAACCATGCCGGCCAGGTCGTGACGCAGGCCACCCGTGTGCAGGACTCGGTGTGGCGGCGCTTCCAGGACAACACGTATCCGGGCCGCGTCTACGACCAGGTCGATGCGTTCTTCGATCCCGGGCAGTTCTACTCCAACTCGATCGCGCTCGCGCAGAACACCGACCGGACCAACTGGCGGCTCTCGTACTCCAACCGGCGCGAGGACGGCGTCGTCCTCGACTTCGGCGGCTACACCCAGAACGACGCCCGCTTCAACCTCGATCACCGCCCGCGCAGCGACCTCACGCTCGGCTTCAGCGGCTACGTCTCGCGGGCGAAGCGCGACGAGATCTACGACGACACCTTCTTCGACCTGATCAACCAGCCGCCCGACATCAACCTGCTCGACCCCGATCCCGACGGGACGCCGTTCGTCTACATGGCCGACCCGCAGGGGCGCGAGGAGAACCCGCTCTACGTCCTCGCCACCGAGCAGGACCAGCTCCGGCGCACGCGGATGCTCGGCAGCCTCAACGCGCGCTGGGCGCCGCTCTCCTGGTTCAGCCTCGACGGGAACGCGAGCTTCGACCGCGCCGACCGGGAGCGCAGCTTCTTCCTCGACCGCGGCGTGAAGACGGAGGAGAACGCGGTCGGCGGCTTCACCGGACGCGTCGTCGAGTGGAACGGCTCGACCGACGCGCTCAACGCCGCGGTGAGCGCGAACTTCCTCGGCCGCTTCGGCGAGCTCACCGCGCGCACGACGCTGCGCGGGATCATGGAGCAGCAGCGCGCCAACCTCGACCTCGCGACGGGCGAGAATCTCTCCGTGCCGGGCGTCCCGTCGCTCGACAACGCGCAGTCGAGCATCGTCACGTCGGACTACGAGGACATCCGCGCGAACGGCTGGTTCGCGATCACCGGCGTCGAGTACGGCGGCCGCTACATCGCCGACGCGCTCGTGCGCCGCGACGGGAGCTCGCTCTTCGGCGCCGACGAGCGGTGGCACACGTACTACCGCGCGAGCGGCGCGTGGCGCGTGGCGGAGGAGGCGTGGTGGCCCCTCCCCGAGGTGGAGGAGTTCAAGCTCCGCCTCTCGCGCGGCACCGCCGGCGGCCGGCCGGACTTCGAGGACCAGTACGAGACGTACAACTTCGAGGATGGCGGCCGGATCGTGAAGTCGACCCTCGGCAACAAGGAGCTCAAGCCGGAGCGGGCGACGGAGACGGAGGCCGGGCTCGACCTCATCGCCTTCGAGCGCTTCTCGCTCCAGCTCTCGTACGCCGAGAACGTCGTCGAGGACCAGCTCGTCCTGATGCCCCTCCCCGCGCTCTACGGCTTCGCCCAGCAGTGGCAGAACGCCGGCACCGTCGAGGGGAACACGATCGAGGCGACGTTCGAGGCGCAGATGGTCACGAGCGCGGATCTCAGCTGGCGCATGGGGCTCGTCTTCGACCGGACGCGCAGCAAGATCACGGAGTTCGACGCGCCCTGCTTCCAGACGCTGACGATCGCCTACCGCTGCGAGGGCGTGACGCTCGGCGCGATGTACGGCTTCAGGTTCATCGACTCGCCGGGCGACCTGCTCCCCGGCGCGGCGGCGCGCGCCGACGAGTTCCAGGTGAACGACGACGGCCTCCTCGTCTGGGTCGGACCGGGCAACACCTTCCGCGAGGGGGAGACGGAGAAGCTCTGGGGCACGGCGACGACGATCGACGGCGTGACCTATGGCTGGGGGATGCCGATCCCGCTCTACACCGGGACCGGGAGCAAGGCCGTCGTGAAGATCGGCGACGGCAACCCGGACTATCACGTCGGCCTCTCGAACCGCGTCACGTGGCGCGACTTCTCGTTCTACGGGCTGATCGACGCGCAGGTCGGCGGCAACGTCTACAACCGCACGAACCAGCGCATGCACCAGTACGGACGCAGCGCCGACGTGGACCAGGCCGGGAAGGAGCAGGAGCTGAAGAAGATCTCGGACTACTACGTCGCGCTCTACTCGGCGAACGACCCGACGAGCTGGTTCGTCGAGGACGGCGGCTTCGTCAAGCTGCGCGAGCTCTCGGTCAGCTACCGCGTGCCCGTCACCCGGCTCGGCTTTCTCTCGCGGTCGGCGATCTCCGGGATGACGCTCTCGGTCGTCGGCCGGAATCTGATGACCTGGACCGACTACTCGGGCTACGATCCCGAGGTCGGCGGCGTGATCCAGCGCTTCGACGCCTTCGAGTACCCCCGCTACCGCACCGTCACCGGCACCGTCGAGCTCGAGTTCTGAGCCCGGCCGAGAGAGGATATTCCATGCGCATTCATCGATCCCTCCTGGCCGCCGGCGCGCTCGCCGGCGCGCTCGCGGCGTGCCAGGACCTCAGCGTCACGAACCCGAACGAGCCCGACCGCGACCGCGCGACGGCGCAGCCGGAGGCCGTCGAGTCGTTCGTCGCGACCTCCTTCGTCGCCTGGTGGCCGGTGACGCAGGACGACTACCCCGCCTGGGTCACGTCCACCGTGGCCGACGAGTTCAGCTCCGGGTTCGCCGACTTCGGCCAGCTCGAGACGGCGTCGGAGCCGCGGCAGTCGTGGAACAACAGCCCGGTCTCGAACCGCGACGAGGTCAACGAGGACCCGTGGTACGAGCTGTACGCGATGATCTCGACGGTGAACGACGCCCTCATCGCCATCGACGACGGGATGATCATCGAGGACGAGGAGCGTACCGCGCGCGCGGAGGCGTTCGGGAAGTTCATGCAGGCGATCGGCCACGGCTATCTCGCCCTCATCTTCGACCAGGCCTGGGTCGTCACCGAGGACGTGAACCTCGAGGAGGTCGCGCTGAGCGGCTCGGCGGTGGACTCGCTGAAGCCGTACGGCGTGGTGATGGACGCGGCGATCGCGCAGATGGAGGAGGCGATCGCGATCGCCGAGGCGAACGACTTCGAGTTCGAGCAGGAGCGCTGGGCCTACGTCCAGATGACGAACGAGGAGTTCGCCCGCGTGGCGCACTCGTTCCTCGCCCGCTTCAAGGCGTACGTCGCGCGCACGCGGCAGGAGCGCGACGAGGCGCCCTGGGCGGAGATCATCGACCACGTCGACGCCGGCATCCAGGAGGACTTCGCCCCGGTGGCGGTGCCGGAAGTGCTCTTCGGCGACTGGAAGCGCCTCGTCGCGCGCGTGCGCAACGTCGCGCGCCCGGGCGACTTCGGCCGCGCCGACTACTGGCTCGTCGGCCCCGCCGACTCGACCGACGGCTTCCTCAACTGGGTGAACACGGAGTTTGCGAGCCGCGTCCCGTTCCGGATGAAGACGCGCGACCGGCGCATCCAGGGACCCGAGATCGCCGACTCGATCGGGCTCTACTTCGGCTACAACCCGCAGACGATCTTCCTCGCGAGCCGCGGCACGTACCACCAGTCGTTCTACTACTGGCACCGCTGGGGCACGGGGAACTCCTGGGAGATCGGGCCCCAGGTCGCGATGACGGTGACCGAGATGAACCTCCTCAAGGCGGAGGCGCTCATCCGCCTCGGCCGCGCCGACGAGGCGGTGCCGCTCATCAACCTCACGCGCGTCGCCAACGGCGGGCTGCCGCCGGTCACGATCGATGGCCCGCCCGACGAGCCGGGATGCGTGCCGCGCAAGCTCGACGGCTCCTGCGGCTCGCTCTGGGATGCGCTGCGCTACGAGAAGCGCATCGAGGGCGCCGGCGTGGACGCGACGACGGCGTACTTCGATGCCCGCGGCTGGCAGACGCTGGTCGTGAACTCCTTCGTCCACCTGCCGATCCCGGGGGCCGAGCTCGAGACGCTCCAGCTGCCGAACTACACGTTCGGGGGCGGTCTCGCGGGGAGCGCGCCCGCGCCCGACCCGGAGCGCTGCCCGGTCGCGCTTCCACGCTGTCCGTGACGGGACGGCGCGTAGCGCTCCTCGTACTCCTCGCCGGGGCCTGCCGTACTGGGGCCCCGGCGTCGCCTTCCTACGATCTCCTGATCGCCGGCGGCACCGTCGTCGACGGCACCGGCGCGCCTGGCTACCGCGCGGACGTCGCCGTCGAGGACGGCCGCATCGTCGCGGTCTCGCGCGAGGCGATTCCGCACGAGCGCGCCGCGCGCGTGATCGACGCGACGGGGCTGGTCGTCGCTCCCGGCTTCATCGACCTCCACGCGCACCTCGATCCGCTCCTCCGCCTTCCCGGCGCCGAGAGCGCCGTGCGCCAGGGCGTCACGACGGCGCTGGGCGGCCCGGACGGCGGCGGGCCGCTCCCTCTGGCGCCGTACCTCGACTCGGCGGCGGCGCTCGGGCTCGGGATGAACGTCGCCTTCCTCGCCGGACACAACACGATCCGCGAGCGCGTCATGGGGGAGGCGGACCGCGCGCCGAGCCCGGCCGAGCTCGCGCGCATGCAGCGGCTCGTCGCCGAGGCGATGGGCGAGGGCGCGTGGGGGCTCTCGACGGGGCTCAAGTACATCCCCGGCGCGTACAGCACGACCGAGGAGGTCGTCGCGCTCGCCGCCGTCGCCGCGGATTCGGGCGGGATCTACACGTCGCACCTGCGCGAGGAGGGGCTCGGCCTGGTCGAGAGCGTCGCCGAGGCGATCGAGATCGGGCGGCGCGCGCGCATTCCCGTCGTCCTCACCCACCACAAGGCGGTCGGCAAGCCGATGTGGGGGGCGAGCGCACGCACGCTCGCGATGATCGACTCGGCGAACGCGGCGGGGATCGACGTGATGGCCGACCAGTACCCGTACACGGCGACCTACACCGGCATCGGCGTCCTCGTCCCGGCGTGGGCGATGGCCGACGGCGACACGGCGTTCGCGCGCCGCCTCGCCGACCCGGCGCTGCGCGACAGCATCGTCGCCGGGATCGTCTTCAACATCCTCAACGACCGCGGCGGCGGCGACCTGCGCCGCGTGCAGCTCGCCCGCGTCTCGTGGGACCGCTCGCTCGAGGGGAAGACGCTGCACGACTGGGCGGAGCGGCGCGGGCTCGCGCCGACCCCCGAGACCGGCGCCGTGCTCGTCCTCGAGGCGATGGGCAACGGGGGCGCGTCGGCGATCTACCACGTCCTCGACGAGGGCGACGTGGAGCGGATCATGCGGCACCCACGGACGATGATCGCCTCCGACGGCCGCCTCGTTCGCCCCGGACAGGGGCACCCGCACCCGCGCTGGTACGGCACCTTCCCGCGCGTGCTCGGCGTCTACGTGCGCGAGAGAGGCGTGCTCCAACTGGAGCACGCCGTCCATAAAATGACGGCGATGCCCGCGCGCCGGCTCGGCCTCGCCGACCGCGGACGGATCGCCGAGGGGATGGCGGCGGACCTCGTCGTCTTCGACCCCGCGACCGTCGCCGACCGGGCGACCTTCGAGGCGCCCCACCAGTACCCGGCCGGGATCCCCTGGGTGCTCGTCAACGGGGTCGCCGTCGTGGATGGCGGCGACTTCACCGACCGCCGCGCGGGGACGGTGCTGCGGCGTCCCGGGGGACGCACGCGGTGACGACGGAGTCCACGCCGCGCATCGTCTGGCTGAACGGCGATTTCGTCGCCGCGGAGGACGCGCGTGTGTCGGTGGACGACCGCGGCTTCCTCTTCGGCGACGGCGCGTACGAGGTCGTGCGCGTCGTGCGCGGCGTGATGTTCGAGGCGGAGCGGCACCTGCGCCGGCTCGAGCGCACGCTCGCCGAGCTCGGCGTCGCGTACCGCGCCGACGGACTGCGCGAGGTCGGCGAGCGGCTGCTCGACGACAACCGGCTGCGCCACGGCGAGGCGACGTTCTACATCGAGGTGACGCGCGGCGCCTCGTGGCCGCGCACGCACCACTTCCCTCCGCCGGGTACTCCGCCGACGGTCTACGCGAGCATCGCGCCCTTCGTCCCCTTCGACGAGCTGCGGCGGCGCGGCGCCTCGGTGATCACCGTGCCCGACACCCGCTGGGCGCGCTGCGACCTGAAGACGGTGAACCTGATCCCGAACGCCCTCGGGAAGCAGCGCGCCGTCGAGGCGAGGGCGGCGGAGGCGGTGTTCGTGCGCGATGGCGTCGTCACGGAGGGGGCGAGCTCCAACGTCGTCGGCGTCTCGAAGGGGGTGCTCCGCACCCATCCGGCGACGACGGCGATCCTCGCCGGGGTGACGCGCGAGGTGGTCCTCGAGATCGCGCGCGAGCGGAAGTTGCGGGTGGAGGAGGCGCCGCTGGCGTTGGCCGAGCTTCCCGCCCTCGACGAGTGCTTCCTCTGCAGCACGACGCTGGACGTGATGCCGGTCGTCGCGGTGGACGGAAAGCGGGTCGGTGACGGCGAGCCGGGCGCGGTGGCCCGGCTGCTGCACGGAGCGTTGCGAGAGCGCCTGGACGCTGGAGTCCTCGCCGCCCCCCGTTGATGGGAGAAAACAGATGTATTTTCGAGCCGCTGGACCGAAGGAAAGGCGGCACGCGAGTCGTGTCGCTCGCGTGCGCCTTTCGCTCTTCGCCGCCCTCGGCGTCTCGGTCGTCCTCGCCGGGTGCGTGACGCCGGCGTCGTCGCCGAAGACGAGGCTCCCGGCGCGCCCCGGGTCGAGCCGACCGGTGGTCGTCGTGCAGGCCCCTCCGGCGCCGGGCTCTGCCGCGGACTCCGCCGCGCGCGCCGACAGCCTCCGCGCCGTCGCGGAGCGCGAGGTGGCCGCGCGGGTGGCCGCCGAGCGGGCGGAGGCGGAGCGGGCCGAGCAGGTGCGACTCTCGGCCGAGCGCGCCAGGGTCGAGCGGGCGGCGAGGGAGCGGGCCGCGGCGGAGCGCGCGGACTCGATCCGTGCGGCACAGCGGGCGGATTCCATCCGCGCCGCGGAACGCGCGGCGGCGAGGAGGGACTCGGTCCGCGCGGCGGAGCGTGCGGCGGCGGAGCGTGCCGCGGCTGACCGAGCCGCCGCTGAGCGGACGGGCGCGCAGCGGGCCGCGGCCGAGCGGGCGGCGGCCGAGCGCGAGGCGCGGGCGTTGCTCGACTCGCTCCGCGCGGCGGAGCGGGAGACGGCGCGCAAGCTCGACTCGATCCGGCTCGCCGAGCGGGCCGTCGCCGAGCGCACGGGAGCGGAGCGCGCGCCGACGGAGCGCGCGCCTGCGCAGCGCCAGGCCGACGAGCGTGCGGCCGCCGAGCGAGTGGCCGAGGCGCGCCGCGAGCGCGCCGAGGCGCCGGCGCCTGCGGCCGAGCGTCCGGCTCCGGCGGCGGCGCGGGCGGCGCCGCGCGACCCGAACGTCGGCATCGTGGACGGACCGAGCCACCGGCTCGCCGGCCGCCACACCTTCCGCTTCGCCGGCGCGCCGGAGGGGGAGCGGGTGCAGTGGACGGTGATGCGCTACACGCGCGAGCCGGACGGCGACGAGAACGAGCGGCGGGTCGAGCGGGAGCGCGGCGAGGAGTTGGCGATCGACCTCCAGGGGATCGTCGGCGGCGAGAGCCGCTACCTCGTGACGGCGAGCGCCGGCCCGATCGCCGACACGGCGGTCGTCTGGGCCTTCCCGCCGAACCAGCTCGCCGCCTTCACCTGGCGCGGCGAGGGGCACCCCGACGTGCGCGTCTGGACGATGGTGCCGAGCATGCTCTCGCGCTCGACGCGGATCGTCGTCGTGATGCACGGCGACGCGCGCGACGCGGTGGCGAGCGCGGTGCCGTGGGAGCGGTGGGGCGCGCAGACGAACAAGGTGATCCTCGCCCCCGAGTTCGACGCGGCGCGGTGGCCCGGCGAGCGCGGCTACGCGCTCGGCAACCTCTTCGCGTCGGACGAGATGACGACGCTCGTCCCCGAGCCGGCGCGCGCCTACGCGGTCGTCGAGTCGATGGCGCGCGGCGTCGCGCAGGGGCTCGGCATCCGCGATCCGTCGTTCGACATGTGGGGCCACGGCGCGGGCGGGGAGTTCGTGCACCGCTTCCTGCTCTTCCGTCCTCGCGCGCCGGTGCGCATCGCCGTCGCCGCGAACGCCGGCTGGTACACGATGCCGGACACGACGCAGCCGTTCCCGGCGGGGGTGAAGAACGCCGCGCTGGACGTGGACCGCAGCGACCTCGTCGCCTGGGCGCGCCGCATGCTCGTCGTCATGCGCGGCACCGCCGACACGCTGCGCACCGGGCTCCCGGCGCGCGCCGCGGCGGAGGCCCAGGGGCCGACGCGGTTCGCCCGCGCCGCGACGGCGGTCGAGGCGGCGAAGAAGGTCGAGCCGCGCGTCGCGTGGTGGCTGCTCGACGTGCCGGGGGCGGGGCACGACCCGATGGAAATGGCGCCGGCGGCGCAGATGCTGTTGGAGCGGATGCCGTAGGGGCGGGCCCTGGGCCCTGGGCCCTGGGGGCTCGGGGCTCCGGCCGGAACGGCCGGCACTCGGCGCTCGGCGCTCGGCGGGAAGTGGGTGACGTCGCGCGCCGCTGCCGGGGTCAGTCGTGACGGAGTCCACACCGAACCATTCGAGACCGCCGATGCCGCGCTCGCCGCTCCTCGTCCTGTCGTCCGCCCTCCTCCTCGCCGCCTGCGCGACGTCCACCTCGCCGCAGCCGGAGGACGTCCCGTTCGTCGTCGCGCCGGTGCACGGACCCGGCGCGCCCGCGGGAGCGACGAATCCGCCGACGGTCCGCGTGCGCGACGGCGGGCTCGAGGTGCTCGGGATCATCTCGACGCCGTCGCCGTGCCACGACATCGACGCCGAGCTGCGACGCGATGCGCGGACACTCGCGATCGTCGTCTCGGCGCGCGACGACGGCTCCGAGGCCTGCATCGCGGTACTCGGCGAGTTCGCCTACGCCGTGGTCGTGGACGACCTCGAGGCGGGCGCATGGCGTGTCGTCGTGACGCACGCCATCCCGGGCACCGGGTGGCCGACGACGACGGTGCTCGACGCCGAGGTCGAGGTGCCCTAGCGCGTCACGGTGCGGACGCCGGCGCCGCCGTCGCGACATACGTCCGCCCGAACCGGTCGGTCGCCTCGACGCGGATCTCTCCGCTCCCCGTCGGCGTCGCGTAGAACTGGTGCGCCGTCGGCGACGGCTCCACCCAGGAGCGGCGCGCCGGCTTGTCCTTCCCGGCGTGCAGCGTCACGGAGAGCGGGTCGAGCCCCGTCCGCCGCGCCATCGCCCCGCGCCGGTCGCCCCCCTCGTACCAGACGACGCGCCAGCCCGGCTCCCAGTCCCAGACCGTGGCGACGACCTCCTGCGGCGCCGCCGCGTCCGCGCCGCGCGCGTAGACGCGCATCTGGTCGTCGGCGCGCAGCCCGGTCCCCTTGTAGCGCCAGCGGAGCTCCGCGCCGCGCGCCTCGAGGACGGCGTAGCCGTTAGGCGTCCCGTCCCAGCAGATCGGGCCCGACCACCACGCCCCGCACGCCGTCCCGAGCACGTGCTCGTGCAGCCGGCCGTCGAAGACGTGCTCGCTCTCGTGGGTGTGCCCGGCGACGACGTGCGCCCGGTACGGCTCGAGGAGCCGGTGGACCGCGGCGCGGTTCGTCACCTCCCAGATCGTCCGCCACTGCGGCTCGTTCGCGCGCTCGACGCGCGTGCTGCGGAGCGGGATGTGGAGGAAGACGACGACGGTGCGCCCGGCCTCGACGCGCGCGAGGTCGGCGGCGAGCCAGGCGAGCTGCGCGTCGTCCACGTAGCCGATGTAGCCGCCGCCGTGCCAGAGCACGTCGTCGAGGACGACGTAGTGCACCTCGCCGCGGTCGAACGAGTAGTACGTCGGCCCGAAGTGGCGCTCGAACGTCGCCGTCGAGCCGCCGTCCCCCGCCGACGTCATGTCGAGGTCGTGGTTCCCGACGACCTGCGCGAAGGGGACGCCGATGCGCGCGACGGCGCGCTCGTACTCGGGGAAGAGGGAGAGCGTGTCGGAGACGATGTCGCCGACGGTCGCGCCGAAGGCGACGGGAGTCGCCGCCTCGCGCACGGTGCGCTCGACGTCGGGGATGGTCTCGGCGTGGAAGAACCCCATCTCCTCCGCCGTCTGCGTCTGCGGGTCGGCGATGACGACGACGTCGTGGTCGCGCTCGTCGCGCGCCGCCGGCTCCAGCTCGAAGCGCGCCGTCATCTCCCCGCTCGCGTCGGCGACGAGCGGGCGGTGCAGGCGCAGCGTCCCGTGCGCCGAGACGGGGAGGCGGAAGCCGCGCGGCGTGCACACGAAGACGTGGCGGCGCATCGCGTCGCTGACGAGCTCGAACCGTCCGTCGCGATCGGTCGCGACGACGGAGAGCCCGTCGCTCACCGCCGCCCCGGCGACGCCGCGCCCTCCGGCGGCGACGCGGCCGCGCACGCGCACCGGCGCGGCGCGGCGGAGGACGCGCCCCCCAGCGCCGCCGAGCCAGCCGGGGAGCGCGGCCGCGAGGGCGAGCCGCGACGCATCGCGCAGGAAGTCGCGGCGGCCGAGCCGGTGGGTGGGGATGAAGGAGGGCGCGTCGCGCATGGAGGGAAGATCGGACGCGCGCGGGCGGGCGGCAATGCTCCCGGCGCTGGGAGCCGGTGACGAGAATCCGGCACTCACGACGAAGGGGAACGACGATGCGACGGATGGAACGGATGCGACGGCTCGAGCGTCGTCGCGAGCCTGCCGCGCCGCGAGCCTGCCGCCCGAGCTCGCGGTACCCGACCGCGAACACCGGGCTGTTCCCGCGAATGGACAACCGCGCGCGCGGCCGGACGCCGGCAGCGGGCCGGAGCCGCGCGAATCGGTTGGGGCGGCGGCACTTGGGTTCGCCGCGGACCGCGCGGGTGGAGCGGCACCGACGTTGCCGTCACCTCTCGCGCGCCCGCCAGCGGGTCGGGGCGCGTCGAGACCACTCGCACGAGGAGCATGTGATGCACGTCAATCGTCGGCTGTCCGCCCTCGCCTTGGCGGCGCTCGCCGCCGCCCCGATCACCGGGTGCGCGAGCCTGAGCCGGGAGCAGAAGGGCGCGATCATCGGAGGGACCACCGGCGCCGTCGTCGGCGGCGTCATCGGCAACAACACCGGCTCGACCGCGCGCGGGGCGATCATCGGCGCGATGGTCGGCGGCGCGGCCGGCGCGATCATCGGGAACCGGATGGACAAGCAGGCGCGCGAGATCGCGCAGCAGATCCCCGGCGCGAAGGTCGAGCGCGTCGGCGAGGGGATCCAGGTGACGTTCGAGTCGGGCCTCCTCTACGACTTCGACTCCGATGTCGTGCGCGGCGCGGCGCGCGAGAACCTCGCGTCGCTCGCCGCGAGCCTCGACAAGTACCCGGGCACCGAGCTGCTCATCGTCGGCCACACCGACGACGTCGGGAGCGACACGTACAACCAGGACCTCTCCGAGCGCCGCGCCCGCGCCGCCGCGAACTATCTCGCCTCGCAGGGCGTCGCCCGCTCGCGGCTCCGCACGCTCGGCCTCGGCGAGTCGGAGCCGGTGGCGACGAACGCGACCGAGTCCGGCCGCGACGCGAACCGCCGCGTCGAGGTCGCGATCTTCGCGTCGGAGGAGTACCGGAGGAGCGTGCAGGGAAGCTGAGCGTCGCGGCGGGAAGGGTCGGGGTCGGATGCCGTACGCTCACTGACCCTGACCCCGACCCTGACCCTGTTCCCCGGGCCGTTCCCACCTTCGCCCGCCGCCCGGCCCGACCGCGACGTCCGCGTCCCCGCGCTGACGCCCGACTGACCCCGATCCCCAGACTGCGCGCATCCCGCGACCGGGCGCGGCTCCAGCCACCGCCTCGAGCCCACCCCGAATGCGCGCCATCGTCGCGCTGCTGCACGACCGCACCTCCCGCGCGCGGCTCGCCGAGGCGCTGCGCGGCCGCGCCGGCGTCACCTTTTGCGCGACGGGGCCGGAGCTCCTCGCCGCCGTCGCCGCGCACCCCGCGTTCGCGGCCGTCGTCGAGCTCTCGGCCGGCGCCGCGCCGAGCGCGACCCCGCTGATCCGCACGCTGCGCGACCGCTTTCCGAGCGTCCCCGTTCTCGCCTACTGCGGCGCGCTGACGCCGGGCGCGGCGCGCGAGATCCACCACGCCGCGCGCGCCGGCGCGCGGGAGCTCGTGCTGCGCGGCGACGACGAGGGGACGCGGCTGCGCGCCGCCGTCGCCCGCGCGGCGCAGGACGAGCTCGCGGCGCTCGTCGATCGCCGCCTCGCGCCGCTCCTCCCGGCGGACGTGCGCGCGGTCTTCCGGCAGGCGCTGTTGCGCGCCGACCGTCCGATCCCGGTCACCGCGCTCGCGCGCCGCATCGGCGTGCACCGGAAGACGCTCGCCGGCCGTCTCGCGCGCGGCGGGCACCCGGCGCCGAACCGCATCGTCGGATGGTGCCGCCTCCTCGTCGCCGCGCGCCGTCTCGAGGATCCGCGGCGCTCGGTCGAGCGCGTCGCCGCGGAGCTCGGCTTCGCCTCGGGCTCCGCGCTGCGCAACATGCTGCGCCGCTACACCGGTCTCCGCCCCGCCGACGTCCGCGCGGCCGGCGGCGTCGAGCCGATCCTCCGCGCACTCGAGCGATCGCTCGAGCGTGCGCTGCTGCGCGCCGGGAGTCCGTGATCGCGAAGCGCGCGGAGTGCGCGGAGAATGGCCTTCCGCGGTTTGGTGGACGCCGGCCTTGCCCCGCGTCCTTCGCGTGCTCCGCGAGAGACCACTAGGGCCGCCGTGTCCTTCGTTTCACGCGGAGGCGCGGAGACGTGGAGAGACGATCGAGCCACCGTCCGTCCCGTCGCGACCCCGGGCGAACCGGATGTCGACGGCGATGGACGATCGCATCGGCGATCCGCGCGACGTGACCCGCCGAGACACGGCGTACGACCGCGTGACCCGACGTGGCGGGCGGGGGGCGGCCCGCGACGCACAGTGGCGGCACCTCGGCGCGGGGCTCCGCGCCGCGAGTGGTCACCCTCACGTCGGAGGTCGCCATGCATCGCGTCCACGCCCATCCCCGCCGCGCCGCCCGTGCCGTCGCCCTCGCTCCGCCCGCGGCGCGCCGCGGGCGCGTCCGCACTCCGGCGGCCGCGCTGCTCGTCCTCGCGGCGATGCTCGCCATCGCCTCCTGCGCCGCGGAGCGCGGCAGCGGCCCGGACGCGGCCAACGGGCCGTCCATCGCCACGCCCGCCGTCGCCGTCGCCGGGCGCACGGCGGAGCACGACTCGCTGCGCGTCCTCACGCAGGCGGTCGCGAGCGCGCTCGCGGACCAGGGACTCCGCTCCCGGCTGCACGCCGACCTGCGCGCGGCGCCGAACCGCGAGCACAAGCTCGAGCTGCGCGACTACCTCCGCGGCGGCTCCGGCGGGATCCTCCTCGCGAAGATGGCGAAGGAGAGCGGGCGCAGCCGCGAGTCGCTCGCCGCGCTCGTCGAGTCCGTGCGGCCGCTCGAGATGTACATGCCCGTCGCCGAGCACCGCGCGCGCTGGCGCGGCGGCGCCGATCTCCTCGTCGCCGGAGTGATCGAGGACGAGGAGCTTCCCTTCGCCTTCGCGGCGGGCGGGCGGCAGGTCGCCGTCGCCGCCGACCGGGCGCCCGAGACGCCGACCGTCACCCTCGTCCCCGTCGAGACCGACTTCTCGAGCACGCTCGACCTCTCGCTCGCGCGCAACGTGGACGACGCCGACGGCGCGACGATCGGCACCTTCCTCGTGATCGATCCCTGCCTGTCCGATCCCTCTCTCTGCTACAACCCGCCCGCGCCGGCGCCGACGAAGCCCGCCGGACTCTACATGACCTTCTCCCGCTACTACGACCTCGGCGAGCCGTGGACGAAGGGCGATCCGGAGATCGAGGTGCACATCCACGGGCCGAGCGAGACGAGCGCGATCACCGACGGGATCGACCTCTCGTGCTCGGGCGAGCACGCGAAGGATCCGCTCAAGCGCTTCGACCAGAACAACAAGTTCTGGAGCGGCGACGTCCTCCTCTTCACGCGGGCGGAGATCGACGCCTACCGCGAGCGCCAGAGCGACGGCTTCAACGTCCTCGTCTGGGAGGACGACGACACCGCGTGCACCATCAAGAACGACAAGGACAACATCAAGGGCGCGATCGAGACGACGCGCGAGCTCTACGGCGTCGCCTCGGTGAAGAGCGACGACGGGATCCTCGTGAAGATCGGCCGCTTCATCGCCGCGATCTACAAGCACGCCTCGTGGCTGCTCTCCAACGACGACTGGCTCGGCGACGCCGTGGACCAGCGCATGGTCGGCCGCTCCGACGCCGATGCGACCCACGCCGTGATGAAGGGGTCGAGCTACAACGGCCGGATCAAGCTGGTGATGCGGCAGTAGGGGGCGCCGATGCACACGGCGGTGAGCGCCGGTGACGGCGCCGGTGGCCCCGGCCCCGCTACAGCCTCATCGCCGTGATCGCGTCGAAGGTCCCCTCGACCGTCGCCAGCTCCGGCTCCGCGCCGGGATCCTCCAGGAGCGTGCACTGCATGGAGAACTCGAACGATCCCGTGGCACGGCGGCTCGAGGTGGTCGCGAAGGTGATCGTCCCCTCGATCGCGTCGCAGTCGCGCTCGTCCGCCTCGCCGAAGCCGATCGTCAGCAGGCCGATGAACTCCGTGGGGAGTGGTCCGGACGCCGCCTCGACGATGTCGTACGTCCCCGGCGCCGGAAGTTGCTCGTCGCCGCGAATGAGAAGAATCTCGAGCTGGTTCGGCCCCTCGCTCGCCGCCGTCTCGAGGACGAGGGCGTACCCGACGTTCGCCTCCGCGAGGGCGAGGGCGTCACCGGAGTACGACCTGTCGGTCGCGCCGGTGATCGTCGCGGAGAAGGAGCCGGAGCCGGGGCCGGTCGAGTCGCCGCAGGCGAGCGCGGCGAGGGCGGCGGCGGCGAGGAGGGCGCCGGCGAGGCGTCCCCGGCGGAGGAATGGTATGCGCATGGGGCGCATGGGGTTCGGGGTCGGGTCCGGGTGGCCTCCGGACGGGCGCGGAGTCGCTCGACTCCCTTCATACATGCCGCGTCCACCCTCGGGCAAGGGGAGGCGTCACCACGCCGCCGACGCGGCTCGCCGATCCCATGGTCCGCGTGCTCGGCGGTACGCCCCGTGCACCGGTGCGGTGCGGCGCCCGGACGTCGCCGGGCACGTTCGAGGAAACCCGCACCGTGTAGTGGAGGCAGACGATGGCTCGCGAATCATTGCAGACGCTGTACGTGGAGCAGCTCAAGGATCTGTACAGCGCGGAGCAGCAGATCCTGAAGGCGCTTCCGAAGATGGCCCAGAAGGCCTCGCACACCGATCTGCGCACGGCGTTCGTGGAGCACGAGAAGGTGACGCGGGTGCAGGTGGACCGGCTCGAGAAGCTCTTCGACCAGCTCGGGGAGAAGCCGGGGGGGCACGAGTGCAAGGGGATGAAGGGGCTGATCTCCGAGGGCGACGAGGCGATGAAGGAGCACGAGGACTCCGACGTCCTCGATGCCGCGATGATCGCCGCCGCGCAGCGCGTGGAGCACTACGAGATCGCCGGCTACGGCGTCGCCCGCACCTTCGCCAACCTGCTCGGCCTCGCCGACCACGCCGACACGCTCCAGAAGACGCTGGACGAGGAAGGGCGCACCGACCACAAGCTCACCGAGATCGCCGAGCGGGTGGTGAACCTGGATGCGCTGAAGGCGGACTGAGGGACGGATCGCCGGGGGGCGGGTGGCGCTCGGCGCTCGGCGCTCGGCGCTCGGCGCTCGGCGCTCGGCACTCGGCGCTCGGCGCTCGGCACTCGGCACTCGGCGCTCGGCGAGGCGGACGGGCTCGTGGGCAGGGGGAGGCATCTCTTCGCGGATGGCTCCCCCTGTTGCTGTTGGTTTCACGCGGAGACGCGGATACCCGCGGAGGACGGCAACTCGGGCCGGCCTCGACCAGCGCGGGGGGACGACGGCCGCTCGGGCCGGCATCGACGAAAAAAGGAATCGGATGCATCCGATGGATCGGATGCATCCGATTGCTCCTGCGTTCGGCTCGGACGGTGCGCGCAGGGGGGCGTCGTCGCGACAGAGCCGATGAATGTTTGGAGGGTGCTCCTCGACGGACTCGTGCGCCGGCGCGAAGATCCGTGGATGAAGATCAGTTCCTCCGGTCATTCACGGCTCGTGGCGCGATGCACTGGACTCGCTCACGGCGCCGTGCTCCGCGGATCTCCGCGCCTCCGCGTGAAACACCAAGCACAAGGCGAAGTCGTCCCGAGCGCCAAGCCCACCCCCCGCACCACCCCGGCGCCAGCTGGAATCCCCCGACCCACCCCGTCTCGCGCTGGAACGGGTAGGCGTAGAACGCCTCGACGATCAGCGCGCCGAACAGGTTGATGCGCGTCGAGATTCCCGTGCTCACCACCGGCACCCGCTCCGTCGAGTTGCGGGCGAAGCGCAGCTCCGCCGACTCGTCGCCCGACCAGGCCACCCCCGCATCCACGAACGGCGCGATCTCGACGGGGAGGAACGAGGTCTCGAAGATCCCGAGCTCCGGCGTGCCGAAGAGCGGGATGCGGAGCTCGGCGTTCAGCACGGCGATGCGGCTCCCGATGAGGCGGTTGAACTCCGGGCAGTCGTCGCGCGCCGTCGGCGTGCACTCGTTGAGGTCGAACGACTCCGCCTGGTAGCCCCGCACGAGCGAGGGGTCGCCCATGAAGATCGGGCGCACCTTGGTGGGATCGTCCGAGTCGCCGAGGTAGCGGCCGAAGTGCACCCCGCGCCAGGCGAGCGTCACCGGACGGAAGAACATGTACCGCCGGTAGTCGGCGAGCGCGGTGCCGAAGTTCACCCCGCCGAACGCGCCGCCCCCCTCGAAGCGCCACCGGCTTCCCTGCACGGGCGACGTGAATCCGAAGAAGGAGTTGTCGCCGACGAGGGCGAGCCCGCCCTGCCCGTAGCTGATCGCCGGCGGGTTCTCCGCATCGTACTGGTTCTGTGTATAGCGCCCGTCGTCGAGGAGAATCTGCTCGAAGACCTCGGTGTCGTAGCTGATGCGCTGTACCGAGAGGTTGAGCTCCGCGCGGCGCGTCGAGGAGAAGGGGTACTGCGTCGCTCCCTGCAGCTGGTCGATGTAGATGCGCTGGAGCACCTGGCGGTAGCGCGTCGCGGGCGTGTCGTCCACGTTCACGCGGTCGACGAGCACGCCGCCGGTGAGGTACGGGACCCGTCCGCCGCCGATCGCGTAGTTGAAGCGCTGCCCGGAGTTGAAGTAGACGACCTGCCCGCCGAAGTCCTTGAGCTCCCCCTGCACCATGAGGGCGACGCCGAGCTGCTGGTCGGTGAGCTGGTCCCCGAAGAGGAACGACACGCCGCCGCCGACGGTCGTGCCGAACGGCCCGCCGGCGGAGACGCCGAGCGAGGGCTGGCCGATCGCATCGAGCGCGAGACGCGGGCGGTAGCGGCGCCAGTCGAAGCCGGCGGTCTCGACGTCGGCCGGCGGCAGCCCGCGCAGGTCGTCGGCGAGCATCTCCGAGACGTCGCTCGCGCGCGACGCCCGGATCGGCGGCAGGACGGACGCCGGGGCGGACGACGCCAGCTCGAGCGCGTACTGCGGCGTCATCGGCGTCCCCTGCGCCTGCGGCGCCTCGAGGCCGTAGACGTTGTAGCCCTGGTCGGTGAAGACGGAGAAGAGGACGCGCCCCGTGCCGCGCGCGACGCTGATCGCCGGCGAGAAGCGCCCGATCCCGCTGACGCCGGTCGCGAGCCGCGTCACCTGGAAGTGCTCGCCCGTCGCGATGCGCAGGCGGTAGAGGTCGCTGAAGCCGCCGCGGTCGGAGACGTAGTAGAGGTCCTGCCCGTCGGGGGACCACTGCGGGTTGATCATCTGCGCGCCGGCGATCGCCGGGAGGAGCGTGACCGCGCCGCTCTCCGCGTCCACGAGCGCGATGCGCATCTCGCCGAACGACATCCGCTCGAAGCTCGTCTCCTCGCGCCGGTCGGTCGCGATGGCGATCGTGCGGCCGTCGGGCGACCACTCGGGGTGCAGCTCGGCGTAGCGGTCGTTCGTCAGTCGGCGCGACTCGCCGCTCTCGAGGTCGTAGAGCCAGAGGTCGGAGAGCCCGCCGCGCATCCCCGAGACGGCGAGCCGCCGGCCATCCGGCGACCAGGAGATCGTGTTCACCGCCTCGACGAGCGGCACCTTGAACTGCCGCACGCGGTCGCCGCTCTCGACGTCGGTGATGCGCACCTGGTTGTCGCCGTCGGCGAAGACGATGTGCGCGATGCGCCGGCCGTCCGGCGACCAGGCGGCGGCGGAGTAGAGGAAGGCGATCGCATCCATGTGCGGGTCGCCGGCCGGACTCGTCAGGCGGCGCTGGATCTCCCCGGTGCGCGCGTCGGCGACGTAGAGGTCCACGGTGAAGATCCCGCGGCGCGAGAAGAAGGCGACGCGGCTCCCGTCGGGGCTCTGCACGGGGGAGAGGTTGTACTGCCCCGTCTCCTCCGTCTGCACGAGCACCGGCGTCCCCGACGAGTCGGGGAGGGTGCGGTCCCGCACGAGCGGGAGGTAGTCGGCGCGGATCTGCTCGCGCCACGCCTCGGAGAGCTGCTCCTGCGTCACGCCGAGGACGACGCGCAGCGCCGGCTCGAAGCCGCCGCGCCGGAGGCTCTCGAGGTAGACGCGGCGCACCGCGTCGTCCCCCCACCGGCCGCCGACGAACGCCCACAGCGCCTGACCGTACCGGTAGGGGAAGTAGCGCGGGTCGCGCGTGAGCTGCTCGATCGTCGGCAGGTCGTCGCGCAGCGCGGCGTCGCGCATCCACATCGCCGTCAGCGGGTCGCTCCGGCCGAGCGAGAAGTACTCCGCCATCCCCTCGACGAGCCAGAGGGGGAGCGCGCCGAGCCGCGCGAGGCCGCCGTTCTTCTCGGCGAGCGAGTACTGCACGACGTGGATCAGCTCGTGGCCGAGGACGTGGTCGTTCTCCGCGTAGACGCCGGTGAGGGGCATGATGACGCGCGTGCGCATCCCCTCGGTCACGCCCCCCGTCCCCTCCGTGAGCGTGCCGGAGATGACGTTGGTCTGCTGGAAGTCGGGGTGGTCGGCGTAGAAGATCAGCGACTTGCGGTCGTAGCCGAAGTCGAAGAGGAGCGAGTCGCGCAGGTACCAGCGCTCGGAGAGCCGCGCCATGTCGACGGCGACGGTGTCCATCCCCTGGTACGTGTAGATGTCGAAGTGGTCGGTGTGGAGGATGCGCCAGTCGAAGTCGTCGTAGCGGACCTTGTTGCGTCCGAAGTACTGCGCGTCGGCCGGCAGCGGGACGACGAGCGCGAGGAGGACGGCGAGCAGGGCGAGCGTCCCGGCGCGAGCGGTGGAGCGCGGCGCGCGGGCCGCTGCGGGGCGCGACGAGCGGCGTGCCGAGCGAGTGGCGATGAGCATGTCGTTCTCCTGGAGGACGGCACTACTCGCAGAAAGCATGCGACGGCGGGACTCGGGCGGCCACCGGCGCGGAGCCGCCGCGGGGTCAGGCGGGCTCGTCCGTTACGAAGGCGTTCTGGACGACCGTCCCGAAAGCGCCCGCGGAGCCGTCCACGACGACGCGACGGAGGGCATTGACGACGGCGCCCCCCGC
>DASUSM010000164.1:0-2197 GCA_036375115.1 Gemmatimonadaceae bacterium | reverse complement strand
GCCAGCTCGCCGCGATCGGCGAGGAGGTCGGGGGAGCGACGGCGCGCCTCGTGCGCGCCGAGGACGAGCTCGTCGTCAAGCAGGCGATCCTCCGGCGACGGCTCGCCGACATCTACAAGCGCGGACCGCTCTACGCGGTCGAGGCGCTGCTCTCCGCGGAGAGCTTCGGCGAGCTCCTCGCGCGCTACAAGTACCTCCACATGCTCGCGCTGCGGGACCGCGCCCTCGTCGCGCGCGTCGCCGCGCTGCGCGACCAGATCGGCGGCGAGCGGACGCGCCTGGTGCGCCTGCACGACGACCTCGAGGGGAGCCGCCGCGAGCGCGCGGACGAGGCATCGCGCCTCGTCGCGCTCGAGGAGCAGCGCGCGCGGAGCCTCGCCGGGCTGCGGCGCAGCGCGCGGCAGACGCAGGCGCGGCTCGCGCGCATCGCGCGGGACGAGGCGCGCCTCGGCGACGTGATCGCCAGCCTCGAGGCGGCGCGCCGCCGCGCCGAGGCGCGGCGGCCGGCGACGTCGCGCCCCGCGCCCGAGGCGGGCACGCGCCGCGGGACGAACGCGCTCGACTGGCCCGTGCGCGGCGAGCTCCTCTACTCGTTCGGCCGCGTCGTCAACCCGAACAACACGACGACGCGCTGGAACGGGATCGGGATCGCCGCCGCCTCCGGCAGCGCGGTCACGGCGGTGGCGGCGGGCGAGGTCATGGTCGCCGAGCCCTTCGGCACGTACGGCCTCACGGTGATCATCCAGCATCCGGGCGGCGACTACTCGGTCTACGGGTCGCTCGGCTCGGTGGACGTGCGGAAGGGGACGATCGTGAACCGCGGCCAGACGATCGGGACGGTCGGCCGCGCCGACCCGGAGCTGCCGCCGCACCTGCACTTCGAGATGCGGCCGGGCGGCCGCGCGGCGGACCCGCTCGACTGGCTGAAGGAGCAGGACTGATGCCCGTGAAGCGGTGCGCGGTCTGCGGCCGCTTCCGCGGGTACGAGGAGGACGACCGCTTCTGCATCGGCTGCGGCAGCGAGGCGCTCGCGGCGGAGTGCGAGTGCGGCCGCGCCTTCGACTATGCGCTCGCCGAGGACGGCGGCCTGCATTGCCCGCGCTGCGGACGCGCACTGCGGGGCCGCACCGGCGACTTCACCGACTGACCAGTGGCCGCACCCATTCGCGAGACGGCGGGTCCCTCCCCCGTCTCCCCCCGGACGGCGCCGCTCGGCGCCCACGTCTCCTCCGCCGGCGGCACGCCGGAGGCTCCGCCGCGCGCCGCCGCCATCGGCGCCTCGGCGATGCAGCTCTTCACGAAGCAGGCGAACCGGTGGGCGGAGCGCGAGTGCATCGGCGACGAGTGCGAGCGCTTCCGCGGCGCCCTGTCGGCGACCGAGGTCCGCGTCACGGTCGCGCACGACTCCTACCTCATCAACCTCGCCTCTCCCGACCCGGCGCTGCGGGCGAAGTCGCTCGACTCGTTCGTCGCCGAGCTGCGGCGGTGCGACGCGCTCGGCATCGACTACCTCGTCTCGCACCCCGGGAACTTCATGGACGATCGGGAGTCGGGGCTCGCGCGAAACGCGGAGTCGATCGCGGCGGGACTCGAGCGTGCGTCCGGGCGGACGATGCTCCTGCTCGAGACGACGGCCGGCTCGGGGACCGCGCTCGGCGCGACGTTCGAGGAGCTCGCGCGGCTCGTCGAGGGCATCCCCGCGCCGTTGCGGGACCGCGTCGGCGTCTGCCTCGACACGTGCCACGTCTTCGCCGCCGGGTACGACCTCGTGAACGACTACGAAGGCGTGATCGCGCGGCTCGACGACGTCGTCGGGCTGACCCGCCTCCGCGTGATCCACCTCAACGACTCGAAGGCGCCGTTCGCCTCGCGGAAGGACCGCCACGAGCTGATCGGCGAAGGCGCGATCGGCGAGCTCCCCTTCCGCCGGATCATGACCGACGACCGTCTCGCCGGCGTCGCGAAAGTCATCGAGACGCCGAAGGGGGACGATGCGGAGACGACGGACCGGCGGATGCTGGAGCGGCTGAAGAGCTACGTGAGGGGCGGGGCGTAGGGGGCGGGGGGTGGGGCGAGGATGTCGGAACGGTCGTGGAGATCGTCGTCTCGTCTGACTGCCTCACCCGACCCCCCACCCGCTAGAACATCACCCGATACACGATCCCCACGTCGCGCCCCGGGTTCGGCGCGAAGCGCT
>DASUSM010000163.1:0-5698 GCA_036375115.1 Gemmatimonadaceae bacterium | reverse complement strand
CTCGAGGACACCGACGCCTCGGCGCTCACCGGCGTTCCGCCGAGCGTCCCGGGCGTCGTGCGTCGTCCGCCGCCGCGCCTCGACGAGCACGGCGAGGAGATCCGGCGCGACGGTTGGGGGACGTAGGCGCGCGCACCGCGGCGTCGCGTGGCCCGGCCGGCGGCGCGCCCCCTCGCGCGCCCCGGGGCGCCGTTCTATACTATGCGCGCTTCCACCCCCAGGGCCGGGCGCCCACGACGAGCGCCAGCCGCATCGACTTTCCGACCGATTGGAGCCGCTATGACCCGCAGATGGGCACTCGCCCTGAGCGCACTGTCCGTGCTGTCCGTTACCGCCTGCGAGGAGAGCTTCGTGGACGAGGTGGGGGTCGAAGGGACGAGCGCGTTCGAGCGCTACGTCGCCATCGGCACGAGCATCTCGATGGGGGTGCAGGGCGCCGGCGTCTACTACGCGGGGCAGGTCAACTCGTGGCCCTCGCTCGTCGCCGACGCGGCGTACGCCGACTTCGACCTCCCGCTGATCGAGGCGCCGGGGTGCGGCGCGCCGTTCATCGCCCCGCTCCAGTTCTTCCGGAGGCTCGATGCGTCGTCGGCGGCGGCGCCGAACGTCGTCTGCGCGGAGAACTACGCCAGCGTCTCGCTGCCGGAGAACAACGTCGCCGTGGATGGGTCGACGACCTACCAAGCGCTGAACACGGCGCCCGACGACTATCCGGAGAAGGAGCTGATCGCCCGCGTGCTCCCCGCCGGGCAGACGCAGGTCACGGCGATGGCGGCGCAGGACCCGACCTTCGTCACCGTGGAGCTCGGGGCGAACGAGGTGCTGCGCGCGGCGCTCGGCGGCATCCTCCTTCCCGCCTCCGGCTACGATCCGGACTCGGGCGCGCTCGGTCAGGTGACGGGGCTGCCGGTCCAGGGGACGTTCATGCCGTACGCGATCTGGGCGCCGGTGTACGACGAGGTCATCGACGCGGTGGTCGCGACCGGCGCGCGCGCCGCGCTCGTCACGGTGCCGCAGACGACGAGCATCGTCTCGCTCCGCACGGGCGCCGAGCTGTGGGCGGATCGCGCCGCGCTCCAGGCGCGCGGCGTCATCCTGAACGCGGACTGCGGCGCCGCGGCCGCGGACAACCTGATCTTCGTTCCGCGGAAGATCCTCAACGCGATCGGCGCCGCCTCGGCCACCGGGACGCCGCAGAACGTGAGCTGCGCCGACGTGCCGCAGACGGGGGACAACGTGCTCTCGGTCGCCGAGGCCGCCGCGCTCTCCGCCGTCATCGACCAGATGAACGAGCACATCGTCGAGACCGCGGCCACCCACGGCTTCGCCCTCGTCGATGCGAACGAGATCCTCGGCTTCATCATGGACAATCGGCCGGCTTTCAGCGCCGCGCGCCTCGTGAGCTGCAGCTACCCCTTCGGGCAGTTCATCAGCCTCGACGGCGTGCACCCGAGCACCGAGGGACACCGGCTGGTCGCCTTCGGCGGATCGAGCGAGGCCACCGGGACGAGCGTGGACGGCGTCACCGACATCGTCAACGCGCACTACGGCTTCTCGCTCGAGCAGCACGACGTCGTGGCGATCGATCCGAACCTCGTCTGCAACTGAATGGCCCGCCACGCGCGGAGCCACACTGGCTGGACGGGCGGAGCGCACGGCGCTCCGCCCGTCGTCCATCGAGGCGTGCTATCCAGCACCCGCCGAGCGCCGCGTTCCAAGCGCCTGGCGCCGAGCGACACCCGCCGAGCGCACCCGCCCGCCTCCGGCGGGCACCCGGCCGAGCGCCGAGCGCCCGCCCCATGAGATACATCGGCAACAAGACGAAGCTCGTCCCCTTCATCCTGCGCACGCTCGCGCGGCTCGGCGTCGAGCCGGGCGCCGCGCACGACGCGTTCGCCGGGACGGCATCGGTCGGGCGCGCGCTGAAGGAGGCGGGGTGGCGCGTCGCCTCGAGCGACATCATGACGTACTCGTACGTCCTGCAGCGCGCCTACGTCGTCGCCTCGCGCCCGCCCGATCTCGACCCGCTGCTCGAGGGCGACGCCGAGCTGCGCGCCGCGCTCGCGACGCCGCGCTTCCGCGAGCGCGCGGCGTCGTCAGGCGCGGTGCCCGGGACGACGGAGTGGACGCTCGCCGCCGTCGGGGCGTGGCTCGCGGAGGGGGTGGGGGCCGAGTGCGGATTCGTCAGCACGCACTTCGCGCCGGCCGGCGGACGCATGTACTTCACGCCGGAGAACGCGGGACGCATCGACGCGGCGCGCCGGCGGCTGCACGAGTGGCGGAGGGACGGTCTGCTCGGCGACGAGGCCTTTCACGTGCTGCTCGCCGCGCTGATCGAGGGGGCGGACCGCGTCGCGAACACGGCGGGGGTGTACGCGGCGTACATCAAGCGGTGGCAGGCGAACGCGCAGCGGCCGCTGACGATCGAGCCGGTGATGCCGCTGGCGGGAGACGGCTCGACGGCGCACGTCGCCGACGCGACCGAGCTCAGCCGCGCGCTCGGCGAGATCGATCTGGTGTACGTCGATCCCCCCTACAACAACCGACAGTACGCCAGCTATTATCATGTCCCCGAGCTCATCGCGCGCGGCTGGTTCGACGAGACGCCGGCGCTGCGCGGGACGGCCGGGCTGCTCGCCGAGGGCGCGCCGTGGAGCGACTGGTGCTTCAGCCGCCGCGTCGGCGCCCGCTTGCGCGAGCTGCTCGAGACGACCGGAGCGCGCCACGCGCTCGTGAGCTACAACTCCGAAGGACACCTCTCCCACCGCGACCTGCTCGATGTGCTCCGCGCCGTCTCCCTCGACGGACGCGTGCGGCGCTTCACCGCCCGCTACCGCCGCTACCGCGCCGACAGGGACCGCGAGGGACGGCGGTACATGAGGGACCAGGTCGTGGAGCAGCTGTATCACGTACGACTGAAGCCGTAAGGCTGGGGACGAGGGACGGGGGACGGGGGACGGGAGCACAGCCGCTCCTTCCCGTCCCTCGTCCCCCGTCCCCGGTCCCCGGCCGGTCCCCCTCCTCTGCGGTCCCGGTCGCAGCGCCCGCACCCCACTTCCCGGTCCCGATGTTACCTCCCGCGTCTCCGCTCGTCCCTCCACCGTGGCTACCCTGGTTTCCCCACTTCCGAGACGCGCGGGTCTGGCCAAAGGCAAGACCGAGCGTTACGGTAGCGCCGTGAAGACGACGACGGCGCAGCAGGTCGAGGCCTCTCCTGCGGTGGATCAGCTCGAGGCCGATCAGGCGATCATCTCCCGGGTCCTGCAGGGCCATCGGGAAGAGTTCTCGACCCTGATCCAGCGGTACCAGGACCCGCTGTATCGTCATGCGTTGTGCATGACGGGGAGTCCCGACGTCGCGGAGGACATCCTGCAGATGTCCTTCATCAAGGCGTACCAGCACCTCGCCGAGGTGCGCGGACGCTTCGATGCCTGGGTGTTCCGGATCGTCGCCAACGGGTGCAAGGACTGGCTGAAGAACATTCGCCGGACCCACCTGAGCTACGACGAGGACGACCAGCCGTCCGGCTACGCGACGCCGGACGAGGAGCTCGACCGCACCGAGCTCCGGAGCGATCTCGACCGCGCGCTCGCCGCGCTGCCACCCTCGCTCCGCGAAGCGTTCGTGATGAAGCACGTCGAGGGCCGGTCCTACGAGGAGATGGCCGACCTTCTGGGAACGACCGTCGGGGCTCTCAAGATGCGCGTGCACCGCGCGCGCGAGGCGCTGCAGGTCCTACTCGAGGAGAAATACGCCTAACATGCATAACGAGTTCAACGCGCCGGACGGCCAGGGCGACGCCCGCCGCATCCGCGCACATGAAGAGGAGTCGCAGGTCCGCGCCGACCGCGAGGTCCCCCTCGTCCGCAAGGGCCTGACCGACGACGTGCACGCCTGGCTCGACGGCGAGCTCCCCGAGACGACGGTGCGCCACAGCGGCGCGCACGAGGCGGTCGACTTCTGGAACCGCATCGGCGCCGAGATGTCCGCGCGCCGCGAGGTGAAGACGCCGACGCACGTCGCCGCGCAGATCATGGCGGCCCTTCCGGCCACGACGCCGCACCTGATCACGCCGTGGTACCGCCGCGAGATGGTCGTCACGCCCGGCAAGGCCGTGGCGATCGGCACCGCGATCGCGGCCGCCGCGGCCGCGGTCACCGCCGCGATCGTCGCCGGCTGACCGCTCCGTCGTGACGCGTCCGCTCGCCTCGCGCGAGCGGACGCGCATCACGTTCGCCGGGTGATCCGGCGCACACGTCCGCGCACACGCTCGCCCGCGTCGATGGCCCCGAGTCCGAGGCCGTCGCCGCGGGCGATTCGCATCGCCCCGGGCGCGCGCCGCCCCCGCACGACTCTCCGCCTCCGCGGCTCCGGCCGGTCCGCGTCCTGCACGCCCGCGCGCCGCAGGTCCGACCCGAAGGAGGAGACGATGGACACGAGACGCACGGTGGCGATGCTCGCGGCGGTGCTCCTGATGCCGGCCGCGGCGTTCGCACAGCAGGACACCACCCGCCGGGATACGACGCGCGCCGACCGGCCCCGGGTCGAGCGCGACACGACGCGCAACCGCATGGACGCGCAGGGACGACGCAACGTGCCGGAGCAGGGGCGCGTGAGCGCCGAGTCGCGCGGCTCGGTCGCGGCGGGCGCGCGGGCGCGGCGCAACCTCGGCCTGACGAGCACGCAGGTGACGATGCTCCAGCAGGCCCTGAAGGACGGCGGCTGCGACCCGGGTCCGGTGGACGGCGTCGTCGGGCCGAGGACGCGCCGGGCGATCGCCTGCGGCTTCAGGACCAACGACCTCGACGGACGCAACCTCAACGAGCTCTTCCGCTCGCTCGATCTCCAGCTGACGGTCGAGGACAGCCTCGGCGTCGACGCCGTGATGCGCGGCGACGCGAGCGCGCGGGCCCGGACGGGACGCGAGACCGACGCCGACCGCAACCGCGCCCTGGACCGCGACACGGGAGCGGCTCGCGACACGAGCGCGAACCGCGAGCGTCCGCGGCAGCGCGAAACGGGACGCGCCGACACCGTGCACCGGAACAGCGCCCGCGACACCTCGCAGACGACGGAGCGCCCGCCGCGGCGGTGAGGGACCGGGCGCCGGCCGCGTCGTACCGCGATCGCTCCGACCGACGCGGCACGGCACCCTCTCGCCGTCATCATGCTCGCGCCGTGGCCGGCCTCCCGCGGCGGATCCGGCTTCCACGAACAGGAATCGGATGCATCCGATGCATCGGATGCATCCGATTCCTTTTTCGTACATGCGCGGCCCGGCGCATTCCCATTTCGTGGATGCGCGGCCCGGCGCGTTCCGTTCTCGCTGATGCGCGGCCCGCCGAGACGAGGCCGACGCGCGCCCGACGCTACGGCGCGATCGAGAGCATCACGAGGTCGGTGCCGTCGCGCACGAGGTCGGCGACGCGCGCCGCCTCGCGGAAGCCGGCGCGGCGGAGATCGAGGATCATCGGGCGGAGCGGCGGCTCGTCCGCCAGCTCGGCGAGCAGGTAGCGATCCCCCGCGGCGCGGCACGCGGCGACGGCGGCCGCGAGGAGCGCCTCGCGCGCCTCGTCGTCGCCGCCGAACCCATGGACGAAGCGGTTCACCCGGTCGGCGTCCGGCCAGTCGCCCTGGATGGCGACGGCGTCGAAGCCCATCTCAGTGATGAGGCGCCGGGTAATCCGTGCCCGCTCCG
>DASUSM010000162.1:0-7261 GCA_036375115.1 Gemmatimonadaceae bacterium | reverse complement strand
GGGTCGAAGCCGAACGACTCGACGAGATAGGACACGCCGAGGCCCCACCCGCCGTGCAGCACGCTGTTCACGTTGAGGTGGAGCTTCTTGTCCTGCATGTCGCCCCGGCGCGTGAACGTGCGGTACTGCCACGTGCCGTCGAGCGTGACGTCGGGCGTGACGCTCTGCCAGAGCGCGCCCGGCGGCGCGTACCAGGCGTAGCGGTGGACGAGACGCGCGTTGGCGATCCCGGGACGGCCGATGAAGCCGCTGCGCGTGCGGAAGTCGGGGTCGATCCCGCTCACCACGTAGCTCGCCCCGAAGTTCCTCCCGTTGCGGTCGAGGCGGAGGTTCCAGAGCGAGCCGTCGAGGTCGACGTCGTTCGCGCGGTCGAGCGCGCCCGCGACCTGGAAGCGCGCGCTGTAGATGTCGCCGAGCACGACGCGCCCGTCGAGGCTCGCCACGCGATTGAAGCCGTCGCCGTCGATGCGGTCGGTGTACGTCGCGCCGAGGCGCGACTGGCGCCCGAGGTCGCGCTGGACGCGCAGGATGTTGAAGACGGGGTGCGACGCGCCCGCCTCGAGCGAGCCGCTGCGGTCGTCCACCGCGGAGAGGAAGGCGATGCTCGTCCCGCTCACCTTCCCCGTCAGCTTCGCCGCCGCGACGGGCTGCACGATGCGCCGCGTGTAGACCAGGTTGCTCGGCGTCGCGAAGAGCTCCGACGCCTCGAGGAAGAAGGGACGCTTCTCCGAGTAGAAGAGCGCCTGCCGCGGATCGAAGGTGAACTGGCCCGCGTCCGCCTCGACCTGGGAGAAGTCGGGGCGCACGGTGCCGTTGAGCGTGAGGTTGCTCGTGATCCCCCAGCGCACGTTGCCGCCGACCTGGATGTCGCCGGTGCGGCGGTCGAAGGCGCTCGTCGGCGTGCGCTCGCCGTCGATGCGCTGGCTGATCTCGGGGACGACGTCGAGGACGAGGCCGCGCCGGAGGTCGCTCAGCCCGACGAGCTTCCCCGACTGCCCGAGGAAGGAGGCGCTCGCGCGCGCCGCCGGCGCCCACGTGTCCTCGTGCCCCGAGTGCTGCACCCGGCGGACGACGTTGAGCCCCCAGCTCTGCGTGCCGGCGGACTGGTAGCGAAGGCTCTTGAAGGGGATCTCGACCTCGATCTCGTACCCGGTCTCGGTGAGCCGCCCCTTCGAGGTGAAGACGAAGTCGGGGCTCAGGTCGGGCTCCTCGCGGCTCTGCGCGCCGCCGTCGGAGAAGCCGCCCGCGCGCAGCGCGCCCGTCTCGTTCAGCGTCCCGTCCATCTGGACGCCGAGCGGGTTCACGCCGAAGACGTACGCCTGCCGCCCGTCGTCGAAGGTGCCGAGGAGGATCTCGATGCGGTCCTCGGCGCCGAGCCGGTCGCGGTCGGCGAGCGTCGCGTTGACGATGCCGTGCGCCTCGTGGGCGCGGATCCCGAAGTGGATCGCCGTCGCCGAATACCAGACGAGGACCTCGGTGGAGTCCTGCGCGGGGCGGCCGTCGGCCGGGGAGAACTGGGAGAAGCCCGTGAGGATCGCGGCTGCGCGCCACGCCGGCTCGTCGAGCCGGCCGTCGGTCTCGATGCCGGCCTCGACGCGCGGCACGCGGACGTCGAGCTCGCGCGCGCGGCCGTTGTAGACGGCGCCGTTCGGCGTGGTGTCGGTCGCACCGGCGAGGCCCGAGTGCGCGACGAGGAGGAGTGCGGGGAGGAGCATGGGGCTCTGGGAGGGATTCCGTGCGGCCGGGAGCGCCGGCGCTCTCGCGGCGAGCCAATCTGCGGTCCCGGCCGCTCCGCCGCGCGGGGGCAGGCGCAGGAATTACGAGATTCGAACAGGGGGACGGCCCGCGCCGTGAGCCGCGCCGCTCAGCTCCCCGCGCTCTCGCGCTCCAGCCGGCGCAGCTCGGCGCGCACCGCCGCGAGCTGCCGGGCGATCTCCGGCTCGGCGTCGGCGCGCAGGGTCAGGTAGCGCCGGTAGGCGGCGATCGCGCCCTCGCGGTCCCCGGTGAGCGCAGCGAGGCGCCCCTCCTCGCGCAGGTAGGTCGAGAGGAGCGGCGGGCGCTCGATGAAGTACTCGCGGCGGCGCACCGCGGCGAGGGCGCGCTCCGGGTCGCCGAGCTCCTCGAAGAGGCGGGCGGCGACGAGGTTGCCGATCTGGCGCAGGGAGCTCGCCGGCCCGGCCCGGAGGAGCGAGTCGAGCCGCTCGACGCGGATGGGCGCGTCGGCGCGCTTCGACCGGACGGCGAGCGTCGCGTCGAGGATCGGTCCGCAGACGCCCTCCGCCGGGAGGAGCGCGATCGCCTCGCGGGCCGTGGTCGTGTCGCCGTGCGCGACGCGCCAGAGCTCGAGCGTGCACCGGTCGGCGAGGCGCAGGCCGCGCGCGGACGGGTCGTCGGGGAGCGGCAGCGCATCGCGGCGCGCGAGCTCGCGCGCCGCGGCGTACGCGGCGACGCTGTCGCCGTCGGAGAAGAGCGCGTCGCGGACGCGCTCGCGCAGCGCGAAGTCGGGCGGCCCGGCGGTCGCGTACTCGCGCGTCACGGCGAGCGCGCGCGAGGGGCGCCCGCGGTTGAGCTCGAGGTCGTGCAGGTCGAGGAGCATCCAGAAGCGCTCGCTCTCCGTCGCGGCGCGGGCGATCCCCGCCTCGACGATCGCCGTCGCGCGGTCGAGGTCGATCGCCTCGGTCAGCCCCACCTGCGCGATCGTGTGCGTGACCCCCGGGGAGAGCTCCGCGCGGCGGCGCAGCAGCTCGTCGAGGGTCGCGGTGTCGCCGAGGGCGACGGCGGCGCGCCAGCGCACGCCATCGACGTTCTCGCTCGCCGAGTCGATCGCCTGGTAGAGCGCGGCGAGGCGGCGCACCGCGGCCGTGTCGCCCCGCTGTGCCTCGACGAAGGTGAGGTGCTCGACGGCCGGCGCGAACGACGAATCGAGCGCGATCGTGCGCTCGAACGCGGCGGCGGCCTTCGCGTGCGCGTCGCGGATGCCGATCGCCTCGCCGGTGTGCATCAGCCAGTCGCCGAGCTCGAACCACGCCTCGGCGCGGTCCGGGGCGATCGTGACGAGCCGCGACTTCGCCTGGTGGAGCTCGGCGAGCGTCGGCGGCGCCGGCCAGCGCGGTCCCGACATCGCCTCGAGCCAGGCGAGGTCGCGCTCGCCGAGGCGGTGGCGGCTCGCCCACGCGAGGCGGATGCCGCGCGCACCCGCCGCCGGGTCGCCGAACCAGCGCGAGGCCGCGGCGAGACCCACGCCGGCGAGCGCGAACGTCGAGTCCTCCTCGAGCGCGGCGGCGTAGGCGCTCGCGGCGTCGCTGTATCGTCCGATCCGGTAGAGGGCCTGCCCATCGAGGAAGAGGCGGAGCGCCGGCAGCGACGTGCTCGTCAGCTCGGCGAGGCGCTCGTCCTGCCCGGCGTCCACGGTGAGGAGGCGGGCGGTGAGGCGGTCGACGAGCTGCGGAATCGAGTCGGTCGCGCCCTCGACGGTCGCCTGTGCGCTGGCGCGGCCGTCGCTCACGTCGAGGAGAACCGCGTTGATGACGACGCGCTCGGCGTTGCCGCCGACGTAGCCGGTGAGGAGCCGTCCGGCGCCGATTCCTTCGGCGACGGCGAGCGCGCGCGCCCGCGGGAGGTCGGCCGTGTCGCTCCCCGCCTCGCGCCGCCACGCGCTGAGCATCGCGCGCGGGTCGGCGGCGCGGGGCCCGCCCTGTCCCGTGAGCTTCGCCGAAAGAAGATCGAGCATGCCTTCGCGGAGGAAGCCGAGCGCGCGATCCTCGCCGATGATGTGGAACGGGGCGATGGCGACGAGGTGCTCGTCGACGGCCGGCACCTGCGGCTCGCCGACGAGCGCGGCGACGCCGAGGATGGCGCCGAGGGCGACGACGAGCCCGGCGACCATCCAGCGGCGCCGCGCCGCGCGGGCCGGCATGGGAGCGGCGATCGTGCCGACGGCGGGCGTCGCGATCGCCTCGAGCTCCTGGCGGATCTCGGCGGCGCTCTGGGGCCGGTCGCCGGGGTGCTTCTCGAGGCAGCGCATGACGAGGCGGGCGAGCGCCGGCGGCGTCCCCGGGCGCAGTTCGAGGATCGGCGTCGGCCGCTCCTCGATGTGCGCCGTGATCATCTCCTGCGGCGTGCGGTCGGCGAAGGGGGGAACGAGCGCGAGCATCTCGTAGGCGAGAATGCCGAACGCGTAGATGTCCGCCCGATGATCCGTCCACGGATCGCCCTCCGCCTGCTCGGGCGCCATGTAGGCGGGCGTGCCGATGACGACGCCGACGTCCGACTCCTCGCCGTCCGCGTGCCGGCTCTCGCTCAGCGCCTTCGCGACGCCGAAGTCGAGGACGACGGCATGGCGGCCGCTGAGGAGGATGTTGTCCGGCTTGATGTCGCGGTGGACGACGCCGTGCTCGTGCGCGTGGGCGAGCGCATCCACGACGTCGTGCAGGATGCGCACGACCTCCGTGAAGGGGATCAGCTCGCGCCGCGCGAGCCGCGCGCGCAGCGGCTCCCCCTCGAGGTAGGGCATCGTGTAGAAGGGGACGCCCTGCATCTCGCCCGCGGAGAGGACCGGGACGATGTGCGGGTGCTGCATCCCGGCGGAGACGAGGATCTCGCGCCGGAAGCGATCGAAGTTGACGCCGGCGAGGTCCGGGGAGAGGAGCTTGACGACGACGCGCCGGCCGAGCGCGCGGTCGGTCGCGACGAAGATGCGGCTCATGCCGCCACCGCCGAGCTCACGCTCGATGGCGAACGCGTCGCCGAGCGTCTTCTGGAGGAGCGTGAGGAGCGGATCGCCCGATGATCGGGCGGTGGCGCTGTCCGGCATGTTGGGCCTGGCTCGGTCCGGCGCGCGCATGCGGCCGGCGCACTCACTACGGTCCGGTCGGGCGCGGGGGTTTCGGGGCGGCACCGCCGCACCCCGGGTTGGACAGTCGCCGCACGGAAATCGTTGCAGCGCGTTCCTCCCGATGAGAAAGGAGACTACGCGCGGGCGAGGGGGGTCACGAACCGCCGCCGGTCACTCGCTCCGCGCCCGCTGGAGGCCGAGCGCCATGATCCGCTCGAGGAGCCGCGCGTAGCTCCATCCGTCGTGCTTCGCCGACGAGGCGAGCTCCTCCGTCTCGCCGACGTCCGGATTCGGGTTCGCATCGAGAAAGTAGAGCCGTCCCGACTCGTCGAGGCGGTAGTCGATGCGCGCGTAGCCCGAGAGGCCGAGGATGCGGTAGATGCGCTTCGAGGTGCGCGCGATCGTCGCCTCGACGTCGGGCGGGAGATCCTCGGCGCGCCCCTGCACGATCCCGAGCCGCTCCTGGTAGCCGGGGTCGTGCTTCACCTTCGCCGTCGCGATGAAGGGCTGGTCGGGGTCGAGCCGCTCGGCGCGCAGCTCCCACGGCGTGAAGGTCTGGAGGCGGTCGTTGCCGACGACGCCGACGTAGAGCTCGCGCCCGGGGATGAACTGCTCGGCGATGGCATCGGTGCCGACGTTGCGGTGGATGAAGGCGACGCGCTCGGCGAGCTCCTCGTCGTCCTGGACGCGCGACGCCTTGGCGATGCCGAGCGAGGCGTGCTCGGTGAGGCTCTTCACGAAGAGGGGAAACTCGAGCTTCCGCTGGCGGCGTACCCTCCTGCCGTAGGGGAAGACCTGGAAGGCCGGGACGCGGATGCGGTGATACGAGAGCAGCTGCTTGCAGACCGACTTGTCGCGCGAGAGGACGAGGCCGCGCGGGCTGCATCCGGTGTAGGGGGCGCGCAGGAGCTCGAGGTAGGCGACGATGTTGTGGTCGTAGAGGACGTTCCAGTGGAACTCCTCGAGCAGGTTGAAGACGATGTGCGGCGTGTACTGCTCGACGGCCTCGCGGATCGGGCCGAGGTCCTCCTGCACGCCGAGCGGGCGCACGTCGTGCCCCTGGGAGCGGAGACAGGTGACGACGTCGTAGGTCGCCCGCCAGAGCGCGATCTCGCGCGGGTCGTGCCCGTCGAGCGAGTCCGGCGGCACGTGCTGCGGGTGCATCAGGGCGAGGACGCGGCGCTTTCTCACGCGGGCCTCACAGCGCGATCCAGTCGCGCGGGGTGTACAGGTAGTGCATCGTCTTCACGGTGAGCAGGACGGCGAAGTTCTCGAGGAGCTGGCGCTCGCTGCCGACGGCGCGCAGCCGCAGCTCGCGGCAGCGGACGATCATGTCGGCGAGGACGTGGTCGAGGGTGAACTCGTACTCGCCGCTCCAGCGCGCGACGAGCTGCCGCACCTCGCGGCGGTGGCGCCGGATGAAGGCGGCGGCGGACTCGCGGCGCCGGTGCTCCGCCCGGTCCGAGAAGAGCCGCCGCAGGTCGCGGTCGTAGATGTTCGGGAGGTCCGGCTGGTAGCGCGAGCGCTTCTCGGCGTAGTGCTCGCCGAGCGTCGTCGAGAGGCGGCTCAGCGGATCGACGAGGCGCCGCACGGCGCGCGCGGGGGCGCGCGGCCCGATCTCGGCCATCAGCTCGTCCACGTAGACGAGCTTCTTCAGCGCCGGCCACCCGGCGTAGCGCCGGCGCCAGTCGGAGCGCGGGGCGAGCCAGACGGCGAAGGTCTCGGCGAAGTCCTCGTCGGGGTGCGCCTGGGCGTACCAGAGGCGCAGGTGCTGGACGTGCCGCTTGCTCGCCGGATTGGGGCGGTAGTACTCGGGGTAGCGCTGCGTGCTGCGCCCGAAGAGCTCGCGCCACCGCTTGCGCCGGTGCAGCCCATAGGCGTGCTGGACGGCGTGCCCCGCCTCGTGGCGCATGATGCGCAGCGCCTCCTTCGCCGTCCCTCCCTCGACGTCGAGCATCTGCGAGCGCTCGAGGCGCATGAGGCGCGGATGCGCGAGGTAGAAGGGGATGGCGAAGCCGCCGTGGCCGAGCGGCGAGAACCACTCCTCCGAGAGCCAGACGTAGGGACGGAAGCGGAGCCCGCGCGCCGCCATCTCCTCGTATACCTGATCCAGCAGCGGCTCGAGCCAGGAGCCCTCGATCGTGAGGCGCAGGTCGCGAAAGCGGAGCGCGAGGAGCTTCTCGTCGGAGTATCGGTTCCAGGCGCGGCGTGGGGGCATGGGGATAGGCGCTGGGCACTCGGCGCTCGGCGCTCGGCACGCGGCGGCTGGCAGCCGACCGCCGGTGGCGGGCAGCCGGCAGCGCGGAGTCTGACGTCGCGGCGGGGATGGAGCAAGGGTGGCGCCGCGACGAACCGGCTCGCCGGCGTCGGTGTATCCTTTCCCCCATGACGCCGCACCGAGTCGAGCGTCCCGTCGGCGATGGCGAT
>DASUSM010000161.1:0-9884 GCA_036375115.1 Gemmatimonadaceae bacterium | reverse complement strand
GGCCTCGACATCCCCGTGCTCCGGCGCGACGGCGCCGTGCGGCGGCTGACCGCCGCGGGGTGGGAGGGGGCGATCAACCTGCCGAAGCTCTCGGAGGAGCTGTACCGCTCCGCGCGGTGGCTGCGCGTCTTCACCGCGCGGCGGGTGACGGTGCGGCGCGAACGGGTGATGGAGATGCTGCGGGAACGGCCCAGGGACTAGGGTCAGGGACAGGGTCAGGGCCAGGAACAGCGGCGTGGACGCATCCCGAAGTACGTCCGACCCCGTCCCCGACCCTGACCCTGTCCCCGAGCCGTGTCAGACGTCCCTACGCCTCCGCGATTCGCGCTCCATCTTCCATTACTGCCGCGTCGATCGTCTGGAGCGCGTCCATGAAGGCGACGCGGAAGCTCCCCGGCCCGGCCGCGCCGCGCGCGCCGATCTCCCCCGCGAGCCCGACGAAGGCGAGCGCCTGCGCCGTCGCCTCGAGCGGATCCGGCGTCACGGCGAGGAAGGCGCCGACGAGCGCGCTCGCCGAGCAGCCGAGCGCGGTCACCTTCGTCATCAGCGGATCCCCGTTGGCGACGGTGCGGGCGCGCGTGCCATCGGTGACGAAGTCCACCTTGCCCGTCGCGGCGACGACGCAGCCGAGGCGCCGCGCGAGCGCCGCCGCCACCTCGCGCGCGGCGTCCACGCCCTTCGTCGAGTCGACGCCCTTCGTCTCCCCGGCCTCGCCGGCGAGCGCGAGGATCTCCGACGCGTTGCCGCGGACGACCGTCGGCCTGTGCCGCGCGAGCTCGCCGGCGACGGTCGTGCGGTACGCCGTCGCGCCGACGCCGACGGGATCGAGCACCCACGGCGTGCCGATCGCGGCGGCACGCGACGCGGCCCGGTGCATCGCCCGCACCCACGCCTCGGAGAGGGTGCCGATGTTCACGACGAGCGCACCGGACATCTCGACGAACGCCTCGACCTCCTCGATCGCATGCGCCATCACCGGCGAGGCGCCGGCGGCGAGGAGGACGTTCGCGGCCACGTCCATCGACACGTAGTTCGTGATGTTGTGGACGAGTGGCGCGCGGTCGCGCAGCCGCGCGAGCGCGCGGCCCGCCTCGGTCGAGAGTGTCACGGTGTCCCTTTTCTGCTGCGGCCGTGGGCCTCGGCGAGCTCGCGTCCGATGCCCCGGTAGAAGGCGGCGTCCTCGCGCTTGCCCTGCTCGTCGAGGGCGAGCGCGGTCGCCTCGAGCGCGTAGAGGATGTTGCCGAGGTAGAGCTCGGCGATCGCGCCGACCGTCTGCGGGCGCTCCATCAGCCGTTCGGCCGGTAGGACGGCGTCTCCATGGTGCTCTGGTCCGCCTTCGGATCGGCATCGAGCGCGGCGACGCGCACGACGATCGCCGTGATGTTGTCGAGGCCGCCCCGCCCGTTCGCCTCGGCGATCAGCGCCTGGACGATGCGGTCGGTCGTCGCGCGCGCGAGGAGGAGCTGCTGCAGGCGGCGGTCGTCCACCATCCCGGTGAGGCCGTCGCTGGCGACGAGGAAGACGTCGCCGGCGCGCGCGTCGCCCTGGTAGACGTCGGGCTCGACCGACTCGCCCGCGCCGACGCAGCGGGTGATGACGTTGCTGTAGGGGTGGTAGCGCGCCTGCTCCGGCGTGAGGAAGCCCGCGTCCACCTGCTCCTGCACGTACGAGTGATCCTTGGTGAGCTGGCGCAGCTCGCCGTCGCGCAGCAGATAGACGCGCGAGTCGCCGACCTGGCCGATGAGATAGCGGCGGCCGGCGAGGATGAGCACCGAGGCGGTCGTCCCCATCCCCTGCTTGTCCGACTCGGTGATCGTGCGCTGGAAGATCGCGGCGTTCGCGTCGCGGAGCGACGCGGCGACCTTCGACTGGACGCCGGCGTCGTGCAGGTCGCGCACGCCGCCGAGCTCGCGGGCCACGATCTGCACCGCCATCTCGCTCGCGACCTCCCCGGCGGCGTGGCCGCCCATCCCGTCGGCGACGATGAAGAGGCCGCGCGCCTGGTCGGCGTCGGCGAAGAAGCTGTCCTCGTTGCCCGAGCGGATCATGCCGATGTCCGAGCGCGCGGCGAACTCGAGCTGCACTAGCGATCCTTGAGGATGAGGAAGAGCGCGACGCCGGCGGCGAGGAGCGCGACGATGTAGAGCCACGCCGGGAGTCCGCGCGGGGGCTCGGGCTCGGCGGGGGCGGCGGGAGGCGCGGGGCGTGCCGGCGCGGCGCCGCGCGCCTCGGCGGAGAGTCGGCGCGCCTGCTCGACGCTCAGCCCGGCGATGGCGCGCGTCCCCTTCGCATCGACGGCCCCCTCCTCGTGCGGACGGAAGGCCATCTTCACGCCGCCGAAGCGCACGTCGTCGCCGTCGCCGAGCCGCTGCTCCCCGTTCACGCGGCGACCGTTGACGTAGGTGCCGTTCGTCGAGCCCACGTCGACCGCGTGCCAGCCGTCGTCCCGACGCTGCAGCTTGGCGTGCGCGTCGGAGACGCTGTCGTCGGCGACGACGATGTCGTTGTAGGCGCCGCGCCCGACGTGCACGAGCGGCGTGTGCACCTCGTGCACCGTGCCGCGGGCGACGCCGTTGAGCACCTCGAGCCGGGCGAGCACGCGGCGCGCGGACGGTCCCGGTGCCGCGGCGTGCGCCGCCGCCGGCGTCGGCGTCATGGCCGGAGCGGGCGCGCTTGGCGCCGGCGCGGAGGCCGCGGGCGCAGGGGCGGCGGCCACGGGGGCCGACGCCGGGCGCGGCGCGGCGACGGCGCTCGCGGCGGGCGCGGCGACGGCCGGCGATCCCGCGTCGGCCGCCGTGATGTCCGCGTAGAAGCGGAACTCCTCGTTGCCGACGCGCAGGACGTCGGCGCGGCCGAGGAGCTGCGAGCCGGCGATCCGCTCGCCGTTCACGAACACGCCGTTCGTGCTCGTGTCGCTGACGACGTAGCCATCGGGGCTCGGGGCGATCTCCGCGTGTCGTCGCGAGACCTCGGACGAGGGGACGACGACGTCGCACCCCGGATCGCGGCCGAGGACGATGCCGGTGGCGGGGACGGGGTATTCGCGCCCGTCCACCAGCGAAACGAGGCGGCCCCCGGTGGTCGCCGTCGGGCGAGCGGGAGCCGTGCCGCGCATCTTCGCCAGCTCGCCGGCGATCTCGCGGGAGGAGATGTTCTGCGTGCTGCCGCCGCGCTTGTCGTCGCCGAAGGTGAGCTCGTGTCCGGCGACCTCGATCTTGTCCCCGTGAATGAGGGGCGACGGCTCGGCGCCGAGCTGCACGCCGTTGACCCTGACGATCGCGGCGGGGTTGGCCCGGCGGATCGCGGCCTGCCCTTCCGGCGAGAGGGTCACGACGGCCTGCACGGGCGCCTCCGCCCCCTCCATGCGCACGGCCGCGTCCGCGCCGGTGCCGACGCTGACGTCGCCCGGGCGGAGGGCGTACTGCCGGCCGTTCACTTGGAGGTAGGGCATCGCGCGGGACTCCGCGAGCTGTCGAGAGAGCGGGGGCGGCTGGGCGGAGCGCCGCGGTGGCCGCTCGGGTCGAAACTAGGGCCCGCCAGGGAGTGTGGCAAGCGTCACAGCCGCCGGCATCACGACGCCGCGCGCACGCGCTGCGCCTCTCCCACCTGGAGCCGGTACAGCCGCTCGTACAGCCCGCCCGCGGCGAGCAGCACGCGGTGCGTCCCCCGCTCGCGCACCTGCCCGTGGTGCAGGACGAGGATCTCGTCGGCGCCGACGATCGTGCTCAGCCGGTGCGCGACGGCGATCGTCGTGCGGCCGCGCATCAGCTCCGCGAGCGCGCGCTGGATCTCCGCCTCGATCTCGCTGTCCACCGCGCTCGTCGCCTCGTCGAGGAGGAGGAGCGCCGGGTCGGCGGCGATCGCGCGCGCGAAGGAGAGGAGCTGGCGCTCCCCGACGCTGATCGAGGCGCCGCGCTCGGCGAGCACGTGGTCGTAGCCGCCCGGAAAGCGGCGGATGATCCGGTCCGCGCCGACGCGCGATGCCGCCGTCTCGACCTCCGCATCGGCGATCGCGCTCGAGAGGCGGATGTTCGTGCGGACGTCGCCGGCGAAGAGGAAGATGTCCTGCTGCACGTAGCCGATGCGCGCGCGCAGCTCGTCGAGCGGGATCTCCCGGATGTCCACGCCGTCGAGGAGAATGCGCCCGCGCTGCGCGTCGTAGAAGCGCATCAGGAGACTGACGATCGTCGTCTTCCCCGCCCCGGTGTGCCCGACGAGGGCGATCGTCTCCCCCGGGCGCGCGGTGAAGGAGACGCCCCGGAGCACCCACTCGGGCTCCAGCGGCGCGTCGGATCCCGCGCGTCCCGTCCCGCCGGCGAGGTGCGGCGCGTCGTAGGCGAACCAGACGTCCTGGAACTCGACGGTCACGCCGGCGGAGGGACGGTGGGCCTCGGCCGGGTGCCCGCCGAAGGCGGGCGGGTGCGCTCGGCGCTCGGCCGGGTGCCCGCCGTAGGCAGGCGGGTGCGCCCGGCGCTCGGCCGGGTGAACGCCGACGGCGGGCGGGTATCCTCGGCCCTCGGCGAGGCGTCCACGGTCGGCCACCGACGGCGCGGTGTCGAGCAGACGGAAGATCCGCTCGGACGACGCCATCGCCGCCTGGAGGATGTTGAACTTGTCCGAAAGGTCCTGGAGCGGCTGGTAGAACCGGCGCACGAGCATCAGGAAGGCGGCGAGCGTCCCGATGGTGACGGTGTCCGCGCCGAGCCGCCCCGCGCCCGTGACGATGAGGCTCGCCAGCGCGACCGCGGTGAGCACCTCGATGACCGGGAGGTACAGCGCGTAGATCGTGATCGACCGCAGGTGCGCGTCGAGGTAGGAGCGGTTGAGATCCCGGAAGCGCCCCGCCTCGTCGCGCTCGCGACCGAAGAGCTGCACGACCTTCATCCCCGTCAGGCGCTCCTGGAGGAAGGCGTTGATGCGCGCGAGGCGGGTGCGGATCTCCCGGTACGACTCGCGCACGGCCACCTGGAAATGCCGCGAGGCGAGAATCACGAAGGGGATGACGACGAAGGCGGCGAGGGCGAGGCGCCAGTCGGTGACGAGCATCAGCACGCTGATCGCGAGCAGCGTCACGAGGTCGCCGAGCCCGGCGACGACGCCGGCCGTGAAGAGCTCGTTCAGCGCCTCGACGTCGGAGGTGACGCGCGTGATGAGCCGGCCGACCGGGTTCCGGTCGAAGAAGGGGATCGAGAGCCGCTGGACGTGCTCGAAGATCTGGAGCCGGAGGTCGCGCATGACGCGCTGACCGAGGAGGCCGGTGAGCACCGTCTCCCCGTAGCTGCAGGCGAACTGCACGACGAGGGCGCCCGCGTACAGGAGCGCCGCGGTGCGCACGAGGCCGAGGTCGCGCGCCGGGATCGCGTCGTCGATGACGCGCTCCGTGAGCAGCGGCCCGACGAGCTGGAGGAGCCCCTCGACGACGAGGAGGAGCACCGCGCCGGCGACGAGCCGCAGGTGCGGACGGACGTACACGAGGAGCCGGCGGACGAGCCGGGCGTCGTACGCCTTGCCGAGTGCCTCTTCCTCGTGGATCGACGCGGGGACGGTCATCGCTCGGCGAATCCTAGTCCGCGCCGGGCGATGCGGTCAACGCCGGCGGGCGTCGTCGCGCGCCGGTGACCGTCGTCACGACCTGCCTCGCCCGCGCACCGCGACGGAGCGAGCCGAGGGGTGGCACGTGGTCGCGCCCGCCACATGGTACGACGGTTGCTGTTCCGGCGAGCGCACCTCGACACCTATCTGGGGGAGACTAATGGGTATCCTAGCTTGGATCGTGCTCGGCCTCATCGCAGGCGCCATCGCCAAGGCCATCATGCCCGGTGATGATCCGGGAGGCATCATCGTGACGATCCTGATCGGGATCGTCGGCGCCTTCCTCGGCGGCTTCCTCGGCAACATGATTACCGGGTCGGGAGTCGACGGCCTGAATCTCTGGAGCATCCTGCTGGCGATCGTCGGGTCGCTGCTGCTCCTCTGGGTGTACCGGATGGCGACGCGCCGGCGAACCTGAGGCCTCGTGGGGCATTCCGCCCCTGAGGCGGAACCCCGAACCTCGGGAGCGGACGGGTGGCGCCCTGGCTCTACTGGATACTCCTCGGACTGATCGCGGGCTCGCTCGCGAAGTTCCTCGTGCCGGGGCGCGATCCCACCGGCTGCATCTTCACGATCCTGCTCGGCGTCGTCGGGTCGGTGCTCGGCGGCTTCCTCGCCTCCTGGTTCGGCTGGGGCGCGGTCACCCGCGGGAGCCTGGACGTCCGCTCGATCCTGGTGGCGACGGGAGGGGCGATCGTGCTGCTGCTGCTCGGGCGGCTGGTGAGACGGCGGTAGCGGCGCGCGAGAGGCGCGACGGGCGGACGGGGGAGGCGATAGGCGGGAGAGTCTGACGGCTCTTCCACCTGCCGCCTCCCCCGTCCGCGTTTCGCTATCCATTCGGGGGAGCAGCCCTTAGCTTTGTCACGGTGAAAGACCGCATCGTCGTCCGCGGCGCCCGCCAGCACAACCTCAAGGGGATCGACCTCGAGATCCCGCGCCGCACCGTCACCGTCGTCACCGGGCCCTCGGGCTCGGGGAAGTCGTCGCTCGCCTTCGACACCATCTACGCCGAGGGACAGCGGCGCTACGTCGAGTCGCTCTCCGCGTACGCGCGGCAGTTTCTCGAGCGGATGGAGAAGCCGGACGTCGATCTCGTGGACGGGCTCTCCCCCGCCGTCGCGATCGAGCAGAAGAACCCGACGAAGACGTCGCGCTCGACCGTCGGCACGGCGACGGAGATCTACGACTACCTGCGCCTGCTCTGGGCGCGCATCGGGCGCACGTACTGCCCGGTCTGCGGGCGCGAGATGCGCCCGGACACGGTGCAGTCGGTGACGGACGCCGTGATGGCGCTCCCCGCGGGGACGCGCTTCTCGGTCGCCTTCCCGCTCCAGCGGTCGGAGGAGGTGACGCACGAGGTGATCGTCGAGAACCTGCGCGCCCAGGGGTTCGTGCGCGTCAGCCTCGACGGCGTCGTGAAGCACCTCGACGACCTGCTGACGGAGCCGATCGACGTCACCTTCGCGAGGGAGCTGCTCGTCATCGTGGACCGCCTGACGGTAAGCCTCGAGTCCCAGGGCCGCCTCGCGGATGCGGTGGGCACCGCCTTCAGCGAGGGCGACGGCGACTGCGTGATCCTGCTCGCCGACGCCCCGCCGAGCGCCGAGCGCCGAGCGCCGAGTGCCACCCCGCCAGGCGCTCCCAGCGCCCGCCTCTCATTCACTGAACGCTTCGAGTGCCCCGACGATGGCACCCGCGCGCCGGCGCCGACGCCGCAGCTCTTCTCGTTCAACAACCCGCGCGGCGCCTGTCCGACCTGCAACGGCTTCGGCGCGGTGCTCGAGTACGACGAGGCGCTCGTCGTCCCCTACCCCGAGCGCTCCCTGGCGGACGGCGCGATTCATCCATGGACGATGCCGCGCTACGAGAACAAGCGCCGTGCGCTCGCCGAGTTCGCGCGGAAGGAGCGCATTCCGCTCGACCTGCCGTGGAGGGAGCTGCAGCCGGCGCAGCGCGACCTCCTGCTCAACGCGCGCACGCGCGGCTTCCGCGGGATCATGCCCTTCCTCGTCGAGCTCGAGGAGAAGCGCTACAAGCAGTACATCCGCGTCTTCCTGCGGCAGTACCAGTCGGCGCGCGAGTGTCCGACGTGCCGCGGCACGAAGCTCAAGGCGGAGTCGCTCCAGGTGCGGATCGCCGGGCGGACGATCGCCGAGATCGCGGAGATGCCCGTCCGCGAGCTGCAGGCGTGGCTCGAGGGGCTCGAGCTCGGCGCGTTCGAGCGGCAGGTCGCCGAGCACATCCTGAAGGAGGCGCGCGACCGCGTGCGCTTCCTCTGCGACGTCGGGCTCAACTACCTGTCGCTGAACCGGGGGACGCGCACCCTCTCGGGCGGCGAGGCGCAGCGCATCGGCCTCGCGAACTCGCTCGGCTCGCAGCTGGTGGACACGCTGTACGTGCTCGACGAGCCGTCGATCGGGCTGCACCCGCGCGACATGGACCGGCTGCTCGCGCTGCTGCGGCGGCTGCGCGACGGCGGGAACACGGTGTTGATGGTCGAGCACGACCCCGAGGCGATGCGCATCGCCGACTACATGGTGGAGCTCGGGCCGGGCGCCGGCGAGCACGGCGGCCGCGTCGTCTTCGCCGGCCCGATGTCGCGCATCGCGGAGAGCCCGCTCACCGGTCAGTACCTCACGGGACGAAAGGCGATCCCGCTCCCCGAGTCGCGACGGCACCTCGGCCCGCGCTGGCTGACGCTCACCGGCGCGCGCGAGCACAACCTCACCGGCGTGGACGTCCGCGTCCCGCTCGGCGCCCTCACCGTCGTCACCGGCGTCTCGGGCTCGGGGAAAAGCACGCTCGTGCACGACGTGCTGTACCGCGCGCTCGAGCGGCAGCTCACGGGGGAGCACTCGGCGAAGCAGCACCTCGGCGAGCGCGTCGGCGCGTACGACACGCTGACGGGGCACGAGGCGCTCGAGGAGGTCGTGCTGATCGACCAGGAGCCGATCGGCCGCTCGCCGCGCTCGAACCCCGTGACGTACGTGAAGGCGTTCGACGAGATCCGGCGCATCTTCGCCGCGCTCCCGACGTCGCGGCAGCGCGGCTACACGCCGGGGACGTTCAGCTTCAACGTCGCCGGCGGCCGCTGCGAGACGTGCGAGGGAGCGGGATACCTCGAGGTCGAGATGGTGTTCATGGCGGACGTCTTCGTCCCCTGCGACCAGTGCGGCGGCAAGCGGTTCCGGACGGACGTGCTCGAAGTGCGGTACCACGGGAAGAGCATCCACGACGTCCTCGAGCTGACGGTGGACGAGGCGATCCGCTTCTTCCCGTACGAGGAGAAGCTCGGGCAGGCGCTCTGGCAGCTCCAGCAGGTGGGGCTCGGCTACCTCCGGCTCGGCCAGCCGGCGACCACGCTCTCGGGCGGGGAGGCGCAGCGCATCAAGATCGCGCGCGAGCTCGCGCTCGCCGGCCGGCGCACGGGGCGGAAGCTGTACATCATGGACGAGCCGACGACGGGGCTGCACCTCGAGGACATCCGGAAGCTCGCCGGGGTGCTCGACCGGCTCGTCGCCGCGGGGCACACGCTCCTCCTCATCGAGCACAACCTCGACGTCATCAAGCTCGCGGACTGGGTGATCGACCTCGGCCCCGACGCGGGGCGCGATGGAGGGCGGGTGGTGGCGATGGGCCGCCCGGAGGAGGTCGCCGCGGTCGAGGGATCGCACACGGGCGCGTGGCTGCGCACCGTGCTCCCGGCGGGGGGCGTGCGCCGCGCGGACGATGCGCGGGAGGCGCGCGACGCGGGTGCCGCGGGCGCCGCGGCGGGGGGGCGTTCGCGCCGTGGGCCGAAGGGATCGGAGCCTAGCGCGCGCGTCTCGTAAGTCGCGCCGGTCAGTTGACTTCGCCCCTCGGAGGGCGTAACGTTACTGGACTCCGCCGGGCTCCGTCCGCGCGGGGTTTTCGATCCCCAGTAGCTCAGTTGGTCAGAGCATCCGACTGTTAATCGGAGGGTCGTAGGTTCAAGTCCTACCTGGGGAGCTACTCGTAAGTCAAAGTACACCGGACAGATGCACGAACGGCCGCCAGTGACTGGCGGCCGTTTTTTCGTACCGATGTGTGCCAGGAGTGTGCCGGGCGGCTCACGGGCTGGTGCATTCGGCGGTGGATGCCTCCCGGAGTCGAGTGGCCTGTCCTCAAGGTTGCGCTGCTCTCGGTAGTCAGGGGCGCCCCGATCACTTCGCTGCGCAAGGTTCGTGAAAATCACGGGCCACCCCGAGGGGCGCGGGGTGGCTCCGCCGGCACAAGCGACAGTCAACGAGAGGTGGACACGGCCGTCAGCTCTT
>DASUSM010000160.1:0-3942 GCA_036375115.1 Gemmatimonadaceae bacterium | reverse complement strand
CAGGCTCTGCGACCGCCCCTCGTCCGCGCGCCCGTATTCGGCGTTCGCGAAGAACGCGAGCGGCTTGCGGAAGTCGGTCTCCACGCCGACCCAGCTGTAGATCTCGCCGCGCGATTCCTTCAGCGCCGGCCCGCCGCGCGTGCAGTTGCGGTCGCAGTACACGGGGGTCCAGTTGTTCACCGTCGTCCCCGCGTGGAGCCACCAGCGGTTCGCGAACTCGACGTGTCCGTTGACGTTGCCGCCGAGGTCCGTGAGCAGCCCCGTCGTGGTGCCGTTCGTCCAGTGGTTGAAGTTGACGAAGACTCGGCGGTACCACGTCGTCGGCTTCTCCCAGCGCCGCTGCCACCACGTGCTGAAGCCCTGGAAGTCGTCGCGGCCGTTGAAGCCGACGTCGTTGATCTCGAAGCCGGGCGTCGTGCGCGTGAGATAGACGGAGCCGCGCCACGCGCCGCTCTGATCCTCGAGCCCGACCTGCATGCTCGCGCCCTGGAGCCGGGTGCGCGTCGGGTCGAACGCGAGGTCGTCGTCGGGGCGCGTGTAGTTGTGGACGCAGCCGAAGGCGCCGTCGCACGTCTGGAGCTCGGCGATCGCCTCCTCCGTCCCCTGCACCTGACTGCCGACGACGTAGCCGGCGAGCTGCCACCCGCTCTCGAAGCGGTGCCGCGCGTCCACGCCGACGGCGTAGCCGCCCCGGTTGTAGGAGTGCTCCGTCCACTCGTCGAGCCGGCGGTTGACCGCCGTCGCCATCATGCCGACGCTGCTCTTCCCCTCGCGGTAGTCCTGCTGCAGGCGGCCGACGAAGTAGTTGGAGAGCGGCTCGATCGTCTCCGCCGCGCCGCTCACGGGGTGGTGCTGGAGCTCGCGCTGCGTGATCGCGTTCAGCACGCCGACGGAGAGCCCGCGCTGGAGGCGGCCGGTCAGCTTCGTCGCGCCGAGGATCGTCGTGACGTCGGGCGAGGCGGGGTCGAGTCCCTCGTCGCGGAGCCGCGGCGCGCGCCCGATGCGGCGGGAGTAGAACAGGCCGCTGCAGTTCCCGTCGTTGCAGCTGAGATCGAAGCGGAAGATCCCCGTCCCCTCGAGGAAGAAGGGGCGCCGCTCGTCGAAGAACGACTCGGTGGACGAGAGGTTGAACTGCGCGGGGTCCGCCTCGACCTGGCCGAAGTCGGGGTTGATCGTCGCGTCGAGCGTGAGGTTCGGCGTCAGGCCGGCCTTCAGGTCCACGCCGGCGGCGAACTCCTGCGGGTGGCTGTACTCCGTCGCGCTCTGCCGCGTCACGTTCTTCGTGACGACGTACGGTGCGATCTCCAGCCGCCGCCCCGTCCCGATGCCGACGATCCCGTGGAGCTCGCCGAGCTGCGAGACGACGCCCGGCTGCGAGCGCCGGTAGAGCGGCCAGCTCACGCGCTGCGCCGCGCGCGCGATGTCGCGCCAGACGGCGAAGCCGAAGGTGTGCGCCTCCTTGTCGGCGAAGCGGATCTGGCTGAGCGGGATGCGGAACTCCGCCGTCCAGCCGAGCGAGTCGGTCGTCGTGGCGACGTCCCAGACGGCGTCCCACGACTCGTCCTCGTTGTAGTCGCCGTGCATGTAGTAGTCGCGCTTCACGCCGGCGGGATTCACCGCGAACTCGTAACCGGTGCGCCGGTCGTGGTACGAGTCGATCATGATCTTGATCTGCTCCGACTCGGTGCGCACGTCGCGGCGGCTGAGGAGCGAGACGATGCTGTCGGGGCTCGGGTCGAAGGCGCGCACGAAGACGTACAGGTTGCGCGCGTCGTAGGCGACCTTCGCCATCGTCGGAAAGAGGGGCTCGCCGTCCTCGGCCGGGTCGAACTGGCGGAACTGCGTGATCTCCTGCGCCTCGCGCCAGACGGGGTCGTCGGGGCGGCCATCGAGCACCGGCGGCCGCTCGGCCCGCGTCGCGCTGGCTCGTCGCGCCGCGGCGCTCGCCTCGCCGGCCAGCGGCGGGATCACCGGCGCCCCTTCGCGGTTGGCGATGCCCTGCGCCCCGGCGGAGACGGGCCCGAGGAGGATGGCGGCGACGAGGAGGGCCGCTGGTGGACGGATCGACATGGCTGGTTCGCTCCGACGGAGTACATCGCTCCGGGATCGGCCGCGAATCCCGGACCCCTGCGACGCGGGCGCGGGCGGAACCGGCCTCACCGCCGCTCCGCCCCGTTCACGACGAGATGGGACAGCCGGTCGCGCCGCAGAGTGTGCGGGTCAGTTGTCAGAGAATTGTAAAACGGCGGCGCGGGCGCTCCGCGCCGTGGCTGCGCACGGACGGACAGCGGCTCGGGCCGCGACTAGCCGGGCACCCCGGATCAGGCCGCGAAGCGGCCGAGCGCCTTCCGGTAGCCGTCCACGAGCACCGGCAGCCACCGCGCGCTCGGGGTGTAGGCGAGGCCGAGCTCGGCCTTCGCGTAGCCCCCGTCCACCCGAAAGCCGGTCCGCGCGAAGCGCTCCTCCTCCACCGACAGGAGCGGGCGCCGGCCGAAGGGGCGGGCGAGAGCGGTGGCGAGGGCGGCGCCGAGCCGGCTCATGCCCGGAAGCGGGCGGGGCGTCGAGCGCCGCGTGAGCAGCGCGACCTTCTGGAGGATCTGGTGGGGCGACGCCGTCTCGCCGCAGAGGATGTAGCGCTCCCCGTCCTTCCCCTTCTCGAGCGCGAGGACGATCCCGCGCGCGGCGTCCTCGACCCAGACCCACCCCATCGGGGCCGTCCCGGCGAAGCGGCATCGTCCCGCCACCGCGCGGGCGAAGAGGCGGCCGAGCCAGCCGCTGTCGCCCGGCGCGACGACGAGGGCCGGGTTCACCGTCACGACCTGAAGCCCCTTCGTCCGCGCGTGCTGGGCGACGCGCTCGGCCTCGAGCTTCGATCGCTCGAACGAGGTGACGGTCCACCCGCGGTGGCGCGTCCACTCGGTGCCGCGCTCCCCCGGCTCCTCGCCGATGGTGAGCGCGGAGGAGCAGAAGACGAGGCGCGGGATCCTCGCCACGATCGCCGCGGCGACGACGTGCTTCGCGCCGCCGACGTTGACGTCGTCGAACGTGTCGGGGCGTCGCGACCAGAAGTCGAAGAAGTGCGCGAGGTGGACGACGGCGTCGCACCCCTTCATCGCGCGCGCGAGTGCGTCGGGCTTGCGCACGTCGCCGACCACGGGCTCGGCGCCGAGGTGGCGCATGAGGGTGACGCCGCCGCGGCGGCGAACGAGCCCGACGACCTGGTCGCCGCGGGCGCGGAGGGCGAGGACGAGGGCGCGGCCGAGCGGGGAGGCGGCGCCGGTGACGAAGATTCTCATGGTTCCGGTAAAGCTCTCCCGGCCGGGCGGCCGGGTCCGCGACGCAGGTCACGGAATTCCGTCGGTCGCGTACTCGGCGCTTGTTCGGTGTCGGCGCCCCCCGTAACTTCACGCGCCGCGGCGCCGGGGGCGCCGCGCAGTCGCCCGAGGATGGACCGATGATGGCACCGCATCCCGACGAGAAGCGGCCGCTCGCCGCCCTGCTCGCGCCGGACATCCTCGCGCTGCTCGAGGAGTCGCCGGCGGACATCGCGACGGAGACCGAGGAGATGCACGCGGCCGACCTCGCGGACGTCGCCGAGGCGCTGCCGCGCGACCGCGTCGCCGCGCTCCTCGCCGCGCTCCCGCCGGCGCGCGCCGCGGACGTGCTCGAGTACCTCGACGAGGAGCTGCGCGCCGCGACGCTCGAGGCGATGACGGCGCGCCAGGCGGCGGCGCTCGTCTCCCAGATGACGCCGGACGACCGCGCCGACGTCCTCGACGAGCTCGAGGAGGAGCACGCGGAGGACATCCTCGCCTCGATCCCGCTCGAGGCGCGCGGCGAGACCGAGCGGCTCCGCCGGTATGCGCCGGACACGGCCGGCGGACTGATGACGACGGAGTTCGTCTCCGTCCCCGCCCATCTCTCGGTCGAGGCGGCGCTGGC
>DASUSM010000159.1:0-14122 GCA_036375115.1 Gemmatimonadaceae bacterium | reverse complement strand
GGGGGAGGAGCTGGTCTACGACTACAGCTACTCGCGCGAGGACGTCGAGAACATCGAGGACGCCGAGCGGCTCTACGTCTGCTACTGCGGCTCGCCGAAGTGCCGCGGGACGATCCTCACGCCACCGAAGAAGAAGAAGCGGAAGACGGCGGCGAAGGGATCGCGGAAGGGGAGGACGAAGGGGAAGGCGAAGACTGGCGCGAAGACGAAGGGCGCGACGAAGGGGAAGACGGCGTCGAAGCGGAAGACGCCGCCCTCGTCGCGCCGGAAGCGCGTCACCTCCGGGAAGACGTCCAGGCGCACGGCGCCCCGGCGCAAGCGGTAGTGCGGCCGGCGCGCGGCCGGCCGCGTCGTCCTACCGCCGGCCGCGGAACTTCACCATCGCGCGGTTCGCGTCGCCGCCGTTGAGCAGCTCGTAGTCGTACTCGCCGATCCGAACCGAGGCGGGGCGGACCCTCACCGACTGCCCGGCCGACCAGCCGACCGTCTTCACGCGATCGGGGAGGTAGACCTCCCAGACGGTCCCGTCGCGGAGCGCGATGATGGTGCCGCCCGCGGCGACCTCCGAGATGTCGAGGGCGCCGCGCGGGTCCCCCTGCTCGACGTGCTCGACGCGCGCGGGGAAGGAGCGGGCGAGGGGGACGGCCCAGGCGCGCGGCGCCACCGCGCCCATGCGCCCCATGCGGCGCCACCGGACGAGGAGCTGCGCGAGCTCCTGCTGCTCCTCCGCCGAGAGCTTGCCGAGCCCCATGCGCTCCATCTCGCGCTCGGTGAGGAGGTCGGAGAGCTCCGGCGCGCTGTCCGGGGCGAAGGAGAGGGGCCCATCCGGGCGCTCGCCGGGGATGACCGTCCCCGCCGCCTCGGCGCGCCGCCGTCCCGCCTCCGGGGAGATGATCTGCAGCCCCCGGGCGGCGGTGCTGTCGCCCTGCTGCGACACGAGCGGCGCGGGGGTGGCGAGGATCAGCGCGAGCGCGGCGAGCGCACCGGCGGGCGCACTGCGACGGAGAAGGGAGGACTGGAGCATGACGGCACCTGCACGGCGACCCTGGGACGAGCGCGCGGAACGGGTCATGGCCCCGCGCTAAGGATGAGGCCGTTGCAGAAAGCGGGCCTTGGCGGAGCGGGGCGTGTCCGGCCCAATCACTCGAGCTCCGGATCGTCACGCGACAAGAAGAAGGGCATCCCTCGCGAGATGCCCCCTTCCGGCAATCGGGCGATCCGACGGCGCTACCGCCCCACGCGCACCGCCTGCCGCGGCTCGGGGGTCGCGTCCGCCATCACGCCCGCCCACTTCCCGATCAGCTCGCGGTAGGCGACGCCGACCGGGTGGAGCTCGCGGTCGATGCCGCAGAGGCCGAGGGGGAGCGGCGCGTCGGGAGAGCCCGCCCCCGTGCGCGGGTCGTGGTGGTCGACGAGCGAGTGCCAGCCGAAGCCGTGCACGGGGACGCCGCTCGAGCGGAGCGCGAGCACGGACTCCCACTGGTCGCGCAGCCACGGCGCGGCGTAGCGCCCGGCGTGGTACGTCGCGGAATGGACGAGCGGGACCTGGTAGCGCTGGTAGTAGTGCCGCGCGAGCTTGCCGAAGCCGAGGCGCTGGCGCGCCGCGGTCCGGCGCCCCGTGCCCGTCACGCGCTGCTCGCTCTCCGGGTAGTAGAGGAGCCCGAGCCAGCGCCGCCCCTCGCCGCGCCGCTCGCGGAAGAAGGAGAGGTCGTTCGACGTCACGCCGTGCTCGTGCAGCCAGCGCGTCATCCCGCTGGCCGGCTCGCGGCCGAGCGTGAGGTCGAGGGCGAGGAAGCGGATCGCGTTCCACCGCTCGGCGGCGGGCGCCGCGACCTTTCCGGCGGCGTGGACGTGCTCGACCATCTCGTTCTGCACGATGACCGCGTCGGGCCGCTCGGCGAGGATCGCCTCGACCGCGAGCTCGTGCGCCATGCAGAGGTTGCGCAGCGCCAGCACGAAGTCGGCGTCGCCCGAGCGGCAGTCGTTCCACTCGCCGTGCATCGCCGAGCGCGTCGCGCAGGTGAGGATCGCGTGCACCGGGGTGAAGTAGCGCACCCACGGGAAGCGGCGCGCGAACGCGCGCGCGTACTCGGCGAAGTGGACGGGGAACGCGGGATCGGTGACGCCGTGCATCCACGACGGGAGCCCGAAGTGGCAGAGATCGGCGATGACCTCGATCCCGAGGTCGTGCAGCCGCTGCATCGGCTCGTCGCAGACTTCCCAGTCGATGTGGTCGGGGGCGAGGTGGGCGCGGTAGTAGGCCGGCCCGTAGCGCAGCGCGCGCACGCCGAGCTGGCGCACGAGCGCGAAGTCGCGCTCCCACCGGGCGTAGTGCCCGATGCGATCGAGCTGGTCGAGACGCTCGCCGCCGGGGAGCACGGGATAGCTGTTCTCGATTCCCGTGATGAAGAGGAAGGGAAGAGTCATCGAAGAGACGTGCAGTGGTGCGTGCGGTGACGTGGGGGCGCGCGGCAGCGGGAGGGGATTTTCGGCGCGCGAGCAATGGCAGAGTTCGCTCAATAAACGATTCGCGGACGCATTCGCCACGCATGAAATCGCCTCGCATTTCGCACGACTCGCAGACGGAAAATCTCGCCGGGCAGAAGTTGCCGGATGCGAAACGCGAGGACATCGATCGCTCGATTTCCTCGCGTGAAATGCAACCCGTGCGACGCTCGTTCGTCAGGCCCGTCGTCGCCGCACCACTCACGTTCGACTACCGACTACCGACTACCGACTACCGACTACCGACTACCGACTGCCGACTGCCGACTGCCGACTACCGACTACTCACTACGGCGCGGCATGGCGATGCGTCCGCGGTGGTGCGTAGTCGGTAGTGCGTAGTCGGTAGTGCGTGGTGAAGCTCACATGCCCCCGCTCGCCACCACCAGCCGCTCCGTCAGCGTCACGCGCACGTCGGCGCCGGCCGGGAGGCAGCCGTCGTACACCGCCGTCTTCACCGCGACCGCCGTTCCCGCCGCCGCGCCCGCCGCCGCGCCGATCACGGTCGCCTTCGTGTCCTTGCCGAGGATCTGCCCCGCGATCGCGCCGAGCACCGCGCCGCCGACGACCTTCTTCGCGTCGCTCCCCTTCTGCTCCGCCCGCACGCGCTCCAGCGAGTCGAGCACCGCGACCTCGGCGGCGACGGGGAGCGAGGCGCCATCGACGAGGATCGCGCGCACGCGGAAGGTGATCCGCGTGTCCTCCGGCCGCTCGCCGCGCGTCATCTCGGCGATCTCGAGGACGGCCTTCGTCCCCGCGGGGATCACGGTGCCATCGGTGCCGCGCACCGTCTCGCCGAGCGTGGCGACGACCTTGTCGCCGGGCCGTCCGGCGTTCGTGCAGACGCGGTCCCCGGTCGCGAAGCGCATCCCCGTCCCCGCGGCGATCCCGCGCGCGACGGGCGCGGGAGCGGGGGCTTCGATCGCGGGCTCGGGCGTGGGCTCCGGCGTGACGGGAGCCGGCGTCTCGCGCACGGGCGAGGGGCGCGGCGTGGAGCGCGGGCGCTCGGCGGCGCGCGGCGCCGTCGCCGGCGGCGCATCCCGGCGCGGCGTGACCGGCGCGGTGAGGGCGGTGTCCTGGAAGACCGGTGTCGGGTTCACGCTCTGCGCGAGGGCGAGGTCCTCGGCGAGCACGGAATCGGTGCCGGGCGCCGGCTCGCGGTCGGCGCAGGCGGCGGGGAGGGCGAGCAGCGCGAGGAGGGCGAGGGCGCGAGTCGCGCGCGAGGTGCGCGGGGCGTGGTGCATGGGACCGGTCTCCGTGATCGTCGGGGCGCCGCGGTGGCGGTGCGGCGGGGAAGATACCCCCGACCGGGCGCGCCGGTTCGCTTCGTGCGCCGGTGGAGCGGAAGGGATATCTTGGGCGCCGGCCAGATCGCGGCGCACCGCGCTCCGCACCCGAGGACGCTCAACGTAGTGACCGCTTCGACGACGCACGCCCCCGGCGCGCCCCCGCTCCGCATCGCCATCACCGGCGCCACCGGCTTCATCGGCCACGCGCTCGTCCGCTACCTCGAGGCGAACGGCCACGCGGTCGTGCGCATCTCGCGCGGCGCGCCGCGCCCGGGGTTCGACGACGTGCAGTGGGACCCCGCGGCCGGCCGCCTCGATGCCGCGCGGCTCGAGGGAATCGATGCCGCGATCCACCTCGCCGGGGAAACGATCTCCGACCGGTGGACCTCGGGGCACCGGCGCGCGATCCGCGAGAGCCGCATCCGCGGCACGACGCTCCTCGCCGAGACGCTCGCCCGCCTCGCGCGGAAGCCGCGCGTCCTCGTCAGCAGCTCGGCGATCGGGATCTACGGCGACCGCGGCGACGAGGTGCTCACGGAGGAGAGCCCGATCGGGCGATTCGTCGCCGGCGACGAGGGCGCGTCGCGCAACCGCGGCGCCGCCTACCTCGCGCAGGTCGGCGCCGAATGGGAAGAGGCGGCCGGGGCGGCGTCCGCGGCGGGGATCAGGGTCGTGCATCCGAGATCGGGCGTCGTGATCGGCGCGCACGGCGGGATCCTCGCGCGGCTCCTCCCTCCGTTCCGGATGGGCGCCGGCGGGAAGCTCGGCGACGGTCGGCAGTGGACGAGCTGGATCGCGCTGTCCGACCAGGTGCGCGCGCTCGAGTTCCTCCTCGTGGCCGACTCGCTGCGCGGCGCGGTGAACGTCGTGGCGCCGGAGCCGGTGACGAACGAGGAGCTGTCGCGGACGCTCGCGCGCGTGCTGCACCGCCCCGCGGTGGCGACGGTGCCCGCGTTCGCCGCGCGGCTCATGTTCGGCGAGATGGCCGACGCACTGCTCCTCGCCGGCCAGCGCGTGGTGCCGCGAAAGCTGCTCGACGCCGGCTTCCGCTTCGACCACCCGACGCTCGAGGACGCGCTGCGCGCGGAGCTCGGCCACGGAGCGGCGGCGTGACGCACCCGCCCTTCACGCAGCCATGGGCGGACGCCTTCCGCGATGCGGTGAACGCGAGCGAGGCGTACCGCGCCGCCGGTGCGGAGTGGCGCTGGCCGGTCGCGCTCGTGCTCGACCGCGCGCCGGCGCTCGGCTACGACGAGGACACGGCGATGCTCGTCGAGCTCGAGGCGGGAGAGTGCCGCCGCGCCGAGCTCGTCGATGCGGGCTCGCTCGACGCACCGTTCGTCATCGCCGGGCCGTACGAGGTGTGGAAGGAGGTGGTGCGCGGGAAGCTCGACCCGATCGCGGCGATCATGCGGCGGCAGATGCGCCTCAAGGGCTCGATCGCGACGCTCGTCCAGCACCTCGGCACGGCGAAGGCGCTGGTCGAGTGCGCGAGCCTGGTGCCGACGCGGTTTCCGGACGAGGGGTGAGGGAGCGCGCGGACGCGGTCGTACGGAGCGTACTTCCCGCCTGACGAAACCGCCGCTCGGGCCGGCCCCACAGACGAGTGGCGATTGGATGATGAGGATGCGTGGGATCGCTCGGATCGCTCCGTGAGCGGCGACGGCGCGTCGTGGCGGGGCCGTCGAGAAGGAATGGGAAAAGCACCCCCATTCTCATGCGCTCGTGGCGAGCGGGACGCTGCCTCCGCGAGAAGCGGATCCATGCATCCCACTCATCCCACTCATCCCACTCATCCCACTCATCCCGTTCACCCTTCGTCCGTGGGGCCGGCCCGAGCCGCAGTATCATCCCTCGTGAGACCCACCCGAGCCGACGTCCCCGGACTCGCCGCTACAGCGCCGGGTGCCGGCGGTGGAAGCCGGTCGCCCGCTGGTACGCGTGCGCGAGCGCGAGCAGCTTCTCCTCGCCGTAGAGCTTCCCGAGGAAGGTCACCGAGACCGGCGTGCCGTCGGGCCGATACCCGTTAGGCAGGATGACCGCCGGATGCCCGGTGTAGTTCGTCGCGACGAGCTGCGCCGAGCCGCCTGTCGGGGTCACGATCACGTCGTAGTCCCGCATCAGCTCGTGCCACTGCCGCATGACGAGCGTGCGCAGGCGGTTGGCGTTGATGTAGTCCACCGCCGGGATGAAGCGCGCGGCACGGAACAGGTTCGGCCACGCCTCCGCCGTCTGCCGCGTCATCGCCGCGTCCTTCCCCGACCGCGTCAGCTCGTCGAAGGCGGCTGCCGCCTCGGCGCTGAGGATCAGGCCAAGCGCGCCGTACTTCGCTTCCGGGACCTCCGCCGGCCGCAGCGTCACGCCGAGCGAGCGGAGGACGTCGAGCGTCGCCAGGTCGAACGGCTTGTTCGTGTACCGCTCGTCGTCGCGATCGAAGACCTTCGCGAAGTAGCCGACGCGGAGCGACGACGGCGCGATCGCCGGATCCCACGCGAAGCCGGCGCCGCGCACGGTGCGGTCGCGTCCGTCCGGCCCCTGGATCGCGCCGAAGACGAGCGCGCAGTCCTCGACGCTCCGGCAGAGCGGTCCGAGCTTGTCCATCGACCAGGAGAGCGCCATCGCCCCCGTGCGCGGGACGCGGCCGAAGGTCGGGCGCAGCCCGGTCGCGCCGGTGCGCGTAGCCGGGGAGCTGATCGAGCCGAGCGTCTCGCTCCCGATCGCGAAGCCGACCGCGCCCGCGACGGTGGCGCTCGCCGAGCCCGCGGAGGAGCCGCTCGAGCCCTGGTCGAGCTTCCACGGATTGCGCGTCATCCCGCCGAACCAGACATCGCCGTACGCCAGCTCGCCGAGCGTGAGCTTGGCGACGAGCACCGCCCCCGCTTCGTCGAGGCGCGTGACGACGGTCGCATCCTCGTCGAACGTCTGCGTGCGGAAGGGGCCCGTCCCCCATGTGGTCGGATAGCCCTTCACGGCGAGCAGGTCCTTCGCTCCCCACGGGATCCCGTGCAGCGGCCCGCGCCAGTGGCCGCGCGCGAGCTCGGCGTCGCGCTCGCGTGCCTGCGCGAGGGCGCGGTCGCGCGTGATCGTCACGGCGAAGTGGAGGGAGGGGTCGAGCCGCTCGAGGCGGTCGAGGTACATGGTCGTGAGCTCGACGGAGGAGACGCGGCGGGTGCGCACGAGCTCCGACAGCTCGGCGACCGTCATGAAGGCGAGCTCCTCGACGCGCGCCGGCCGGCTCGGCGGCGGACCGCGCCGCGGCGGGGGCGCCGCGTGCTCCGCGCCGCCCGCGGGGAGCTCGACGTCGATCCCCGCGACGCCGAACGGGTCGAAGGCGAGTGCCGGCGGGACCGCGTTCGCGATCGGGATCGCGTGCAGCTCGGCGATCTGCCCGGCCTGGTCGCGCAGCTCCTTCACCATCATCTCGCGCTCGTCCGGCTCGAACGAGAGCCCGGCGATCTCCTCGGCGCAGGCGACGGTCTCCGCGGTGATCTCGGCGCCGTCCGCGACGCGCCCCCAGAGGACGCCGGGGAGAAGCGTGGAGCCGAGGCCAATTGAGGCGAAGTAGCCCATGAAGGCGCGACGGTCGTAGCGGGTCGTCATGGCGGGGGGCGGGCGGCAGGCGGCGGACGAGTGGCGGGGACGGGGCTCGCCCCATCTTACGCGGACCGGCGAACGGGGAACAGATGCATGCCCGTCCCCGAGGACCGCCGGCGCCCGTTCCGTCCCGTGGCCACGCAGCGCAGATTTCGGCGCTCTCGTCCGTGGCACTCCGCACCCCGGCTCTCGTGAAGACTGGTCGTTCCCCATCGCTCCTGCTCCGGTACGGCGCCGGGATCGGTGCGTGGGCGGTCGCGCTCGCGCTGACGCTCGTCTTCGAGTCGTATCTCGGCCACGCGATCTTCGTGCTCTTCTGGCCCGCGGCGGTCGTCGCCGCGTGGTACGGCGGCGTCAGGCCCGCAGCGCTCGCGATCGCGCTCGCCACCGGCTCCGTTTTCGTGCTCTTCCTCGAGCCGGCGGGAGTCGCGGCGCTGCGGGACCCGCGCGACGTCGTCGCGCTCCTCGCCTTCGTCCTGTTTGCCAGTGGCGTCGCCGCGCTCACCGACCGGCTGCGCAGGGAGCGGGCGCGGAGCGCCGCCGCGGAGCGCGAGGCGGTCGCGCACGCGCAGCTGCTCCAGGACCAGGCGGCGGAGCTCGAGTCGCAGACGGAGGAGGCGCAGGCGCTGACCGAGGAGCTGGAGCAGTCCAACGAGCGGCTGCGCGAGTTGATGCTCGCCGCGGAGTCGGCGCGCGACGAGGCGCAGCAGGCGAACGCGGACCGCAACGCCGTATTCGACGCGATTCCGGACGCGATCGTCGTCTTCGACGACGGCTGGCGCTTCCGGCACCTGAACCCGGCCGCGGCGGCGATCGTGTGCTCCGGCGGGTTCGACGTCGAGAGCATCATCGGTCGGACGCCGTGGGAGGTGTACGGCGAGGAGCGCGTGCCCTGGCTCGGACGCGAGGGGCGCCGCGCCGCCGCCGAGCAGCGCATCGTGGAGTTCGAGGAGGAGTCGGCCGTCACCTGGCGGTGGTACCGCCACCGCATCATCCCGACCGGCTCGACGTACATCCTCCACTCGCGGGACATCGGCGCGGAGCGCCGGCGCGCGCTCGAGCAGCGAACGCTCGCCGATGCCGGCCTGCTGCTCGCCTCGTCGATGGAGACCGCGTCGACGCTGGAAGCGATCGTTCAGCTCGCGGTGCCGGCGCTCGCCGACTGGTGCGCGGTCACGCTCCTGCGTCCGGACGGCACCCTCGCGCAAGCGGCCGTCGCCCACGCCGATCCGGCGAAGACGGCGTGGGCGCGCGAGCTGAGCCGCCGCTATCCTCCTGACCCCGATGCCGCCGCCGGCGTGGGGCAGGTCATCCGCACGGGGCGCCCCGAGCTCTACGCGACGATCGACGACGAGCTGCTCCGGGCGTCCGCGCACGACGAGGAGCACCTGCGCCTGCTGCGGTCGGTCGGGATGACCTCGGCGATCGTCGCCCCGCTCGTCGCGCGCGGGGGAACGCTCGGGACGCTGACGATGGTGCTCGCGGGGAGGGGGCGGCGGTACGTCGCGGCGGACCTCGCGCTCGTCGAGGAGCTCGGCCGGCGGATCGGCGCCGCGCTCGAGAACGCCGAGCTCTTCGCCTCGGAGCGCGCCGCGCGCGCCGCCGCGGAGATCGCCGCCGAGCGGACACGGCGACTGCAGTCGGTGACGGCGGCGCTGTCGCGCGCGATCACCGTCGGCGACGTTGTGCGCGTCGCCGCCGAGCAGGGACGAGCGGCGCTCGGCGCCGACGACGGCGTCGTCTGCCTCGTCACGCCTGACGGCGCGGAGCTCGAGATCGTGCACGAGATCGGTCTCGTGCCCGAGGCCGCGCGGCGGTTCCAGCGCTTCCCCGTCGCGGCGCCGCTCCCGCTCGCCGAGGCGCTGCGCACCGGGGAGCCCGTCTTCCTCGAGGACCGCGCGGCGGTGGTGCGCTGCTATCCGCTGCTCGCCGAGGCGAACCGGAGCGCGGCGACGGAGGCGTGGGCGATGGTGCCGCTCCCGGGGGAGCGCGGGCCGATCGGCGGCCTCGCCTTCGGCTTCGTCGCGAGGCGCGAGTTTCCCGAGGAGGAGCGCGCGCAGGTCGTCGCCGTCGCGCGGCAGTGCGGGATCGCGCTCGAGCGGGCACGCCTGCTCGAGTCGGAGCGCGCGGCGCGCGCCGAAGCGGAGACGGCGAACCGCGCGAAGACGGACTTCCTCGCCGTGATGAGCCACGAGCTGCGCACCCCGCTCAACGCGATCGCCGGCCACACCGAGCTCGTCGAGCTCGGCGTCCACGGCCCCGTCACCGACGCGCAGCGCGAGGCGCTCGACCGCGTCCGCCGGAGCGGGCGCCACCTGCTCGGCCTGATCAACGACGTACTCAACTTCGCCAAGCTCGAGGCGGGGCACGTCGAGTTCGACATCGGTGCCGTGCCGCTGCACGAGGCGGTGGAGGGGCTCGAGCCGCTGGTCTCCTCTCAGATCCGCGCGAAGTCGCTGCGCTTCACGCCCTGCGACTGCTCCGCGCGTCCGGTGGCGCGCGCGGACCGGGAGAAGGTCCGGCAGATCCTCCTCAACCTGCTCTCCAACGCGATGAAGTTCACCGCGCCGGACGGCGCGATCAGCGTCGAGTGCGTCGCGGACGACGGACGCGTCGGCGTGCGCGTGAGCGACACGGGCATGGGGATCGCGCCGGACAAGCTCGAGCAGATCTTCGCGCCGTTCGTGCAGGTGAATCGCGGGCTGAGCACGCCGCACGAAGGGACGGGGCTCGGCCTCGCGATCAGCCGCGACCTCGCGCGCGCGATGGGCGGCGACCTGCGGGTCGCGAGCGCCGAGGGGACGGGGAGCGCCTTCACGCTCCTGCTCCCCGCCGCTCAGCCCCCGTCGCCCGCCTCCGCCGCGCCGGCGCCGTAGGCGCGCTGTCCGCGCAGCGCCAGCTCGAGCGCGCCGCCGGCGACGTACGTCCCGAACGCGGCGGCGAGGGAGACGAGGAAGGGCGCCGTCGCCCCCGACGCCGTCGCGACGAGATAGACGGCCGTCCCCGCGACGAGGGTGACGAGCGCGGTGGGCGCGCCGCCGAAGCGCGTGAAGAGGCCGAAGCAGACGGCGACGAGCGTCCCCGCGCTCCCGAGCGCGGACGCCTGCTCGACGAGCGCGTAGACGCCTTCCGCGCGCCTCGCGAGCACGAAGGCGAGCAACCCGAAGACGAGCACCCCGATGCGCGCGACGCGTATCTTCGCGCGGTCGCTCGTGATCCCCGCGATCGGGACGACGAGGTTGTGCGAGAGGAGCCCCGACGAGACGAGCAGGGTGCTGTCGACGGTCGAGAGGATCGCCGAGACGAGCGCCCCTGCGAAGAGGGCATAGCCGAACGTCGGCAGGAGCTCGCGCGCGAGCGTCGGCAGGATGCGCTCGGCGTCGCCGAGGCCGTCGAGGATCTGCACGCCGACGACGCCCAGCGCGACGGGCAGGATGCCGATGGCGATGTACATCGCGCCCGCGAGGAGCGAGGAGCGCCGCGCGACCTGCGGCGACCGCGCGGCGATGACGCGGCCGACGAGCTCCGTCGCGATCACCGAGCCGCAGATCGGGATCGCCCAGGCCTCGAGCGTCTCGAGCCACGGGACGCCCGGCGACGCGGCGAGGCGCACGCGTCCGGAGCCGAGGGCCGCGTCGGCGAACGCCTCGAGTCCGCCGACGTGGTGCACGACGACGGCGGAGAGGAGGACGAGCCCGAGGACGAGCAGGACGCCCTGCACGAGGTCGGTGATCGCATCGGCGAGGAGGCCGCCGAAGACCGTGTAGAGCAGCGTGAAGCCGGCGGCGACGGCGATCGCGGTGTCGATGTCGATCGCGGTCGTCGTCGTCGCGAGGATCTGGCCGAAGGCGCGGATCTGCGCCGCCGCCCAGAGGATCGAGGCGGGGACGAGGATGACGGCGGCGACGCGCTCGACGAGTGGGGAGTAGCGGTCGCGGAAGAGGTCCGCGAGCGTCGTCAGGCGGCGGCGCCAGAGTGGGGCGGCGAAGACGAGCCCCATGAGGACGAGGCAGAGGCCGTAGCCGAAGGGCTCCGCCGAGCCGAGCGAGACGCCGTCGCGGTACGCCGCGCCCGCGGCGCCGATCGTCGTCTCCGCGCCGAACCACGTCGCGAAGATCGAGAACGTCGCGAGCGGATAGCCGAGGCGCCGGCCGGCGACGAGGTAGTCGTCCTCGGTGACGATGCGCCGCGAGACCCAGATGCCGATCCCGAACTGGACCAGCATGTAGAGGACGAGGGCGGCGAGCGTCGGGGTCAAGGGTGCGGAGCGGGGACCGGGGCCGGGGGATGGGGCGCGGACGACGGACGGCGCGACGAATTCTATCGGCATCGCCGGCGCGCGCCACCGTCGACGCGACGCGGGGTGGTCGGGGAGGGGTGTGCGCGTATCTTCCCCTCTTCGGCCGCCGCACCCACCCGAGCCAGCCACGCACGTGACCGATCCGGCGACGAGCGCCCTTCTCGCGATCCAGGCCGCGGCCGGCGCCATGCCGGTCGAGCCGGGCGCGACGGCGTTCCTGCTCGTCACCTTCGGCGCGCTGCTCGCGGTGAGCGTGCTCTTCAGCCGCGCGACGGAGCGCGTGAGCGTCCCGGTGCTGCTCGTCTTCCTCGTCATCGGCATCCTCGCCGGCTCCGAGGGGCTCGGCGGGATCGACTTCGAGGACTACGCGTTCAGCTACCGGCTGGGGACGATCGCGCTCGTCTTCATCCTCTTCGACGGCGGCCTGAACACGCCGCTGAACGCGGTGCGCCGGTACATCGCGCCGGCGGCGGTGCTGGCGACGGTCGGCGTCGTCGGGACGGCGGCGATGATCGCGCTCGGCGCGCACTGGCTCGGCTTCGACTGGCCGCTCGCCCTCCTCCTCGGCGCGATCGTCTCCTCGACCGATGCGGCGGCGGTCTTCTCGGTGCTGCGCGGGAGCGGGCTCCACCTCAAGCGGCGCGTCGGGGTCACGCTGGAGGTCGAGTCGGGCGTCAACGACCCGATGGCGGTGATCCTCACGACCGTGCTCACCACCAACCTCGTCGCCCCCGCGGCCACGAGCACGGGCGACCTCGTGCTCGGCGTCGTCGTGCAGATGGTCGTCGGGGCGGCGGGCGGGCTCGCCGTCGGCTTCGGCGGGCGCGCGATCCTCGCGCGGCTGCGGCTGACGGCGGGCGGGCTCTACTCCGCGGCGATGCTGGCGCTCGCCTGCCTCTCCTTCGGCGTGCCGACGCTGTTCGGCGGGAGCGGCTTCCTCGCCGTCTATCTCGCCGGCGTCGTGCTGGGGAACGGGGATCTCCCCTATCGCGCGGGGATGCTGCGGGTACACGACGCGCTGGCGTGGCTGAGCCAGATCGCGATGTTCCTCATCCTCGGGCTGCTGGTCTTTCCGTCGAGGCTCCTCGACGTCCTGCTGCCGGGGCTCGGGCTCGCGCTCTTCGCGACGTTCGTGGCGCGGCCGCTCGTCGTCTGGCTCTGTCTCCTCCCCTTCCGCTATCCGTGGCTCGACGTGACCTACATCGGCTACGTGGGGCTGCGCGGCGCGGTGCCGATCGTGCTCGCGACGTTCCCGGTGCTCGCCGGCGCGCCGGGCGCGGAGCGGATCTTCGACGTCGTCTTCTTCATCGTCGTGATGAGCGCGATCGTCCCGGGGGCGACGGTGCCCTGGGTGACGCGCCGGTTCGGCCTCGAGTCGAGCGACCCGCCGGCGCCGCAGGCGGTGCTCGAGATCGAGTCGCGGCAGCCGCTCTCGGGCCGCCTGATGTCGTTCTACATCGACGACGCGCTCGCGGTGACGAATGCGCCGATCTCGGATCTCCCCTTCCCCGACGGCTCGGCGGCGACGCTGATCGTGCGCGGCGACGAGCTGATCGCGCCGAAGGGAGCGACGCACCTGCTCGCCGGGGACCACGTCTACGTCTTCGCGCGCCCCGAGGACGAGCCGTTCATCCGGCTGATGTTCGGACGGCCCGAGTCGGAGTGAGCGAGGGGCCGGTGCCCGTCGCGCCGCGCGGCGGTGATGCCGGGCGCTGGTGCGGGTCGGTGCGTGCGCTAGATTTCGCGGGGCCACCACTGGAGCGCCGACCATGCCCCTCGTCCCCTTCGAAACGCTGCCCGACGACGCGCGCGTATGGGTCTTCGCGGCGGATCCGCCGCTCCAGGATGCCGGCGCGGAGCAGCTGCTCGACGACGTCGAGCGCTTCCTCGCCGCGTGGCAGGCGCACGGCGCGCCGCTGCGTAACGGATACGACTGGCGCGAGGCCCGCTTCCTGACGATCGCCGTGGACCAGTCCACGGCCGGCGCCTCGGGATGCTCGATCGACGGGCTGTACCGCACGCTGCGGGCGCTCGAGCCCGCGCTCGGCGCGAGCCTCGTCGCCGGCGGGCGCGTCTTCTACCGCGAGAGCTCGGGAGCCATCGCGGCCGTCTCGCGCGAGACGTTCGCCGACCTCGCGGGCGCCGGCGCGATCGGGCGCGAGACGAAAGTCTTCGACACGACGGTCACCACGCTCGGCGCCTGGCGCGCCGGCTTCGAGAAGCCCCTCGCGGAGTCGTGGCACGCGCAGCTCGTGATGGCATAGCGTCAGGCGGCTCGGCGCCGCGGATCGGCCGTCCCTCGAAAGACCCGGCCGGCGCCGCTCAGCGCAGCCAGTCGTCGAGGCCCTCCGCGACGAAGTCGTCGTCCGCGAGCCCGGGATACGCCCGCGCCACGCGGTCGATCTCCTCCGCCTGCCCGGGCGACAGCGTCTCG
>DASUSM010000158.1:0-8930 GCA_036375115.1 Gemmatimonadaceae bacterium | reverse complement strand
GCCGTACTGCGTGCGCTCGAACTCGGCGAGGAAGTCGGCGTCGCGAGCGAGGCTCTCGTTGCGCGTGTAGTAGAACGCCGTCGCGCGGAAATCGTTCGTGCCGCTCTTGGTGACGGCATTGATCAGCGCGCCGGCGAAGTTGCCCTGGCGGACGTCGAACGGCGTGAGAAGCACCTGGTACTCCTTCACGGCATCGAGCGGGATCGACTTGCCACGCGCCTGGCCACCGGGCTGCCCGGTGCTCCCGAGGCCGAAGAGGTCGCTCGCGTTGGCGCCGTCGATCTGGATGCTGTTGTACCGATTGTTGACGCCGCCGCCGGAGAGCCCGGGCCCCGACGTGGAGATCTGCGGGGTGAGGGTGACGAAGTCGGTGAAGTTGCGGTTGAGTGTCGGCAGCCGCCGCAGGGCGGAGTCGGAGATCGTCGTCGAGACGCCGGTACGCGTCGCGGCGAAGGTCTGGTCGACATCGGCCGTGACCTCGACGCCGGAGAGGACGGCGGCCTGAGTCGTGAGGCGGAAGTCGACCGTCGTCTCCTGCCCGAGGGTGACGACGACGTTCTCGCGAGTCTCGGGGGAGGTACCGATGCGTCGCGCGGTGACGGTATAGGCGCTGCCGACCTCGAGACCGGGGACGATGTAGCGGCCGGAGGCGCGGGACAGCGCCCCCGCGCTGTATCCGGTCGCCCGGTTGACGACCTGGACTTGTGCACCTGCGAGCGGCTGCCCGGTGTCGTCGCGGACGACGCCGCCGATGGCGCCGGTCGTGACGCCCTGGGCGGCGAGCGGGCCCGCGCCGAGCAGCGCCGCGAGGGCGAGCGAGGCGAGGGCGAGGGACGGACGGATCGTGCGCATGCGTCTGGGATCCTCTGTGGAGGTCTGCGTCTCCGGGGCGCGCGGCGTGGCGGGCCCGCGGATCGTGCGGCTGCGTGCGGCTGCGTCCACGGTGGTGCGACGCGGAGGTCCGGTGGAGGGAGACGGACGAGGGCGCCTGCATCCGCGCGTGCCCGGCACCGGTGCACCGCCGCGGGAGAGATCACCCGGCCGGGGCGGGGAGTGGGTCACGAGTACGCAACGCCGGCGGCGGCCAAGATACAGTCCGCCGGGAGCGGCGTCCATCTCGGGCGGGCGGCGCTGTGGGGGCGGTATGGGGCCGGGCGGCGGAGGGGCCGACGACAGGCGGCGGGCAGTTGAAAAGGGCGCGCGCGTGCGTGTACATTGATCGACTGCGGCCAGGTAGCTCAGTTGGTAGAGCAGCGGACTGAAAATCCGCGTGTCGGCGGTTCGATTCCGTCCCTGGCCACTCGATACGTGGTCAGCAGGCAGCGCGACAAGAGAGCGGCCGCCCGTCCCGGGCGGCCGCTCCTGCATCCATGCCTCCCGGAGCTCACGCGTCCCGCGTCTTCACCGCGTACCGGAGGATGAGGCCGCCGGTGGCCAGCGGGCGCGCCTCGAGCAGCGCGAGATTCTGGCGCGGGGTGCCCGGCTTGAACAGCGGAACCCCGATGCCGAGCACGACCGGTGAAACGCAGATGCGGAGCTCGTCGAAGAGGCCGCGGCGCAGGAGCGAGTCGCTGAGCCTCGCGCTCCCGAAGACGAACAGGTCCTTCCCCTCGCCCCGCTTCAGCTCCGCGACCTCGTCGGCCGCATCGCGACGCACGAGGCGCGTGTTCCGCCAGGTCGCCGCGTCGAGCGTGCGCGAGAACACCACCTTCGGGACCTCGCTCATGAAGTCCGCGGTCGGACCGGTGGCCGCGGTCCAGTACCTGGCCATCCCCTCGTACGTCGCGCGGCCGTAGAGCACGGCGCCGACCTCCTTCGCCTGGTCGAGCGAGAAGCGCTGCAGCTCGTCGCCCCACGCCGCCTCGTGGAACTCGAGGTCCCAGGGCTCCTTTCCCTCGAAGCAGCCGTCGAGCGTCTGGACGTTCCACATCACGAGCCTGCGCATCGTCAGCCTTCCTTCTCGATGAGGGTGGCAACGTAGAGCGCGAGCCGGCCGAGCGTCTGCCTGCCGCCCTCGATCGCGTGGTAGCGCTCGACGACGTCGTCGCGCTGCGCCTTCGTCCCGAAGACCGCCCGCATGGTCACCTCGGTCGCGCCGCCGCGCTCGACGAGCGTCACCGTCGAGACGAACGCCCGCGGGTCGTCGGGCCGCTCGCCGTGGAGGAAGACGAGCCGCTCGGGCGGCTCGATCTCGCGCCATTCGATCCAGTTCGGGTAGTCGGTCCCGTCGGGCCCGTGCATCACGAAGTCCCACACGCCGCCGGGGCGGAACTCGAAGGCGCGCGTCGTCGTCGTGAACCCGTCCGGCCCCCACCAGTGCGCGAGGTGCCTGGGATCGGTGTAGGCCTCGAACACGAGAGGGCGCGGCCCCTCGATGATGCGCGTCACGACGATCTCGCGATCCGACGTCGCCGATGTGCTGCCCACGACCATCATTCGCCTCCTCGCTGTCGTTGGAGTCGCTGCACGTAGGCATCGAGTCGATCGAAGCTTCGGCTCCAGAACTCCTCGAAGCCGCCGACCCAGTCGTGGATCGGCTTGAGCCCGCGGGCGTCGAGCGTGTAGAGGCGCTGCTGCCCCGCCTCGCGCACGGACACGAGCCCGACCTCGCGCAGCACGCGCAGATGCTTGGAGACGCGCGGCTGGGAGACGCGGAGCGCCCCCGCCAGCTCGTTCACCGAGCGCTCCCGCCCCTTCAGCAGCGTGAGGATCCGCCGGCGCTGCGGCTCGGCGACTGCGTTGAACGCGTCCGTCGTGGTCGCGGCTCGTGCCATGCGCACAATATATGCCCATATCGGCATACTACAAGGGCGCGCGACGAAAGCGGATCTCGCTGCTCGTGCGTCGGGCACGACCGACGTGGACATGTGCCGGACACGACCGATGTGGACATGTAACGATCGCCAACGGTCGAGCGGCCTCGCGCGACGCGTGGCGCGCGTTCGGAACGATGGTTGCGCCGCCTCCGTTCTTCCCGGCTGGCCACGATCGCGGACGAGCGCACACGCGATCACATCGGCGGCAACTGGTGCCGCCTCGATCAGCTTCGGCCCAGGAGGCGTCTCGCGAACCGATTCCCACCCGCAACGACGGAGGCGGACATGGCAGAGGTGCACATCGAACGAAAGGAGCGACGCGCGTGGCCATGGGTGCTGCTCGTCCTCGTGCTGCTCGCGCTCCTCGCCTGGTGGCTGCTCTCGCAGCGACGAGCGGACGACGATGTGGTGACCGAGACCAGACCGGGTGCGGTGGTCGGGACGCCGGCGTTCTCCGACGCCGCGACGACGGCGAGTACCGCCGGCACGGTCGACGCCTTCCTGCAGTGGGTGGAAGATCGGCAGGCGGACCCCGGCATGACGCTCGAGCATCGCCATACCGCCGAAGGAATCCGCCGCCTGGCCGCCGCGCTCGGATCGGTCGCCGAGCGTGACACGGTCGGCGGGGCGGCGCTGCGTCCGCAGCTCGACAGCCTGCGCGGCCTCGCGGACGCGCTGATGCGCGACGAGCAGTCGACGCACCACGCCCGCTTCACGCACGACGCATTCACGCGCGCCGCCGCGATCATGAACGACCTGCAGCGCCGGCACCCGGGCGCCGCCGACGCGGTGAGCGAGTCGCGACGGGCCGCGCAGGCGGTGCGTGCGGAGACGCCGCTCCTCGAGCAGCGTGAGGACGTGCGGCGCTTCTTCGAACGAGCGGCGGACGCCGTGCGAGGGCTCGCCGTAGCGTAGGTCTCGACGGCCGCGAGACGGAACCAGCGCGAGCGCGCGAGCAGGCTCCCCGGCGCACGCCGGACGGCGGTCACCAGCCGCGCGGCGTCTCGCGCCGCCACGACGATACGACATCGGGGAACGCGACTCCCCGCGCACGATCAGGAGACCGGCGTCCGCGGGGCGCCGGCACCCATTCCATTTCCTGCCACGAGGAGGGACCATGCGAAACGACAACCGGCACGACACGCACGGCACGACGGACGCGCGGCTCGCGCGGCTCGGCGAGCTCGACGACTTCAAGGTCGCCGACGGCGACCCCGACATCCGCGGCTGGGAGGTGAAGACGAGCGACGGACGCACGGTCGGCAAGGTCGAGGAGCTGATCGTGGACACGGGCGCCATGCGCGCGCGATACATGGAAGTGAACGCCGACAAGGACGCCGTCGGCGGCGCGGAGGATCGCTACGTCCTCGTGCCGATGGGCACCGCCCGACTGGACGAGGAGGATGACACGGTGATCGTCACGCGGCTGCCGACCGGAGGCTTCGGCGGCGTGCCGGCCTACACGCGCGGTCGCGTGGATCGCGCCTACGAGCAGGCGCTGCAGGCGTCCTACGGGCGCGGTGCGGCGAGCACGGGAGCCGCGGCCGGCACGGGCGGCGAGTTCCACGAGCTGTACGACGACCGGCACTTCTGGGGCGGACGGCGGCGTGGGCGCGAGGACGCGGCGTACCTCACGCGCTCCGAGGAGGAGCTGGCGGTCGGCACGCATCCGAGGCGCGCGGGCGAGGTGGATGTGAAGAAGCGCGTCGAGACGGAGCACGTGAAGAAGCGCGTACCGGTCGCACGCGAGGAGGTCACGGTCGAGCGTCGTCCCGCGACGAGCGCGCAGGCGACGCCGCGCATCGGGAAGGACGAGATCACCGTGCCGATCACCGAGGAAGAGGTGATCGTCGAGAAGCGCGCCGTGCCGAAGGAGGAGGTGGTGATCCGCAAGGAGGTCCACCGCGACGAGAAGACGGTCGAGGCGGATCTGCGGAAGGAGCGGATCGAGGTGGACCGGAAGGGAAACGTGGACGTCCGGAGGCGCTGACGGTGCGCCGTCGGGGTGACACCGGTCGGGCTCGTGCGTGGGGCGCGGAGGAGGCCGAAGCGTGGCCGCCCCCGTGGTCCTCGTGGTGAGCCCGGACCGGGACACCCTGACGGTGTTCGGCGCGGCGCTCCGTCACGCCGGGTTCGAGGTTCGGGAGCTCGACGATCCCGATCGCGTGCTCGGCGCGGCGCTCGCGGAGCGTCCGTCACTCGTGATCACCAACTTCCCGACGCCGGCGGCGAAGCTGACGGTGACCGAGCTGCTGCGTGGCGAGGCGCGAACGGCCGCCGTTCCGATCCTGAACGTGACCAGCCACGTCTTCCCCGCCGAGCTGCGGCGCGCGGAGAGCGCAGGGGTGACCGCTTCACTTCCGATGCCGGTCCCGCTCGCCGCGCTCGTCGCTGCGGCGCGCCGGCTGGTCGAAGAGCCGGCCGGAGAATCATCGCACGACTCCCGCCCCAGCGACGCGGACATCGCCTGAGTCCGCGTGTGCGGGCCGCTCGCCGCTCACTCGAGCGAGAAGGGCGGATACTCGTCGCGGAGCAGGAGCAGGTACGCCTCGACGCGCGTGTTCCAGCGCAGCACGCCGACGCCGAAGCGGGCGAGGCCCTCCGGGAATCGCCCGGTCAGCAGGATCGCGAACCAGGCCACGACCGTCGTGAACGCCCAGGCGATTCCGAGGAGCCAGACGGCGAGGATCTGGGGAATGGCGAGGATGGGGCGGAAGGCCACGGTCACGCGGTCGCGCGGCCCCTCGGGGCGCGCGATCTCGAGCGCGGCGGCGTAGGCGCCGTCGCCGAACGGCGGATACTCGTCGCGCAGGAGCGCCATGTAGGCGACTGCCCGCACCCGCCAGCGCAGGTAGAAGGCCGCGAAGCTCCAGAGCCCCTCGGGGTGACGGCCGGTGAACAGGATCGCGAACCAGGCGAGGATCGCGACGACGGCGGCCGCGGCGCCGAGCACGCCGCCCGCGCCCCACTCGAGCCCGGACTCGCCCTGCCCGCCCGAGCTCCAGGAGAGCGTCAGCGCGACCGGCGCGCCGACGAGGAGGAGGTGCGGGACCGCGAGGACGATGCGGAACGCGGTCGTCAGGCGGTTGCGATCCTCGAGGGCCGGTTGGACGTCGAGGTGGACCGGGTGCGACGGCGCGCGACTGAGGGAGAGTGACGAGATGCTCATGCGGACCTCGCGCATGCGGGGAAGCGAGCGGATGTCGTCCGGCTCCACCATGACGCGCGCGCCGCACGCGGAACATCGGGGAAAGCCTCGACGCCGCGTGGGGCGTTCCACTTCCGCCCGCGCGCGCGGTGCGGGGTGCGCACCTTGCAGCCACACCCGCGCACGCCGCGAACGCGCGGCCTACCCGATTCCGGAGGGACGGCGATGGAAGAGATGCGGGATGGCGAGCTGGAGCGCAGCAGCCGCGATGGACGGTCGAGCTCCGCGGCAGGGTCGGGGGACGGAGCGGCGGAGAGTCGCGAGCGCGAGCGTGCCGATGCCGACAGCGACGAGGAGGTGCGGCGCCGCGCCTACGAGCTCTACGTCTCGCGCGGCGGCGGGCCGGGGAGCGAGGTGGACGACTGGCTCGCCGCCGAGCGCGAAGTGCGCACCGCGCGTCAGGCGGAGCCGGAGGTGCAGGGCGGCGCGGAGAAAAAGGCGCCGCGGCCGAGCGGGCGCGGGCGCTCGCGGTCGTAGCGTTCGCCGGCGGCCGCGGCCGCGCCCGGCTCGGCCGCGTACGCTCAGCTCGCGACGCGATCCGAGGACACGACGGCGACGCCGGCACGCTCGAGATCGACGCGCACGCGTGCATCGGAGGCGGGGTCCACCGGCCGCGTGAGGTCCCAGAGGACGATCGTGCGGAACCCCGCCGCCGCGGCGTCCTCGGCGCTCCACTTCACGCAGAAGTCGCGGGCGAGCCCGCAGAGGAGCACGTCGGTGATGCCGCGCTCGCGCAGATAGCCGGCGAGGCCGGTCGGGGGACGCGCGCCGGCGGCGTCCCAGTTGTTGCGGAAGCCGCTGTACGAGTCGGTGTCGGCATCCGTCCCCTTGCGGATGACGGCGGCGATGCGATCCCACGGCAGGTCGGGGTGCAGTCGCGCGCCGGGCGTCCCCTGCACGCAGTGGTCCGGCCAGAGCGTCTGCTCGTGGCCGTGGACGGTGACGACGTCGAACGGCGCGCGGCCGGGGTGGCTGCTCGCGAAGGAGACGTGGCCGCGCGGATGCCAGTCCTGCGTCGCGACGTAGAGCGCGCAGGGGTCGCGCTCGAGCAGCCGTCGGATCGGCTCGAGGATCCGATCGCCGTCGGCGACGGGGAGCGCGCCCCCGGGGAGAAAGTCCGGCTGCACATCCACGAGGATCAGCGCGGCGTGCGCGCGGTCATATGCGACGCCCGCGCCGGTCACGATCGGCGCCTCCCGCCGCCGGCCGGCGTCTCGCGCCCGGTCCGGAAGAGCGCGACGTGGTCGCGCGGGATCTCGAGCGTCCAGCCGTACGCCGCGGCGATCCAGCCCATCGTCGTCGCGTCGTAGAAGCAGACGTGCGTCGGGTCGCGCCGGTACCACCACCGCGCGAACGGGGCCTCGAGGCCGTGGAAGCGCGTCATGATGCCGATCACGCCGCCGGGGACGACGAGCCGCGCGAACCGGTCGAGGAGGACGCGCGGCTCGTGGACGTGCTCGATCACTTCCGAGCACGTGACGAAGTCGTAGCGGGCGTCGAGCGCGCGCTCGTCGGGGTGGAAGAGCGGATCGTACGAGGTGCACGGAAAGCCGCGATCGGCGAGGATCCGCGCGAGGACCGGCGCGGGGCCGCAGCCGAAGTCGAGGCCGCGCGCGCCGGGGGCGAGGCGCGCGGCGACCGGATCGGCGAGGCGGGAGAGGAACTCGACGTAGCCGGGGTCGTCGCCGGAGTTGCGGTGCTCGAGGTAGCGCATGACCTCGGCGAGCGGCGGGATGCGGTCCGCCGGGCGCAGGAAGACGAGCGCGCACCGCGCGCAGCGGAGGTATTCGCGCGCCGCGTCCGCGTGATGCGACCGCGGCGATGGCTCGGCGCAGAGCGGACAGCCGGGCGTCGCGACTGCATCGGCGGCCGCATCGGCGGCGACGGCGGCGGCGCGCACGCCCGGTGCCTCCATCGGATCCTCCTCTGGTGATCGGCCTCGCCGAATGATACACTGGCGCGCGAGGCCCCTCCGCCGTGCGCGACGAGGGTGCGTGTACCGGACTTGCAGGCACTCGCGGCCATGACGACTCCCGCTCGAGGCCGGCCCGTCATCCGGGCGCTCAGCCAGCACGAGTGCATCGCGCTGCTCGCCCGCAACCACGTCGGCCGGCTCGCCTTCGCCTTCCACGGCCGCGTGGACATCCAGCCGCTGCACTACGTCTACGAGGCCGGCTGGATCTACGGCCGGACGTCGGAGGGGGCGAAGCTCGACGCGCTCGCGCACAGCCAGTGGGTCGCGTTCGAGGTGGACGAGATCCGCGACACGTTCGACTGGACGAGCGTCGTCGTGCACGGCTCCTTCCACCGGCTCGACGCGCTGTCCGCCGCGCCCGATCCCGGATCGGAGGCGCACGCGGTGCGGCTGCTGCGCACGATCGTCCCGGAGACGTTCACCGCCGAGGATCCCGTGGCGTTCCGGACCGTGGTCTTCCGCATCGCGATCGGCGAGACGTATGGGCGCATGGCGACGGCGAGATGAGTCGGAGAGACGACGAAGCGGGCGGGGGCAACCACCGCGCCCCGCCCGCCCCTCCATCGATCGAACCGTGTCCGAGGGTCAGTCCTTCCGGTCGCCCCGGTCGCCCTGCCCCTTCCTCGTCTCGGTCTTCGCGTCCCGCTGCTGGTCCTGCGAGAGGGAGCGCCCGACGTCGTCCTGCGAGTCGGTGAACTTTCCCTCCTCGTCACGCCGGATGTAGCGCTTGTCGCCCTCGTTGGGCTCGATGAGCTCGCGATCGCTCGCCATGGTCGTCACCTCCGTCGGGTACGCGGCGGCAGGGAAGCAGGTCGCGTGCCCGCGACCGGTCGACAAGCGCCGAAACCCGCGCCATATTCGCGGGCGACCGGACCCCGGCGCTCCCGCGGCCGACGCGAGCGCTCCGCCGGCGTCATCTCTGACCGACGAC
>DASUSM010000157.1:0-4368 GCA_036375115.1 Gemmatimonadaceae bacterium | reverse complement strand
CTCGGGAGAGTGTCCGACCGAAGCATACGTGCGCGACGGCTCGAGGACCGTCGGCGATTCGCCCGCGCGCGGTCGGCCGATCCCCGACGGAGACGCGCGTCCGCCGGGCGCCGCCGGAGGCGCCGTGGACGGAGGCGACGGCGCGTCGGCATCGACAGAAGGGGATCGGATGCATCCGCGACATCGGATGCATCCGATCCCCTCCCGTTCGAGCTTTCCCCGGCGCGCCACCGCCCACGGCGCGGCGCGACGCCGCCGAGCCCGAATGAGAAAAAGGGCGGCCCCGCTCGCGCGGGACCGCCCCGTTTCCTCCACCCCGGCGTGCCGCGATCAGCGCGCCACGCCGGACAGGTCGCGCACCGCGCTCGCCAGCATGCGCACGCGGTTCGCGTCCGGCGCGCCGCTCGCGTCGGCATCGATCTGCGCCGCGAGACGGCTCAGCGCGTCCGCGCGCGAGGAGCCGGAGGACCCCTCTGCGCCCGACAGCGCCTGACGGATCGCGGAGATCCGCGCGGGGGCGAGCCCGCTGCCGCGCTCGAGCTGGTCGAGGTACGCCCGCGCCAGCGCGAACGACGGGGGCCAGACGATCTGCTGCTGCCCCTGCACGTTCAGGTAGTCGAAGCGCACCGTCTTCGCCGCGTCGATCTCGTTCTGCGTGAGGAACGCGCTCGGCGTCAGCTCGAGGACGTCGAGGCCGCGCGAGATCTCCGAGCTCACGATCACGCCGTTGTACCAGTAGGCGGACCACGAGCCGCCGTTCCCCATCCGCGACGCGTCCACCGGGCCGCGGTCGAAGAAGGCGATCTCCGTCGGCCGGTCGGGGTCGGTGAAGTCGAAGACGGAGATCCCGCCCTGATACCACGCCTGCACCATCACGTCGCGCCCGGGGATCGGGACGAGCGAGCCGTTGTGCGCGACGCAGTTCTCCTGCGGCGTCTGCGCCGCCGGCATCTTGTAATAGCTCTCGAAGTGCATCTTCCGGTTCCGCACCGTGAAGATCGCGTTCGCGCCCCACTCCATCGGATCGCTGGCGCGGCACTTCGGCTGGCCGCCGCCGCCCCACTCGTCGCTGAAGAGGATCTTGCTCCCGTCGTTGTCGAACGTCGCCGAGTGCCAGTAGGAGAAGTTCGAGTCGGCGACCTGGTCGATGCGGACCGGGTTCGTCGGATCGCTGATGTCGATCAGGAAGCCGTAGCCCTCGCACGCGCCGCCGGCGAGACCGATCGCCGGGTAGACGGTGATGTCGTGGCACTGCGTCGGGCCGGGGCGCGGTCCGGACCCGCGCGACTGCTCGCCGAAGCGCGCCTCGACGATGGCCGGCAGCGCCGCGCGCAGCGCGGCGCTGTCCGCCGCCGTCGGGCGTCCGCTGCCGCCGCGCGCCGTCACGATGCTGTCGAGCATCGGACCGGTGAAGCCCGGCGGGAGCACGCGCTCCGTGCCGAAGATGCGCGCCGTGAAGAGCCCGCGCGCGCGCGCCGCCTCGGCGTTGCGCGCGGCGGCCGCGATGTCCTCCGGCGTCTCGCCGTGCCGCGGCGGCGCGGTGAGGTCCTCGAAGATGCGGGGCGAGCTCACGATCGCCGCGGCCGCCGGGTTCGCCAGCGGCACCCGGATCACCTCGATCCGGAAGAGCGCCGTGTTCGGGTCCTCGTCCGGAGTCGCATCGATGCAGCCGGGGAGCTCGCTCGGGCTGCGCACGCCGGCGGAGCCGGAGATGTAGACGTAGACGTTCGCCGTGTCGTTCGGGTGCACGAGCACGGTGTGCGTGTGCGAGCCGCGGCACGTCTGCACGTTGCCGACGTTGCGCGGATTGCGAATGTCGCTGATGTCGAAGATGCGCAGGCCGCGCAGGCGGTCACGGCTGACCGTGTCGCGCACGCCCTGCGTCCCGCAGTCGAGGCGGCCGCTGAGCCCCTCGCCGGAGATGAAGAGCAGGTTGCGGTACACGGAGACATCGCTCTGCGACGCCGGACAGACGTACGCCGTCGTCAGCTCGGGCCGGCCCGGGTTCGAGATGTCCCAGATCTGCCAGCCGTTGTAGTTCCCCTGGATGGCGTAGTTGCCGAGGAAGGCGAGGTCGGAGCTCGTGCTCCGCGCGAACTGCGGCGCGGGCGGCGTCTTCGACAGCACGCGCATGTTCCACACGGCCTCGCCGGCGTCGTGCAGGCCGGCGCTCAGGCCGACGCGCGGGTCGGGGGTCGGCGCCGCGGTCGGGGCGGCGGACGGCGCCGGCGCCGCGCCGGCGGACGTCGTGGCCGAGCCACCGCACGCGGACGCGGCGAGCGCCGCGACGACGAGCGCGAGCGCCGGGGTCGTGGACCGCGCCGCCGGTCGGCGGGCGTGGCGAGCTGATTCCATGTCCTGATCCTTTGGAGCGGGTGAGCTGCGTGACGCGCGGGCGCTCATGGCGCGCCCGCGCCGTCGCCGAGGACGAGCTCGAGGAGCATCTGCTCCATGCGCGCGATCTCGGTGATCTGATCGACGTTGATGTCGGTGGCGAGCCGGAAGACGCTCTCGTTCTGTCCGGCGCCGTACGTGCCGAAGAGCTCCTTCACCATCTCGACGGCGCCGCGGTGGTGCTGGATCATCGAGACGAGGAAGAGCCGGTCGAACTCCTCGTCCCGCGCGGCGTCGAGGGCGCGCATCTGCTCCGCGGTGAGCATCCCCGGCATCGCGGCGTGCGCGGGGCCCGCGTGGGCGGCCGCGTGGTGCGCGGCCGCCGCGTGCGCGTCCGCATCGCGCGGGCCGCCTGGCATCGACACCGTGCCGCTGTCGCTCACCTCGGGGACGGGCTGCAGCCGGTCGCGCAGCCACGTCTGCATCGTCGCGATCTCGTCGCGCTGCGCGTTGACGATGCGCCCGGCGAGGGTGCGGATCGACGGGCTCGCCCCGTGCGTCGGCGCCAGCCGGGCCATCTGGATCGCCTGCGCGTGGTGCCCGATCATCGCCGTCATGAAGTGCACGTCGGCGGCGGTGTACGGGTAGCGCGCGCTGTCCGCCCGCGCCTCGGCGACGGCGGCCGGATTCGGCGGCGTCGCGGACGTGCCGTGCGCGCCGGGGGCCTGGGCGGGGGCGGGCGAGGACGCGGCCGGCTGGCGGGGTGCGCCGCAGGCGGCGAGGGCGAGCGCGGCGGCGAGCGTCGCCGCGCCGCGGGGGGTCCGTGACCAGGGCATGGGTATCGGCATCCTCATCGCGAAAACTGCACGGGCGCCGGGGGGACGGGAAGTCCCGCGCGGCGACGGTCCCGCAACTATTTTCCGCCCTCTCCCGTACGGCCAGCCACCGTACGATCCCACCGCAGACCCCCGACGCATGCGCTCCCCCTCCGTGCCCGCTCTCGCCGCCGGCGCGCGCCGCGCGACGCTCTCGCTCGCCGTGCTCGCCGCCCCCGTCCTGGCCGTCCTCGCCGCTCCCGCCGCCGCCCAGACCCTCACCCCGCCCGACACGACGCAGGGGTGCCGCTGGATGCCGGAGTGCTCCGCGCCCGGCGCCTCCCTCCGCATGCTCGAGGTCGCGCGCTCGGGCAGCGGCCGCGGGACGAAGGTCTCGGTCTCCCCGCGCGTGAGCGGGCTCCCCGCCGGCGAGCCGCTGACGCTCTGGATGCGGCGCACCGGCGGGGAGGCGCAGTGGGTCGTCACCGGCTACGCGCTCGACGCGGCCGGCGCCGTCGTCTGCGCCGACCGGGAGCGGCACGCCGCGCTCGCCGCGACGGCGGGGACGGGGTGGTGCCCGGTCGCGCTCGACAGCATCTCGCTCGGCGTCGGCGACGCGATGACCGGGGAGGCGTTCGCCTTCGCCGTCTCGACGGCCGACGGGCGCCGGAGCGCGTACGCGGTCGTCGTGCCGCGGCCGGCGGCGGCGAGCGCGCCGGGGTGCGGCACGCTCGAGGCGCAGCTGATGGATGGCGACGCGAAGACGGTCGCCGTCGTCGGTCGCGGCTTCGCGCCGTCGGCGGAGATCGCGACCGAGTCGCGGAGCGGGAAGGAGACGCTCCCGGGCGCCATCGCGACCGACTCGACGGGGCGCTTCGTCGCGATCGTGATGCCGGGGACGCGCGGCGGCCGCGGCGGCGAGGCGGCGTTCACCGCGCGCGCCGCCGGGTGCGAGGTGACGCTCTCCTATCCCTGGGGGCGCGCCGCGCGTTAGGCCGCGTGGCGCCGAACGGGCACGGCCCCGCTCGTCCTGCACCGTGCCCGCCCGGCGCCTTCCTCAGTGCACCGCCAGCTCCTCCGTCGGGACGAGTCGCTCGAACGGCCGGTAGAGCCGCTCGAAGTCCGCGTCGGAGATGAACGGGCGGGCGGCGACGGCGCACGCGGCGATGCGCGCCGCGCGGCGCATCTGCGTCAGCGTCGAGACCGTCGCGATGCCGTC
>DASUSM010000156.1:0-16088 GCA_036375115.1 Gemmatimonadaceae bacterium | reverse complement strand
CCCGGCGGCGGCTCGGCCGCGCGGGCCGCCTCCGGCGCCCCGCCGCGGAGCATCGCGCGGCGCTCGACGAGGAGCGCCTCCGTCTCCGGGGCGTAGCGCGCCTCGGCGTGCATGTGCGCGCACGCCTCGTCGAGCGCGTCGATCGCGCGGTCCGGGCGCATCCGGTCGGTGACGTGCTCGTCGGTGAGCTGCCGCGCCGCGAGCAGCGCATCGTCGCCGATCACGACGCCGTGGTGCCGCTCGAGCCCGAGCCGGCGCGCGCGCAGGATCTCGTCGGTCTCGGGCACGCCGAGCTCGCGCACGGCGATCTTCTGGAAGCGGCGCTCGAGCGCCGGGTCGCCGGCGATCCAGCGCGCGTACTCGTCGTCCGTCGTCGCCCCGATGACGCGGAAGTCGCCGCGCACGAGCGCGGGCTTGAGCATGTTGGCCGCGTCCATCGCCGAGCCGAGCGCCGTCCCCTGCCCGATGAGGTTGTGCAGCTCGTCCACGAAGAGGACGACGTCGCCCGCCGCCGTCGTCTCCGCGACGAGCCCCTCGATCCGCGACTCGTACTGACCGCGGTACGTCGTCCCCGCGAGGAGCGCGACGTGGTCGAGGGAGAGGATGCGCACGTCGCGCAGGGCGAGCGGCGCGTCCCCCCGCGCGAGCCGCTGCGCGAGCCCCTCGGCGATCGCCGTCTTGCCGACGCCGGCGGGGCCGACGAGCGCGGGGTTGTTCTTCCCCTGGCGCAGGAGGATGTCGACGACGCGCGAGATCTCCGCATCACGCGCGCGCACCGGCTCGAGGCGTCCGGCGCGCGCCTCCGCGGTCAGATCGCGCGTGAAGCGCGAGAGGACGCTGTCGAACGGACGGCGCATGAGCTCACTACGTCAGGGGAGCGGCAGCTGTTCCGCGTACCATGCGATCAGCGCCGAACCCCAAAGCAACGTGACGAGCGCCGCCGGCGCAAGGAAGACGCCGAACGGCACCATCGGCGGCGCGAACTCCTGCTGCGTGCGCCGCGCGCGCAACCAGGAGATGGGATAGACGACGAGCAGGAAGAGCGCCGCGCCGAGGAAGGCGGCGACGAAGACCGTCAGCAGCGCGCGCCATGGTCCGAGCGCGCCGCCGACGACGGCCATCAGCGTCGCATCGCCGAAGCCCATCGCCTCCTTCTTGAACGCGACCTCGCCGAGCCATCCGGCGATCGCGATCGCGCCCGCGCCGACGCATGCGCCGAGGATCGCGTCGCCCGCGCCCGCGAACGGGAGAATCTCGCCGATGAGCTGCCCGACGAACGCCGTCACGATCACCCAGACGAAGCCGAAGACGGTGAAGCCGTCGGGAATGACGTAGTGCTTCGCATCGGTGATCGAGACCCCGAGCAGCACGGTGCCGAAGACCGCGATGCGCAGCGCGGTGAAGCCGAAGCCGAAGGCGACGACCGCGGCGAGCCAGCCGATCGCCACGAGGAGCTCGACCGCCGGGTAGATCGGCGAGATCGCCCCGCGGCAGCCGCGGCACCGCCCGCGGAGCACGAGCCAGCTCAGGAGCGGGATGTTCTCGTACCAGGCGATGGCGTGGCCGCACGACGGGCAGCGCGATCGTGGCGCGACGACCGAGAGCTGCGCCGGCCAGCGTGCGATGCAGACGTTGAGGAACGAGCCGATGCACGCCCCGACGAGGAAGACGAAGGCGTACGCGACGAGCTCGATCAGGGTGGGAGCGATCACGGTCGGAGCTGGTAGAGGAAGATCCCCGCGGAGACGGCGACGTTGAGCGACTCCACGTCGGCGGCGAGCGGGATCGCCACGTCGAGCGCGGCGCGCGCGCGAGCCGCCGCGGAGAGACCGCTCCCCTCGTTGCCGAGCGCGAGGGCGAGCCGCGCCGGCGGGGCCGCCGCATCGAGCGGCGTTCCTCCGGCATCCGTCCCCCAGAGGACGATCGAGTGCCCCTCGAGAAAGCGGTCGAGCTCCTCCCACGTCGCCGCGAGCGCGGGATGCCGGAAGTGCGCCCCCATCGCGCTCCTGACGACTTTGGCGTTCCAGAGGTCAACGGTACCGGGCATGGCGAGCGTCGCGGCGGCGCCGAAGGCGGCCGCCGTCCGCAGGATCGTGCCGACGTTCCCGGGGTCCTGCACGCCGTCGAGGACGAGGATCCGCACGGACGCCGCCGGCGCCAGGGCCCCGAGCGTCCGTGCGGGGACCTCGGCGATCGCGAGGACCCCCTGCGGCGACTCGGTGTCGGCCGCGCTGGCGAACTCCGCGGGCGTCACGACGGCGACGTCGGCCCGCGTGGCGCGCGCGGCGGCGGCGAGCCCATCGCGCAGGGCGGCACCGCGCGGCGCCGCGCCGAGCTCCTCGGTGACGAGCGCGCCACGGAGGACGAGCGGCGAGCGGAGCAGCTCCTCGACGGCGCGCACGCCTTCGGCGACGAAGAGTCCCTGGCGCTCGCGCGCCCGGCGACGCTTGAGGTCGCGGGCCAAAGTCAGCAACTTCACGCTGTTACGAGTGTAAGCTGGAGCGGGAACGGCACTTGCCGATGTCGGCGATCACGACCCGGAGGAAGACGACTCATGTACGCTCGACGCATCCTGGCCGTCGCCACGCTCGCCATCGCGGCGACGGGCTGCGGCGTCAGTACGCAGCAGGAAGTCCAGATGGGGAACGAGTACGCCTCGCAGATCGAGGCGCAGCTCCCGATCGTCCGTGATCCCGAGATCAACCGCTACATCAACGTCCTCGGCGACTCGATCGCCGGGCTCGCCGACGACCGCGCGCTCGAGTGGACGTTCCGCGTGGTGAACGCGCCGGAGATCAACGCGTTCGCCGTCCCGGGAGGCCACATCTACGTGAATCGCGGGCTCATCGAGCGGTCGCAGAACCTGGCCCAGCTCGCCGGCGTGCTCGGCCACGAGATCGGTCACGTCACCATGCGTCATTCTGTCGAGCAGATGGAGAAGGCGCAAACGGCCAACCTCGGGATCACGCTCGGCTGCGTGCTCACCGGCATCTGCAGCAACGAGGCGGCGCAGGCGGCGATCCAGATCGGCGGCGCGGCGGTGTTCGCGAACTTCAGCCGGAAGGACGAGGAGGAGGCGGACGAGGTCGGCGTCGCGTACGTGACGCGCGCGGGGATCGACCCGCGCGGCATCCCGCAGATGTTCCGGATCCTGCTCGACGAGCGGACCCGGTCGCCGGGCGGGGTGGATGCGTGGTTCTCGAGCCACCCGCTGGAGGAGAACCGCATCGCCGCGACGGAGGCGCTCATCGCGCGCATCGATCCGGCGATCCTCGCGACGCTGACGATGGACTCGCGGAACTTCCAGCTCTTCAAGCAGCGCATCGCGTCGCTCCCGCCACCGCCCCCTTCGCGGTAGCCGTGCGCCGGCGCGGTCACGCCGAGCGGGCGTAGATCGGCAGCAGGAAGGTCGCGCCGTACGCGGCCTCGGGAGCCTCGCCCTCGACGGCGAGCTCCCAGTAGCGCGGCGGGCGCTCGGAGAGCGAGCTCCCCGACGCGTCCGCCGGCACCGCGAAGCGGAAGACGATCGCGTCCCCTTCCGGCGTGACCTCGCCGCCGGCGCGGCTCTCGTGCAGCGCGTAGGCGACGAGCTCCGGGCGCCGCTGCCGCCCCGCGCCGCGCACCTCGTACCGCTCCTCGACGCAGCGCAGGGTCGCGCGCAGCGCACCGACCGCGGCGAGCGCCGGCGTGCGCAGCAGCTTCAGCTCGACGTCGCTGCCGGTGAGACAGGGAAAGCGCGGCAGGCGCAGTTCCGTCGTTCCGTGCCGGCCGGCGCGATGCGCGAGGTAGACGAGGCGCGCGACCGCCAGGACGAGCAAGGCGTCGAACGCGCCCGTCACGATGCCGACGACCCAGTGTCCGTCGCTCCTCGAGAAGGCGATCCAGTTGAAGGGGAGGAGGAAGGCCGCGAGCATGACGACGGCGGGGATCCCCCGCCGCAGCTCGTCCCTGGTCTCGTCGAAGGCGGCGAAGGCGTTCCACGGGTGGTCCCAGAGCCACGGCTGGTCCGGGTAGCTCGCCCGCGCGCGGCGAGCGCGCCGCGCGCTCCGGACGCCGCGCCACCCGTGCAGCGCGAAGGCGACGCCCGCGCAGAGGAGCATCGCCCCGACGACGACCGCGATCCAGCGCGGCATCCGCAGCGTCGCGATCTCCTCGGCGACGACGCCGCCCGCCACGGAGAGCAGCGCGAGGCCGGCGAGGAGGGGCACGATGCCGATGAGCAGCAGGGCGGTGCCGTGCACGGTCGCCGCGCTGCGCCAGCTCCGCCGCTCGAGCACGCGGCCCCCCGCGGCGGGCGGCGTGAAGAGCGTGACCGGGCGGCGGCCGACGACGGTGCTCGTGTCCACTCCTCGGGATAGCTCGCTCATGCCGATGCGTGCTCCGTGGTTCGTGGGAGGGACGACGGCGGGCGTCAGAGTGCAACCGCGTCGGTTATCTTTCCGTGATGCGCATCGCACTGACCATCGCCGGCTCGGACTCCGGCGGCGGCGCCGGCATCCAGGCGGACCTCAAGACCTTCCACCGCTTCGGGGTCTTCGGCACCTCGGTGATCTGCGCGATCACCGCGCAGAACACCCGCGGCGTCGTCGATTGGGTCGGCGTCGCCCCGTCCATGATACGCGCCCAGCTCGACGCTGTCACGGAGGACCTTCGCCCCGCGGCGGTGAAGTCGGGCATGCTGGCCGACGCCGGGATCGTGGACGTCGTCGCCGAGGGGATCCGCCGTCACGCGCTCGCGCCGTACGTCCTCGACCCCGTGATGGTAGCGACCTCGGGCGACGTGCTGCTCCTCCCCGAGGCGGTCGCGGCGATCGGCGAGCGACTCCTCCCGCTCGCCACGCTCGTGACGCCGAACCTCGACGAGGCGGCGATCCTCACCGGGACGACGGTCGAGGACGTCCCCGCCATGGAGCGCGCGGCGCGCGCCCTCGTCGAGCGCGGCGCCGCGGCGGCGCTCGTGAAGGGCGGGCATCTCGCGGGCGCCGAGACGGTGGACGTCCTCTTCGACGGCGCGACGCGTCACTTCCGTCACGAGCGCATCGAGACGACGAGCACCCACGGCACCGGGTGCACGCTCTCCGCCGCGATCGCCGCGCACCTCGCGCTCGGCCACGAGCTGCGCGACGCGGTCGAGCGGTCGCTCGACTGGGTGCACCGGGCGATCGCGACGGCGCCGGGGCTCGGCAGCGGTCACGGGCCGTTGAATCATTTCGTCTGAGGGTATCGGCGCCTGGTGGGTGGCGCTCGGCACTCGGCGCTCGGCGCTCGGCGCGCGATGGTCGGCACTCGGCGCGCGATGGTCGGCGCTCGGCGCTCGGCGGTCCCTCAGAGGCGCGCGACGAGCCCCCGGATCACCGCCTGGAAGTCCGCCTGCACCCGGCGAGTCGTCTCGAGCACCTCCTCGTGCGAGAGCGGGTGCATCGAGAGCCCGCAGGCGAGGTTCGTGATGCAGCTGACGCCGGCGACGCGCATCCCGATCGCGCGGGCGACGACCGTCTCGGGGACGGTGGACATCCCGACGGCATCCGCGCCGAGCCGCTCGAGCATGCGGACCTCCGCCGGCGTCTCGTACGCCGGCCCGAGCAGCCCCGCGTAGACGCCTTCCTGAAGTGCCACGCCGGCCTCGCGCGCCGCCTCGTGCAGACGCGCGCGGAGCTCGCGGTCGTACGGGTCCGACATGTCGGGGAAGCGCACGTCGCCGGACTCGAGCGGACCGAGCAGCGGGTTCCGCCACATCAGGTTGATGTGGTCGGCGATGACCATGAGGTCGCCCGCGCGAAAGGTGCGCCGCACGCCGCCGGCCGCGTTCGAGACGACGAGCGTCTCGGCGCCGAGCGCGCGCATGACGCGCACGGGAAGCGCGGCGAGCGCCGGCGGGTGACCCTCGTAGAGGTGGAAGCGGCCGGCGAGGGCGACCACCTCGCGCCCGGCGAGCCGCCCCGCGAGGAGCGCCCCCGCGTGCCCCGCCACCGTCGCGCCGGGGAAGCCGGGCACCTCGCCGAAGGGAACGCGGCGCACGTCCTCGATCTCCCCGGCGAGGCCGCCGAGCCCCGAGCCGAGAATGATCGCCGCCGCCGGCGACGCCACGCCGAGCCGGCCGCGCACCGCGTCCGCGGCCCGCGCCGCGGCGGCGGCGCCGTACCGGGCGTCGCTCACGGGGTCGGGACGGCGAGCGCGGCGAGCTCCGCCGACGCGCGCGCGACGAGCCGCTGCCGCTCCTCGTACGGGAGGAACGCGCTCTCGAAGCCGTTCAGCGCGATCCGCGAGAGCTCGGCGAGGTCGAAGTCGAGGTGCTCCGCGGCGAGCGCGTACTCGTCGGTGAGCGTCGTCCCGCTCATCAGTCGGTTGTCCGTGTTGAGGACGACGTTGAGGCCGCGGTCGAAGTACGCCCGGAGCGGGTGCGCCTCGTACGACGCGGCCGCCCGCGTCTGCACGTTGCTCGTCAGGCAGATCTCGAGGGCGATCCGGCGGTCGTTCACCCAGTCCGTCAGCGACTCGTCCTCGATGAGGCGCGTCGCGTGCCCGATCCGCGAGGCGCAGCAGGTGTGCACCGCCTGGCGCACCGAGCCCGCCCCGTCCCCCTCCCCCGCGTGGCAGGTGCAGGGGAGGTCGTGGTGCCGCGCATAGGCGAACGCCTCGGCGTGCACGGCGGCGGGGTTGCCCTGCTCTCCCCCGGCGAGGTCGAAGCCGACGACGCCGCGGTCGCGCCAGGTCACGGCGAGTCGCGCGTGCTCGAGCGACTCGGCGGGCGAGAGGTGCCGCAGGGCGCACACGATGACCCTGCCGATCGTCCCGTGGTCGCGCTCGGCGCGGGCGAGCCCGTGCAGCGGCGCCTCGATCGCCTCGTCGAGCGACAGCCCGCCGCGCACGTTGAGCACCGGCGCGTACCGGACCTCGAGGTAGCGGACGCCGTCGCGCGCCGCGTCCTCGGCGAGCTCGTAGGCGATCCGCTCGAGCGCGTCGGCGTGCTGCATCACCGAGAGCGTGGTGTCGAATCGCTCGAGGTAGTCCTCGAGGTGGCGCGCGTCGCTCACCGTCATGTACTCGCGCAGCGACTCCGCGTCGCGGCGCGGCATCCGGATCCCGTGGGACTCGCCCAGCTCGAGGAGGGTCTCGGGACGCACCGAGCCGTCGAGGTGGCAGTGCAGCTCCGCCTTGGGAAGCCGCCGCAGCAGCTCCCGGTCGATCTCGGCCATCGGGCGCGTCTATCGGGTGGAGGCGGAGCCGTCGCGCGCGCGCGCGGCGACGAGCCGGAAGATGGCGCCGGCGGCGACCGGGGCGTCGGGCGCGACGGGGAGCCCGCGGCTGTCGGTGATCACGCGCGTCCCCGCGCGGACCGCGGCGGCGGCATCGGCGCTGCGCGCCTGCACGGCGTCGAGCGCCGTCGCGCCGCGCGGGACGTCGAGGCCGGTGCCGTCGACGAAGACGCGCAGCGCGTCGCCCGGGGCGTCGCTCATCGTGTCACCGCCCGGATCCGAACCTCGTCGGGCGCGGTGACCGGCTGCGGGCGCGAGCGCAGGTAGTCGACGAGAGCGTCGAGGTCCACGACGCTCAGGTTGCGCGGCGCGCCCGCGCGGCCGGCGAGCCCGAGGCCGTCCCCCCCGGTCGCCATGAAGTCGTTCATGACGAGCGTGTACGTGGCCGTGTCCACGAGTCGCCGGCCGCCGTCGAGCGTCGCGGAGACGATCCGGTCGCCGGCGGGCCGGGCCGGGTCGTACACGATCGAGACGCCGCTCACGTGCGCGTTCGGCGACTCCCAGCGCACGATGCCCTCGAGATAGCTGCGGAGCAGCGCGCCGCTCACCGAGAAGCCGTAGAGCACGTTGCCGAACGGCTGGATCTCGAAGAGGTCGCCGTAGGTCGCGGTGCCGGCGCGCAGGTCGGCGCGGATGCCGCCGTTGTTCATGACGGCGACGTCCCCCTTCCCCGCCCAGCGCTGCGCGTCGGCGACGAGGTTGCCGAGCGCGAACTGCGCGCCGCGCCGCGCGCGCGGGAGCGTCGCGGCGATCTCCGCGACCGGCGCGGCGACGCGCCAGGCCACCGAGGCGATCGCCGCGCGCGCCAGCGAGTCGATGGCGGCGACCGGGCGCACCGAATCGGGGAAGACCTCGTACACCTCGGGGGCCGCCGGCGCGCCGTCCGCGGGCGCGCCGATCCGGACGTCGACGACGCCGATCGCGCGGCCGCTCGACAGCGCCTGCACGATCGGGATCCCGCGCACGACGGTCTCGACGAGCGAGTGCGTGTGCCCGCTGACGATCGCGTCGATCGGCTCGGTCACGGCCCGGGCGAGATCGACGATCTCGCCGCTGCAGTCGGTCGCATCGTCGCGCTCGCAGAAGGCGCCGGCGTGGGCGACGACGACGACCGCGTGCGCCCCGCGGGCCCGCAGCGCCCGGGCGATCGAGTCGACGATCGGCGCCGGCGCGGCGAAGCGCAGCCCGGCGACGTTGCTCGCGCGCGTCGTGCTGGCCGTCGAGACCGTGGCCACGCCGATCAGCCCGATGCGCACCGGCCCGCGCTCGACGATCGTGTCGTTCGGGATCCACTCGACATCGCGCCCGTCGGCGTGCCGCACGTTGGCGCCCAGGATCGAGAAGCGCGCCTCGCGCATCCGCGCGCGCAGCGTGTCCTGCCCCCAGTCGAACTCGTGGTTGCCGAGCGCGCTCGCCGCGTAGCCGAGCATGTCGTACATCTCGACGATCGGCTGGCCGAAGGCGAGGTTCGACGCCGCCGTGCCCTGCCACATGTCGCCGCCGTCGAGGAGCAGGACGTGGCAGGCGGGCGGCGTGCACCCCGCGCGCGCCGAGTCGATCGTCGCGGCGAGCGCGGCGGCGCCGCCGCGCCGCACCCCGCGCGAGTCCGGACGCGACTCGAGCGCGCCGTGGAAGTCGTTCGTGCTGACGATGCGCAGGCGCGTTCCGCCCGCGGCCGCGCCGCCGCTCGCCCGTCCGCCGTCGCCCGCGCCGCGCATCTCCGCGTACGCCGCTGCCGCCGCATCGGCGGGAACGAGCTCCCAGTTGCGGCGGTGGTAGTCCGCCGGGCGGATCGCGCCGCGGCGGCGGACCTCGTCGATCAGGAGCTGGCGGATCTCCTGCTGCCGGTCGTACACGACCGGCGCCCCCTCGAGCATTGCGTAGCCGCCGCCGCCCGTCTGCCGGTAATTGTTCAGCGCGAGCGTGAAGCTGTCCGTCGGCGCGACGGCGCGCCCCGCCACCTCGAGCCGCGACACCCGCTCGCCGACCGGCCGCGAGAGGTCGAGCGTGTAGTCCGCGCCGGCGACGATGTCGAAGTTGTACCCCGGCACCTCGTCGGCGACGACGCCCTCGCCGCGGGCCGGCCAGCCTGCGTAGTAGCGGGCGCTGTACTCCAGGTAGTCGCGGAGCTGGCGGCCGGAGATGCGGACGGCGCGCAGCGTGTTGTCGTAGGGGTACAGACGCGCGAGGTCGGCGACGGTGATCGGGCCGGGACCGAGCGAGGCGCCGAGCGAGAAGGCCGCGGTCGAGGCGAGGTCGGCCCCCGTCGCGGCGCGCTCGACCTCGAGGATGAAATCGACGATCGGGGTGTCGGCGACGCGCGCCGAGTCGGCGGACCATCGGACCGGCGTCGAGCCGATCGGCGTCGTCACGTAGGAGATCGTCGCGAGGTGCGCCCCTTCCGTCGCGGCGACGATGGCGGGGTGCTCCTCGTGCCCGGCCGTGGGCACGAGCCGCCCGCCCTTCCCGACGACGACCCACTCGCCGCCGACGCGCTCGAGCGCGAGGTGCGCGAGGGCGACGCTCGACGCCCAGTTCCGCGGCTGGAGGAGCAGCACGCCATTGATCACCGTGTCGGCGACCTCGCGGTGCGAGTGCCCGAACACCACCGCGGCGAGCTCCGGGACCTCCCGGGCGAGGCGCGCCGAGACGTTCTCGCTCGCGATCCCGGTCGAGGCGGTGTCGTAGCTCGACTCGCCGGAGAGCCCGCTGTGCACCGTGGCCACGACGACGTCGGCGCCCGCCGCGCGCGCCTCCGCGACCGCCGCCCGCACGTCGCCGACGATGTCGCGCACGTGGATGCGGTCGCGGAGATTGTCGCGGTCCCAGACGAGCGAGCCCGGGTTCGTCGCGCCGACGATCCCCACCTTCACCCCCCGCCGCTCGACGATCGTGAACGCGGGGAAGGCCCGGCTTCCGTCAGGACGGTAGGCGTTCGCGGCGAGGAAGGGGAAGCGCGCCTGGCCGACCGCGCGCTCGAGGTAGGGGACGCCGTAGTTGAACTCGTGGTTCCCGATCGCCGCGGCGTCGTAGCGCATCGCGTTCATCGCCGCGACGATCGGGTTGAGCGTGTCGTGGGAGACGCGCGCGGCGACGTAGGCGAGGGGGTTCCCCTGCAGCAGGTCGCCGGCGTCGACGAGCACGACGGCGCCGGGGTTGGCGGCGCGCACGGAATCGACGATCGTCGCGGCCCGGGCGAGCCCGCGCGGCTCGACCGCCTTCGCCGGATCGCTCTCGTAGTAGTTCCAGCCGCGGAGCCGGCCGTGGACGTCGGTGGTGGCGGCGAGGACGAGCTCGACCGACGTCGGCTCGGCGACGGGGGCCGGCGCGGAGACGCAGCCCGCGGCGACGGTGAGGGCGGCGACGATGGTGCGCGCGAGGTACGTGCGAGGCATCCGGAAAAGCTAGCGGGGGGGCGTGCGCGCCTCCAGTCGCCGAACCGCGCGCGGCGATCGGGGGCGCCGCCGGTCGCGTCCGTTGACTCGGCTCGACGCGGACGGCAAGCTTGACGCGTCGCCTCCGACCCGCCGGACCGGCGGGACCGGCCGGCCGCCACTCGAGTTACCGAGCCGTGACACACGCGAGATTGCCCGCCCGCCACACCGAACGGCATCCTTCGAGCACGATGGTCGGACACATGGCCCGGCGATGAAGCCGCTCGTCATCGGCATCGCCGGCGGCTCGGGCTCCGGCAAGTCCACGGTCGCGCGCAAGGTCGCGGAGTCCCTTCGCACCGCGTCGCTCGCGTTCATCGACATGGACGCGTACTACCGGAACTTCGCGCACCTCCCGATGGACGAGCGGCGGCGGATCAACTGGGACCACCCCGACGCCTTCGACCTCGATCTGCTCGTCGAGCAGATTTCGGCGCTCGTCGCCGGCGAGGCGATCCGCAAGCCGGTCTACGATTTCGTCGCGCACCTCCGCGCGTCGCGCACGGAGCCGGTGCAGCCGGCGAACGTCGTCGTGCTCGACGGCATCCTCCTCTTCGTGGACGAGCGCGTGCGCGACCTCTGCGACGTGAAGGTGTTCGTCGAAGCGGATGCCGACATCCGGCTCATCCGCCGCATCCGCCGGGACATGAGGCACCGCGGGCGGGCGCTCGACGAGATCCTCGAGCAGTACCTCGCCACCGTGCAGCCGATGCATCTCCAGTTCGTCGAGCCGAGCAAGCGCTACGCCGACGTCATCATCCCGCGCGGCGGCCACAACGCCGTCGCGACGGAGATGATCGTCGCCAAGATCCAGCGCCGCCTCGCCGAGCGCGCCGTCGGGCACGAGGCGGCCGGCGAAGGGCGCGCGGGCGGCGCGCCCGCGATGAGGGACACATGAACGACGTGAGCACCAAGCCGACCGGCGAGCGCATCCTCGTCGTGGACGACGAGCCGGACATCGTCGCGCTCGTCGCCTACCACCTGGCGAAAGCGGGGTACCGGGTCTCGACCGCGGCGGACGGCATCGAGGCGATCGCCGCCGCGCGCGAGGAGCGTCCGGCGCTCGTCGTCCTCGACCTCATGCTCCCCGGGATGTCCGGCTTCGACGTCCTCGAGCAGCTCCGCGCGCACGACGCCACGCGCGCCGTCGCGGTCCTCATGCTCACCGCGCGGAAGGAGGAGCCCGACCGGATCCGCGGCCTCGCGCTCGGCGCCGACGACTACCTGACCAAGCCGTTCAGCGCCCAGGAGCTCGTGCTGCGCGTCCGCGCGATCCTGCGCCGCACGAGCGGCGGCGGCGGCACGGCCGGCGACGTCCTCGCCATCGGCCCGCTCGAGATCCACCGCTCCGCGCACCGCGTCGCCGTGGACGGCCGCGACGTCGACCTCACGCCGACGGAGTACAGGCTGCTGCTGACGCTCGCCGAGCGGCGCGGGCGCGTGCAGGCGCGCGCCAGCCTGCTCGAGTCCGTCTGGGAGGCGGCGCCCGACATCCAGACGCGGACCGTGGACATGCACATCCAGCGGCTGCGTTCGAAGCTCGGCGAGGCGGGGGAGTTGATCGAGACGGTGCGCGGCTTCGGCTACCGGCTGCGGCAGGGACACCCCCGCTCGACCGTGTGACCGACGGCGCCGGCCGGACCGGGGGAGGCGCGGCGTGGGGCTGACGAAGCGGCTGCTGCTCGGCGCGCTCCTCGTCGTCGGCGTCCTCGTGCTCGTGCTCGTCGCGATCGTCAGCGGCCGGCTCGAGGATCGGCTGCGCACGGAAGTCGAGCGCATCCTCGCGAGCGAGGCGCGTCTCCTCGCCGATGCCTGGCGCCCGGGAATGGATGCCGACTCCCTCGCCGACGCCGCGGGCTCCGCCCTCGGGCGCCGCGTGACGCTCGTCGCGCCGGACGGGCGCGTGCTCGGCGACTCCGAGTTCGACGGCCCCGCGCTCGACCGCCTCGAGCGCCACGACCGCCGGCCGGAGGTCCTCGGGGCGCGCGCCCACGGGACGGGGACGAGCGCACGGACCAGCGCCTCCACCGGCGACGAGCGCCTCTACGTCGCGGTGCGGGCCGCCGAGGGCGTGGCGCGGGTCTCGACGCCGACCCAGACTCTCGCCCTTCTCGTCGGCGGCGCGCGGCGCGACGTTCTCGTCGCCGGCGGCGCCGCGCTGCTCGTCGCCCTCGGCCTGGCGTGGATCTTCGCCGGCGCCGTCGCGCGTCCGCTCGTCGAGCTCCGCGACGTCGCCCGAGCGCTCGCCGCCGGCGACCTCACGCGGCGTCCGCCGCTGTCGGCGCCGGGCGAGGTCGGCGACCTCGCCGCCGCGCTCTATCGGATGACCGAGCAGCTCGCCGACCGGCTCGGCGCGATGCACGCCGACGAGGCGCTGATGGCGGCGATCATCGAGTCGCTCGAGGAGGGCGTCGTCGCGATCGACGCGCGCCGCCTGGTCGTCCGCATCAACGAGAGCGCGCGCGAGGTGCTCGGGATCCGCGCGGCGATCCCCTTCCCGGTCGACCAGCTGCCGCGCGAACGCGCGCTGCGCGAGTCGCTCGAGGCGGCGCTCGGCGGCGAGGGCACGCCCATGCTGGAGATGCGGCTGGATGGGCGGATCGTCGCCCTCACCGCGCGGCCGCTGCCGCAGGGAGGCGCAGTGCTCGCCCTCCTCGACCTCACGCCGACCCGGAGGCTCGAGGCGGTGCGGCGCGACTTCGTCGCCAACGTCTCGCACGAGCTGAAGACGCCGCTCACCGTCGTGCACGGCTTCGCCGAGGCGATCGCCGAGGACGAGCACATCACGCCGGAGCAGCGGCGGAGCTTCGCCGAGTCGATCCGCGCGAACGCGCATCGCATGCAGCGCATCGTCGACGACCTGCTCGACCTCTCGCGGATCGAGTCGGGGCGCTGGACGCCGGTGCCCGTCGCGCTCGACGTCGAGGTCGCCGTGCGCGACGCCGTCGCCGCGGCGGCCTCCGCAGCGGACGCGAAGGGCGTCCGCTTCGTCATCGAGATCGCGCCCGCCGCGGACATCGTCGAGGCCGATGCGATGGCGTTCCGCCAGATCGTCGGCAATCTCGCGGAGAACGCGGTGCGCTACACGCGGGAGGGGAGCGTCGCCGTGTTCTCGCGCGCCGACGCCGAGGGGACGTGGGTCGGCGTGCGCGACACGGGGATCGGGATCCCGGCCGAGCACCTGCCGCGCATCTTCGAGCGCTTCTACCGGGTCGATCCCGGCCGCTCGCGCGAGGCGGGCGGCACGGGGCTGGGGCTGGCGATCGTGAAGCACCTCGCCGAGGCGCACGGCGGCCGCGTGCGCGCCGAGAGCCAGGTCGGGCGCGGGACGACGATCGAGGTGCTCTTCCCCGCCGCTCGCCCGCCGGCACCGTGACGAACGCGTGACGCGGGCGCCGGTGTCGGCGTGACAGGGAGGGCCGATCGTCCGGCACACCCTCGTCGGAGACCGACCATGCACGCGCTCGCGCCGTTCGACAGCCAGTACGAGATCGAAGCCCACCAGGAAGCCGCGACCGTCTACGTGCGCGGCGCGCTCTCCGCCGCCGGCGCGATGGCCGTGATGCGCTCGGCCGACAAGCTGCCCGACCACGTCCGTGCGCTCGTCGTCGATCTGCGGAGCGTGGAGCACGTGGAGGCGGAGGGGATCTACGCGCTGCACGACCTGCTCCGGCGGTGGAAGGCGGGCCGGAACGGCGCGATCCGCGTGCTGCCGCCGCTGAAGCGGGCCGCCTGACGCTCCACGGCGGCGGCGACCGTGACATCGCCGTGACGAAACCGTGGGCCGAGCGAGACCGGCGGCCGGCATTGTAACGGCGTGCCGGTTCCGCGCGCCTGGCGTGCGGCCGGTCCTCACCCCGGACCAGAGACGCCAAATGCCCACTCGCACGTCCCGCTTCCTCTCGCGCGCCGCGACGATGGCGGTCCTCCTCGCCGCAGCCGCGGTCCCGCTCGCCGCGCAGGACGCCGCGCCGACGGGGCGCATCACGGGCCGCATCCTCGACGCCGCGACCGGCCAGGGGATCTCGGACGTCGGCATCCAGGTCGTCGGCACGATGCTCGGCGCGAAGTCGGGACTCGACGGCCGGTACGCGATCACCGACATCCCCGCCGGGACGGTGACGCTGCAGGCGCGCCGGATCGGCTACCAGCCGAAGACGGTGACCGGCATCCTGCTCGATGCGAATGTCAGCCTCGCACAGGACATCACGCTCGAGGCGTCGAACGTCCAGCTCGAGGCGGTGACGGTCAGCGCGGCCGCCGAGCGGGGCTCGGTGAGCGAGGCGCTCGACGAGCAGCGCACGGCGACGGGGATCGTCAACGCCGTGACCCAGGAGCAGATCGGGAAGAGCCCCGACGGCGACGCCGCGCAGGCGGTGCAGCGGGTGAGCGGCGTCACGGTGCAGGACGGGAAGTACGTCGCCGTTCGCGGCCTCGGCGAGCGCTACACGCAGACGTCGCTGAACGGAGCGCGGCTGCCGAGCCCCGAGCCGGAGAAGCGCGTCGTTCCGCTCGACATCTTCCCCGCGGGACTGCTCCAGACGATCACGACGTCGAAGACGTTCACGCCGGACCAGCCGGGCGACTTCAGCGGCGCGCAGGTGGACATCCGGACGCGCGAGTTTCCGCTGCGCCGGACGCTCACCTACAGCGCCTCGGTCGGCTACAACTCGCGCGCGACGGGAAGCGACGTCGTCGCCGCGCCGACGGTCGGACGCGAGTGGCTCGGCTTCGCCGGCGCCGAGCGCCGCCTCCCCGGCGCGCTCGCCGGCGGCGACCCCGCCGCGCTCGACCAGGCACAGACCAACGCCGCCGTGCGCGACTTCCGCGACGCGTGGTCTCCGCTCGAGCAGCCCGGATCCCCGCACTACTCGATGGGCGTCACGATCGGCGGCGAGGACGCCGTGCTCGGCCGCCGCCTCGGCTACCTCGGCTCGCTGACGTACTCGTACAATCAGGAGATCCAGTCGGAACAGGTCCGCTCGCAGGCCGGTCCGACCGGGACGGCCGGTCTCCTGCAGCCGATCAACCGCTTCGAGGGGGAGTCGGGGCGCACGAGCGTCCTCTGGGGCGGACTGCTGAACCTCACCGGGTTCCTCTCGCCGACGCACCGCATCTCGCTCAACAACACGTACAGCCGCAGCGCGGACAACGAGGCCGCGGTGGATGTCGGCGTGAGCGAGGAGTTCGCGACCGAGTTCCGCCGGAGCTCGCTGCGCTTCGTCGAGCGATCCATCCGCTCGAATCAGCTCCGCGGCGAGCACCTGTTCCGCACGCGGCACGCCGTCGAGTGGGACGTCACGGCGGCGGCCGTCTCGCGCGACGAGCCGGACCACTCCGAGGTGCTCTACGGCCGCGAGCCCGGATCGACCGCGCCCTTCGCCTGGGCGAACTACAT
>DASUSM010000155.1:0-13843 GCA_036375115.1 Gemmatimonadaceae bacterium | reverse complement strand
CCTCGACATGGTGCACTGGCCGTACGAGGTCGCCCTCGTCCGCGCCCTCCCGACGGCGGGGGAAGGCGAATGGACGCAGCCGCTCCTCACCGGCGCCCGCGTCTCCCCCTTCCGGATCGCGCGCGCCGGCGCCGACTCGGTGACGATCACCCATCCGTCCCGCGGAACGATGCGCGCCCGCGTGGACGCGCGCGGCCGCCTGCTCGGCCTCGACGCCGGCGCGACGACGCGCAAGCTCGTCGTCGAGCGCCGGCCGTGGATGCCGCTCGACGAGAGCGTCTCGCGCTGGTCCGCGCGCGACGCCGCCGGCCGCAGCCTCGGCGCGCTCTCCGGCCGCGCCGAGGAGACGGAGACCGTCGCCGACGCCTCGCTCACCGTGGACTACGGCACCCCGGCGCGGCGCGGGCGCGCGATCTGGGGCGCGCTCGTCCCCTTCGGCGAGGTGTGGCGCACCGGCGCGAACATGGCCACGCACTTCTCGACGACGCGCGACCTCGTCCTCGGAAGCGGCGCCGACACCCTCGTCGTTCCCGCGGGGAGCTACACGCTCTTCTCGATCCCGACGGCGGAGGGCGGCGTCCTCATCGTCAGCCGCCAGACGGGGCAGACGGGCACCGCCTACGATCCGGCGCACGACCTCGGCCGCATCCCCCTCCACGCGCGCACGCTCGACGAGAGCATCGAGCTCTTCACGATCGACGTCGCGGCCGGCGGTCCGCCGGGCGCCGATGGCGAGATCCGCCTGCGGTGGGATCGCGGGGAGCGCGTCGTCCCCTTCCGCGTGCGCCGCTGATGTCGCTGCCGCCGAGCGTCTTCGTCGAGAGCGGCCCGCCCCTCGTCGAGCGGGCGCTCGCCCCCTTCCGCCGCTTCGCGCGCACGGCGTCGGGGGGCGGGCTCGTCCTCCTCGCCTGCACCGCCATCGCCCTCGCCTGGGCGAACTCGCCGTGGGCGTCGAGCTACCACCACCTCTGGGAGAGCGAGGTCGCGCTGGCCATCGGCGGGTGGTCGGTGCGCTCGACGCTGCACCATCTGATCAACGACGGCCTGATGGCCGTGTTCTTCTTCCTCGTCGGGCTCGAGATCAAGCGCGAGGTGCTCGCGGGGGAGCTCGCCTCGCTGAGCAGCGCCGCGCTCCCCCTCGCCGCGGCGGCGGGCGGGATGATCGTCCCCGCGGCGCTGTACGCGGCGGTCAACGTCGGGAGGGAGGGAATGTCCGGCTGGGGCGTGCCGATGGCGACGGACATCGCCTTCGCGCTCGGCGTCCTCGCGCTCCTCGGCGACCGCATCCCCGGCGCGCTGCGCGTCTTCCTCGCCGCGCTCGCGATCGTGGACGACATCGGCGCCGTCCTCGTCATCGCGATCTTCTACTCCGGCGGCGTGGCGCCCGAGCCGATCCTCGCCGCGCTCGTGCTGCTCGCCATCGCGGCCGGCGCGAACGTCATCGGCGTCCGCTCGCCGCTCGTCTACGGCCTCATCGGAATCGTCCTCTGGGGCGCCGTGCTCGCCTCCGGCGTGCACGCGACGATCGCCGGCGTCCTCCTCGCGATGACGATCCCCGCCCGCACGCGCATCGACGAGAAGGCGTTCCTCACGGGTGCGCGCCGCACGCTCGAGGACTTCGACGCGGCGCACGAGCCGGACGGGAACCCGCTCACCAACCACGCGCACCAGTCGGCGATCCACGAGCTGCAGGAGCTCTCCGACCATGCGCAGACCCCGCTCAACCGGCTCGAGCACGGGCTCCACGGGATCGTCGCCTTCGCGATCATCCCGCTCTTCGCGCTCGCCAACGCCGGCGTCTCGCTCGGTGGCGACGCGGCCGCGGCGCTGACGAGCAGCGTGACCATCGGCGTGCTCCTCGGCCTCGTCGTCGGGAAGCCGCTCGGCGTCACGCTCGCCGCGTGGGCGATCGTGCGGCTCGGGCTCGCGCGCCTTCCCGCCGGGGTCTCGTGGCGCGCGATCCACGGCGCCGCCTGGCTCGCCGGGATCGGCTTCACGATGTCGATCTTCATCGCCGGGCTCGCCTTCCCCGGGTCGCCGGAGCTGCTGACGGCGGCGAAGCTCGGCATCCTCGGCGCGTCGGCCATCGCCGGCATCGGCGGCTGGCTCCTGCTGCGCGGGGTCGGACGGCCGGCGAGTCCATGAGCGGCGGCCGGCGGCTCACGACGGTCGCCGCGACGCTCGCGCTCCGCACGGCGTAGGAGCGACGATGGCCGTGCGCGCCCGCGGCTCCGCGGCCTACGACGCCGTCGTCGTCGGCGCCGGGCCGAACGGGCTCGCCGCGGCGATCGAGCTCGCGCGCGCCGGACGCTCGGTGCTCCTCCGCGAGGCCGCTCCCGTCGTCGGGGGCGGCCTCCGTTCCGGGGAGCTGACGCTCCCCGGCTTCCTGCACGACATCTGCGCCGGCGTCCACCCGCTCGGCGCCGGCTCTCCCTTTCTCGCGTCGCTCCCGCTCGCCGGGCACGGCCTTGCGTGGGCCGAGCCCGATGCGTGCCTCGCGCATCCGTTCGACGATGGGCGGGCGGCCGTCCTCGAGCGCTCGATCGAGGCGACGGGGCGCACGCTCGGCGGCGACGCGGCGCGCTACGCGACTCTCGTCGAGCCGTTCGTCGAGCGGTGGGACGATCTCGTGCGCGGCGTGCTCGCGCCGCTCCGCCTGCCGAGGCACCCGCTGCTCATGGCGCGCTTCGGGCTGCACGCGCTGCGCTCGTCCGACGGCCACGTTCGCGCCGTCTTCGAGGGGGAGCACGCGAGAGCGATGCTCGCCGGCATCTCCGCGCACGCGGCGGTCCCGCTCGGCGGCGCGGCGTCGGCGTCGTTCGGCCTCGTGCTCGCGATCGCCGCGCACGTCGTCGGCTGGCCGGTCGTGCGCGGCGGCACGCACCGGCTCGCCGATGCGCTCGCGTCCTACCTCCGCTCGCTCGGCGGGACGATCGAGACCGGCGCGCCCGTGCGCTCGCTCGACGAGCTTCCGCCGTCGCGCGTGGTGCTGCTCGACCTCACCCCGCGCCAGGTGCTCCGCGTCGCCGGCGACCGGCTGCCGGGCCGCTATCGCCGCGCGCTCGAGCGCTTCCGCTACGGCCCCGGCGTCTTCAAGGTGGACTGGGCGCTCTCCGAGCCGATTCCGTGGCGCGCGCCGGAGTGCGCGCGCGCCGGGACCGTGCACCTCGGCGGCCGCCTCGACGAGATCGCCGCGGCGGAGGAGGCGCCGTGGCGCGGCGAGGCCGCCGAGCGTCCCTTCGTCCTGCTGTCGCAGCCCTCCCTCTTCGACCCCGGGCGCGCGCCGCCGGGCCGGCACACGGCGTGGGGCTACTGCCACGTCCCGCACGGCTCCGACGTCGACATGCTCCCTCGCATCGAGGCGCAGGTCGAGCGCTTCGCGCCCGGCTTCCGCGACACGATCCTCGCGCGGCGCGTGCTGGCGCCGGCCGATCTCGAGCGGCACGACGCCAACCTCGTCGGCGGCGACATCGCCGGGGGCGCGATGACGATCGGCCAGATCTTCGCCCGGCCGACGCTGCGCCTCGTGCCCTACGCGACCCCCGTCGAGGGACTCTACCTCTGCTCCGCCTCGACGCCGCCGGGCGGCGCGGTGCACGGCATGTGCGGGTACCACGCCGCGCGCGCGGCGCTGAAGCGCTGGCCCGGCTGACCGCGCTCCCCCTGCTGGATCGTGCAGCCCTACCGGATCGTGTAGAGGTACGCCGCCATGTCGAGCGCCTGGGCCGCCGTCACGCCGAGGTCGGGCATCGCCGTCCCCGGCTCGACGTCGTGCGGGTCGGCGATCCAGCGCACGAGGTTGTCGGGGGTGTTCACGAGGTGCCCGGCGACGTACTGGCGCGTGCCGAAGTCGGTGAGCGGCGGACCGACCATGCTCTCCGCCCCGGGGATTCCCGGAATCGCGTGGCAGCTCCCGCAGCCATAGGCGGCGAGCGCGGTCTTTCCCCGCCCGGCGTCGCCCTCGGTGCGCATCCGCTCCCACCCGGGATCGGCCGTGCGGACCCACTCCACCTCGTCCATCGGGACGCGACCCTCGACCGCGGCGACCATGCGCGCGTACTCCGCCGGCGAGATCTGACCCATGCGGCGCACGAACGCCGTCAGCGCCCAGACGTCGTACGACTCCTCGCCGGTGCCGAAGGCGGGCATCCCCGCCATCTTCAGCCCGTTCGCGATGATCCAGTACAGCTCCTCGTCGCTCCACGCCTCCTCGCGCTGGACGAGCGGCGGCGGATCGGGGTTGAGCCCCGTGCCGACGGGGCCGCGCGCGACGCCGGGCGCGGCATGGCAGACGACGCAGCGGTCGGTGTAGAGCACGAGCCCGCGCCTGACGAGCGCGGTGTCGGCGAGCGGCGGCGCGGTGAGCACGGCGGCATGGCGGCGGACGGAACGCTCCTTCATCGTCGTCAGCGCCCACTGCGTGATGCCGAGATGCGGCACGCGCGCCGCGATGGGATACAGGCCGGAGTACAAGAAGAACAGCGCGCCGGCGGCGCCGACGAGGAGCGCGATGCCGAGCGTCGTGGCGGCGTGGCGGATGGTCGTGCGGTGCATCGTGCGCGGTCGCTCCCCGTCGGTGTGGGGGCCCGGTCCAGCGGGATGCGTGCCAGCCCGGAGCGTTCCTTGTGGCGGTCGGCGCCCGGGGCGTACACTTCCCGCGTGCCGACCGAGTCCCGGATCCCGTCTCCGCGCGAGCTCTCCGCCGCCGAGGCGCTCGTCCACGCCGTGCTCCCCCCGACGCCGCAATACGCCTGGCCGCTGCTGCGCGAGCGCGTCGGCACCGAGGTGTGGGTCAAGCACGAGAACCACACGCCGGCGGGCGCGTTCAAGATCCGCGGCGGGCTCACGTACTTCGACTGGCTGCGGCGCGAGCACCCCGACGTCCGCGGCGTCGTCGCGGCGACGCGCGGCAACCACGGCCAGTCGATCGGCTTCGCCGCGCGGCGCCACGGGCTCCCCGCGGCGATCGTCGTCCCGCACGGGAACGGCCGCGAGAAGAACGACGCGATGCGCGCGCTCGGCGTCGAGCTGATCGAGGAGGGGGAGGACTTCCAGGCGTCGGTCGAGGCGGCGCGCCGGATCGCCGGGGAACGGGGGTGGCACCGCGTCCCCGCGTATCATCCGATGCTCGTCGCGGGGGTGGCGACGTACGGGCTCGAGCTGCTGCGCGCCGTGCCGCACCTCGACAGCGTCTACGTGCCGATCGGGATGGGGTCGGGGATCGTCGGCGTGCTCGCCGCGCGCGAGGCGCTCGGACTGCGCACGACGGTCGTCGGCGTCGTCTCCTCGGCCGCGCCGGCGTACGCGCGGTCGCTCGAGGCGGGACGCCCGGTCTCGCATCCGGCGACGACGCGCATCGCCGACGGGATGGCGTGCCGGACGCCCGACCCCGACGCGCTCGAGATCATCGCCGGCGGCGCGGAGCGCGTCGTCGAGGTGAGCGACGACGAGGTGGAGGAGGCGATGCGCATTCTGTTCGCTACGACGCACACCGTCGCCGAAGGCGCCGGCGCGGCGGCGCTCGCGGCGCTGCTCCAGGAGCGCGGCCGCGTGGCGGGACGCGCGGTCGGGGTCGTCGTCACCGGCGGGAACGTCGACAGCGACGTCTTCGCCCGCGTGCTCGCGAGCGGTCGGGACTGAGGCGGCCTACTCCTCGCCCGGCTCGCAGACGTCCCGGAACAGCTCGCCGAGATCGAGGACGACCTCCTCGCCGAGCGCGGAGGGCCGCCAGGAAAGCGCGCCCCGGAAGCGCCGCCCCTCCGGGTGCTCGCGCGACCACGACTCGACGAAGCAGCCGCGCATGTCGACCACCCAATACTCCTCGACGCCGAGCGCGAGGTAGGCGCCCCGCTTCACCTCGCGGTCGTAGACGCGCGAGGAGCGGCTGAGCACCTCCACGGCGAGCCACCAGCCGCGCATCTTCGCCCACTCCTCCGTCGGCGGATACGCCGACGGGAGCACGAGCACGTCGGGCTGGAGCTGCGTCCGCTTGCCGCGCTGGAGCGCGCCGACGGCGACGACTCGTGCGAGCCCGCTCGGCGCGAGGGCGTTCGAGAGCATCGTCGCCAGGCGCGTCGCGACGACCTGATGCGCCTGATTCGGCGCCGGCGTCACGATGAGGATCCCCTCGAGCAGCTCGTAGCGCGTCCCGTCGTCCGGGAAGGCGTCGAGCATCTCGATCGTGAAGCGGGGAACCGGGAGTGGCATGGCCATAGTCTGACGGCTCGGCGCGAGCGGCGGCAAGTGGGCACGCGGGAGCGTACGGGGGCTGCCCGTGCGCTCCGGCATCACGCCGCCGCGAGCGTCGCCGCGCTGACCCGCGGTCGCGCCCTACCGCATCGCGCTCTCCGGCGCGCCCTCCGCTGCGCCCTCCCGCTGTCCGCGCGGCTGCGGCGCCACCGCCATCCCCTCGGCCATCCGCTCGAGCCCTCCGACGACGACCATCTCGCCGGCGCGCACGCCGTCGAGCACCTCGATCGTCCCGGGGGCGCGCGCGCCGAGCTGGACGACGCGGCGGCTCGCCTTCCCGTCCACCACCGCCCAGACGACGTTCGACGTGCGCAGCGGCTGCACCGCGTCCTCGGGGACGACGACCGTCTTCTCGCGCGTCGCCGTCGCCAGCCTCGCCTCGACGAACATCCCGGGGCGCAGCAGCCCGCTCCCGTTCGGCGCCTGCGCCTTCACGACGATCGTCCGGCCGGCCTCCTGGACGACGGGGTCGACGAAGTCCACCGTCGCCTGGAACGTCCGCTGCGGCTGCGCGGCGACGGTGAAGTCGATCGTCTGCCCGCGCCGCAGCGCGACGGCGTGCCGCTCGGGCACCTCGATCACGACGCGCTGCGGGTCCACCGTCTGGAGCGTGAGCAGCCGCGTCGCGCTCGTCACCCAATCGCCCTGGCTGACGAAGCGCTGACCGACGACGCCGGCGAAGGGTGCACGCACCGTGGACCGCGCGATCTGGAGCTCGAGCAGCGCGACCCCCGCCTCGCCGCTTCGCGCCGCCGCCTCCGCGCGCTCGAGGTCCGCCGGCGAGGAGGCGTTGTCGGCGCGCAGCCGCCGCACGCGCTCGAGCTGCTGCCGGGCGAGGTCGCGGTCGGCCCGCGCGCGGTCCGCCTGCGCGCGGAGCATCGCGTCGTCGAGGCGGACGAGCGGCCGGCCGCGGGCGACCCGCTCTCCCTCGCGGAAGAGCAGCTCGGTCACGCGCCCCTCGGCATCGGGGCGCAGCTCGATCGCCTGCATCGCCTCGATGCGTCCCGTCGCGCGCACCGCCTCGACGATCGCGTCCTCGCGCGCGACGTCCACGTCCACCGGCATCGGCGGCATCGACGTCGCGAGCTGCGCCGCGCCGTCGGGCGCCGCGTCGCCGCCGAATCCCTTCGCCACCGCCGCGACGAGCGCGATCACGAGCACCAGCGCCGCGCCCAGGGCGATGCTGCGGCGCTGCCGCCACGCCCACCGCCGCATTCCGTCTCCTGCCTCTCGATTCGTCATCGTCGCCTCAACGGTCCGTCGGACCGGTCGTCGTGGTCTCGTGAATCCGGCGGCCGAGCAGCGCCTCGACCCGGGCGAGCGCGAGCCGCGTCGCGTAGCGCGCCTGCACGAGCTCCGCTTCCGCCTCGCCGAGCGCGACCTGCGCCTCGAGGAGGTCGAGGATCGTCGTCGCACCCTCGCGATAGCGCGCGCGCTGCACGCGGAAGCTCTCGGCCGAGACGGCGACCGCGCTCCTCGCCAGCGCCGTCCCCGCGCGCGCCGTCTCGTAGCCGTGCCACGCCCCGGTCATCACCTCGGCGGCGGCGCGCTCGCGCTCCTCGCGCTCCGCCCGCGCCACGTCGCGCGCCACGTTCGCCCGCGCCTGGGCGAGCTCGCGCCGCGCGCCGTCCCAGATGGGGAGCGAGACGGTCACCGCGAGCTGCGAGCGCCGGAACGCGCTCGGGAAGAGCTCGGAGTCGTACGCCCCTGTGGTCGCGCCGACGGCGATCTCCGGGAGGTACGCCTCGCGCTGCGCGAGGACGGCGGCGTCCGCGCTGCGCTCGGCCGCGCGCGCCGCCTCGACTTCCGGACCGCCCGCGCGCATCAGCCGCACCGCCTCCTCGCTCCCGAAGGGGAGCGGCGGGAGCGCGGCCGTGTCCACCGGCGCGGCCTCCGCCGGACCGGCGAGGCCGACGGAGCGCCCGAGCCGGAGCCGCGACGTCGTCAGCGCCGAGTCGCGGCGCAGCACACCGAGGCGCGCCCGGTTGACCTCGAGCAGGAGCTGGAGCGAGTCCGACGAGATCGCCTCGCCGGCGAGCACGCGCACGCGGGCGACGGCGAACTGCTCCTCCGCGCGGCGCAGGCGCTCCGCCGCGACGCGCACGAGCTCCCGGTCGGCGAGCACGGCGTAGTACGCCGCATCGGTCTCGAGGGCGACGCGGAAGCGGGCCGCCGTCTCGCCCGCCTCGGCGCTCGCGAGCGAGGCGCGCGCGCGCCGCAGCTCGCCGACGCGCCCCGCGCCGAGCAGCACGTATCTGGCCTGGAGCGTCGCGCTCGTCGCGTTCGGCGTGATCTCGCCCGTGCCGAAGTTGAAGAAGGGATCGGAGAAGCGCGTGTAGCCCATGTCCGCCGAGAGGCTCGGCGTGAACAGCTCGGCCATCGCCGCGCGTCGCTCCCAGACCGCGGTCGCGACGTCGCCTCGCGCGGCGACCGCGTCCGCGTTCGCGGACGCGGCGCGCCGGCGCGCCTCCTCGAGGGTGACGACCGGCACGGGCTCGCCCGACTGCGCCGGCAGCGCCGCCGGTCCGGCGAGGCCCGCCGCGCCGAGGAGCGCGGCGAGCGCCGCGGCCCTCCATGCATTCCTGCTCATGGTGCCTCCACGGTGGCGGTGGCGTGCGTCGGGAGCGGCGGCCGGTACTCGCCGGGCAGGTGCCGATCGTCGCCGGGGCGAGCCGGCGCCGGCGGCGCCGCGCGGCGGCGCAGCCGCTCGAGCACGACGAAGACCGCGGGAACGAGATAGAGCGTGAGGAGCGTCGAGACGACGAGGCCGCCGACGATCGCGTAGCCGAGCGGACGCCGGCTCCCGGCGCCCGCGCCGAGGCCGAGGGCGATCGGCAGCGCGCCGAAGATCGAGGCGACCGACGTCATGAGGATCGGGCGCAGGCGGATGCGTCCCGCCTCGCGCATCGCGCTCACCGCGTCGCGTCCCTTCCCGCGCAGGTCGTTCGCGTAGGTGACGAGGAGGATCGAGTTCTTCGAGACGAGCCCGATGAGGAGGATCATCCCGATCTGGCTGTAGACGTTCAGCGTCGAGCCGGCGATCCACAGAGCGGCGAGCGCGCCGGTGACCGCGAGCGGGACGGCGAGGAGCACGGTGAAGGGGTGCACGAGCGACTCGTACTGCGCGGCGAGCACCATGAAGACGAAGACGAGGGCGAGGATGAACGCGAAGTAGAGCGCGCCCCCGCTCTCCTGGAACTCGCGCGACTCCCCCGCCAGCTCGACCGAGCTCCCCGGCGGGAGCGCCGCGGCCGCGGCCGCGTTCAGCGAGTCGAGCGCCGCGCCGAGGGTGAAGCCGGGCGCGAGGCTGGCCGAGAGCGTGAAGGCGCGCACGCGGTCGTAGTGGTTGAGCTGGCGCGGCCCGATCCGCTCCTCGACGCGCGTCAGCGCGTCGAGCGGGACGAGCTGTCCGTCGCGCCCGCGGACGCGGAGGCCGGCGATGTCGGACGGCGTCGCGCGCTCGGCGGGGTCGAGCCGCAGGATGACGTCGTACAGCTCGTTCTCCGAGCTGAAGCGGGCGACGTCGCGGCCGCCGAGCAGCGTCTGGAGCGTCGTCGCGATGTCGCGCGCGGGAACGCCGAGGTCCTCCGCGCGGTCGCGGTCGAGCGTCACGACGAGCTCCGGGCGCGTCACCCGGAGGTCGGTGTCCACGTTCAGGAGCCCGGGGATCGTGCTCGCGCGCGCGACGAGCGAGTCCATCCCCCGCACGAGCGCCTCGAAGTCGCGGTGCTGCACGACGAACTGCACCGGCGGCTGCGCCCCGCCGAAGGCGGGCGGATTGACGGCGAAGGCGAAGATCCCGGGGACGCCGAAGTACGGCCCCTGCACCGCGCCGATGATCTCCTGCGCCGACCGCTCGCGGTCCTCCCAGTCCTCGAGGATCACCCCGTGGAAGGCGGAGTTCGGCGGCCCGCCGAAGCCGATCACGGAGAAGGTCGAGCGGACATCGGGGTCGGCGTGCGTGATCGCCTCGATCTGGCGGAGGTAGTCGTCGGTGTAGGCGACCGTCGCCCCCTCGGGCGCGACGACGAAGGTGAAGAAGAAGCCGCGGTCGTCCGGGGGGACGAACTCGCGCTCGAGGCCGAGGAAGAGGACGACGGCCGCCGCGGTCATGACGAGCCCGGCGGCGATCCCGATGATCGGGCGCACGAGGACGCGCTCGAGCGTGCGCGCGTACCGCGCGGCGATGCCGTCGAGCACCGCGCCGACGGCGTGCGAGAAGCGCGACTCGCGCGCCTGGTGGCGGAGGATCTTCGCCGAGAGCATCGGCGTCAGCGTCAGCGCGACGATCCCCGAGACGAGCACCGCGCCGCCGACGGCGACGCCGAACTCGTTGAACAGCCGGCCCGTCGCCCCGGTGAGGAAGAGGAGCGGCGAGAAGACGGCGAGGAGCGAGACGGTCGTCGCGATCACCGCCGTCGTGATCTCGCGCGTCCCGTCGATCGCCGCCGTCTCGGGATCCTTGTGCAGCTCCTCCTGGTGCCGGTAGGCGTTCTCGAGGACGATGATCGCGTCGTCGACGACGATGCCGATGGCGAGGATCAGCCCGAGGAGCGTGAAGGTGTTGATCGAGAAGCCGAGCGCGCCGAGGATGGCGAACGTCGCGACGATCGAGACGGGGATCGCGAGCGCGGGGATGATCGTCGCGCGCAGCGTGCGCAGGAAGACGAAGATGACGAGGATGACGAGGCCGGCGGTGATGAGCAGCGTCTCCTGCGCCTCGGTGATCGAGCGCCGGATGAAGACCGAGCCGTCGAACGCCATGTGCAGGTCGACGCCCGGCGGGAGCGACGCGCGCACCGCGGGGAGCTCCGCCTGCACCGCCGCGGCGACGTCGATGACGTTGGACTTCGACTGCCGCACGACGCCGATGAAGATCGCCGGCGTCTGCGAGTAGCGCGTCACCGAGCGCTCGTCCTCGGGGCCCGGCTCGACGCGCGCGACGTCGCCGAGCTTGACGAGGCGCCCCGGGCCGCTCGCCACGGTGAGGTCGGCGAACTCCTCCGGCGTCTTCATCTCGCCGAGGTAGCGCACCGAGAACTCGCGGCGCTCCGACTCGATGCGCCCGGCGGGGATCTCGACGCTCCGCGTGCGGATCGCGTTCTCGACGTCCTGCGCCGTGAGCCCGCGCGCGGCGAGCTCGCGCGGCGAGAGCCAGACGCGCATCGCGAAGCGCCGCTCGCCGTAGATCGGCGCGCCGGAGACGCCGGCGATCGTCTGGAGCCGCGGCTTGATCTGCCGGTCGGCGAGGTCCGACAGCTCCATGAGGGAGTAGCTGTCCGACGTCAGCGCGAGGAACATGATCGGGAAGGCGTCCGCCTCCTGCTTCGCGACGACTGGCTCCTCGATGTCCTCGGGAAGGAGGCCGCGCACGCGCGACACGCGGTCGCGGACGTCCTGCGCGGCCGCCTCGATCTCGCGGTCCAGCGTGAACTCGAGCGTGATCGTCGCGATCTGCTCCTGGCTCGCGCTCGTGATCGCGCGGATCCCCTCGACGCTGGAGAGCTCCTCCTCCAGCACGTCGGTCACCGCGGACTCGATGACCTGCGGGCTCGCCCCCGGGAGGACGACGGTGACGGAGACGATCGGCGGGTCGGCGTCGGGAAACTCGCGCACCGGCAATCGCGTGTACGCGATCGTGCCGACGAGGACGAAGGCCAGGCTGACCATGCTGGCCAGCACCGGGCGGCGGATAAACGTCTCGGCGAGCTGCATCGGGGGACCTTCTCGACGTGCGCCTCTCGAGTGTGTCGTGCGATCGTCCGCAGACCCGAAGAGAGGCCGAACATGATACGAGCCGCGGTGCGGAAGCGCAAGCACCCTCTACGGGGCGGGGGTGTCACTTCGTTTCGGGCTCGGCGGGTGCGGTGCGGCGCGCGGACGTGACCGCTCGGCGCGCGCCGTGAGCCACGAACGCCACGACCCTCCTAAACATTCGTCTCCGATCGCTCGCCGTCGAGGCGCGGGGGGCGCGAGACGAGCCTAGCCGCTTTTCCCGAGATCGAAGACCACGTAGTACGGCACTCGCGCCGCAGCGGCGAGTTCGGGACGCGCACGCAGCGCCGCCTCGGTCGGACGCGGCTCGCGCAGGGCGCGCAGCGCGAAGCCGGCGTCGAGACTCCACGTCAGCCAGTCCTCGAGCGTCGCGTGCAGCGCGACCGTCGTGAACGGCGGGTCGCTCCAGCGCACCCAGGCGAACTCCATCGGCACCCGGTCGAAGTAGCGGTCGATGCAGAGCCAGCGCTTCCGCCCCTCGCCATCGCGCTCCCACCGGCGGAACGGCGTCTCCGTGCAGGGGTGCGAGATCGATGCGACGAAGCGCCCGCCGGGACGCAGCACCGCGTGCACCGCGCGGAGCGCCGCGGCGGGATCCGGCATGTCCTGGAGCGCGAGGCACGACGTCGCCACGTCGAACGAGGCGGCGGGGAGGAGCGTCGCGAGCGCCGCCGCATCGGCGACGCGGTGCTCGATCGCGAGCCCGTCGGCCGCCGCGTGGCGCTCGGCGTGCGCGATCATGCGCGCCGAGATGTCCACCGCCGTGACCGCCGCGCCACGCCGCGCCATCTCGCGCGCGAAGTACCCGCTCCCGCATCCGACGTCGAGCAGGCGCAGGCCGCGCACGTCGCCGCAGATCGCGGCCTGCGCGGGACCGAAGAACTCGTACCGGTAGTAGTCGAGCCCCGACGCCTGCGCCGCGTCGTAGCCGTCCGCGGCGCGGTCCCACGCCTCGCGCACGGCGTCGGCGCCGAGCCGCACCGGGTCGCTCACCGGGTCGCCGGCACGACGCGCAGGAGCCGCCCCTGCGGGTTGTTCGTCACGACGTAGATCGCGCCGTCCGGCCCCTCCTGCACGTCGCGGATCCGCTCGCCGTCGATCGCGTAGCGCTCCTCGCGCGTCACGCGCCCGTCCTCGAGCACGAGGCGCACGAGCGATCCCGGGCGCATCGAGCCGACGAGCACGCTGCCGCGCCAGCCGGGGAACCGGTCGCCCGTGTAGAACGTCATCCCCGACGGCGCGATCACGGGATCCCAGTAGTAGACCGGCTGCTCCATCCCCTCGCGCGCCGTCCCCTCGCCGATCGTCTCGCCCGAGTAGTCCACGCCGTACGTGATCACCGGCCAGCCGTAGTTCTTTCCCTTCTCCGGGTGGTTCAGCTCGTCGCCGCCGCGGGCGCCGTGCTCCACCGTCCAGAGCTGGCCGCTCTCCGGGTGCAGCGCGGCCGCCTGGATGTTGCGGTGCCCGTACGACCAGATCTCGGGGAGCGCGCCGTCGCGCCCGACGAACGGATTGTCCGCGGGGATGCTCCCATCGGCGGCGATGCGCACGACCTTCCCCATCCCCTGCGAGAGGTCCTGCGCGCGCTCGCGGTAGCGCTGCCGGTCGCCCTGCGTGACGAACAGCGTGCCGTCGCGGCCGAAGACGAGGCGCGAGCCGAAGTGTCCGGCGCCCTGCACCTTCGGCCGCTGCCGGTAGATCACCTGCACCTCCTCGAGCCGTCCGTCGCCGAGGCGGCCGCGCGCGACCGACGTCCCCGCCGTCCCATCGTCGCCGGGTTCGGAGAAGGAGAGGTACACGAGGCGGTTCTCGGCGAAGC
>DASUSM010000154.1:0-7469 GCA_036375115.1 Gemmatimonadaceae bacterium | reverse complement strand
CCTGCGGCTCCGGGCGCGGCGCGGTCGCGGCCCGGCGGGCCGCGGAGTCGCGGCGCGACACCGAGTCACCGGCCGCGGCGACGCGCTCCGCTGCCTCCTCCGCGGCGATCGCGGAGGCCCATACGGGCTCCACGCCGGCCTCGGCGCGCGCCGGCTTGAGAATCATGACCGACGAGGCGTGCGGCGGCAGGACGGCCGGGCGCAGGAGATAGGTTCGCGCCCACCCTTCGGCGGTGCGCAGCTCGCGGAGGACGGTCCCGATCGGGATGCCCCGCGGATAGGTGCTCCCCAGCCCCGACGAGACGATGATCGTCCCCGGCTTCAGCGTGCTGCGGAAGGGGATCCCGCGCATCTCCATCAGGAAGCGGTCCGGACCGTCGTCGACGCCGTCGCCGAGGTGCGCCTGCACGATCCCGAAGGCGGAGCCGTCGGCGGCCATCGCGCTGACGCGGAAGTCGGGGTTCGTCCAGAGGATCGCCTGGCTGATGCTCGGGTCCACCCGCTGCACCATGCCGACGAGCCCCTCCGGAGCGACGACCGGGCTGAAGCGCTCCACGCCCGCGCTCGAGCCCGCGCTCAGCGTCACCGTCCAGGGCTCCCCTTCCTGCCGCAGGCGCAGCGCCTCGGCGGGCACGAAGCCCCAGCGGAGCTGGCTGCCGAGGCCGAGGAGACGGCGCAGCCGATCGTTCTCGGCCTCGAGCGCGGAGGCGTTCATGGCGAGGAGCGCGACGCTGTCGCGCACCGTCACGCTGTCGCGGTAGGTGAGATACGCCGCGCGCCTGACGACCGCCCCGCGCTGGAGCTCGACGAGCGGCACGAGGACCGTCTGGCGGAGTGCCGCCGCGACCGGCTCGCGCATCTCGGCCGGGACGGAGCGCGCCAGGAAGCCGAGGAGGAGGGTGGCCCCGAACAGCGCGATGTCGAAGCGGCTGCCGAAGCGGGTGGCGCGGGGCACGACGGACTACCTCAGCTGCTCAGGACTGACCAGTACTTCTCCTCGTCGTCGAGGATGCGCCCCGTGCCGCGCACGACGCACGTCAGCGGATCCTCGTCCACGTGGATCGGCAGGCTCGTCTCCTGGCTCAGCAGGAGATCGAGGCCGCGGATGAGAGCACCGCCTCCCGTCATGACGATGCCGCGGTCCACGATGTCACTCGCCAGCTCGGGCGGCGTGATCTCGAGCGCGCGCCGGACGGCGTCCACGATCTGCTGGACCGGCTCCTGGATCGCCTCGCGGATCTCGCTGGAGTGCACGCGGACCGTCTTCGGGATGCCCGAGACGAGGTCGCGCCCCTTGACCTCCATCTCGCGCTCCTCCCCGACCGGCGCCGCGGAGCCGATCTGGATCTTGATCTGCTCGGCCGTCGGCTCGCCGATGAGGAGGTTGTAGTTCTTGCGCATGAACTGCACGATCGACGTGTCGAGCTCGTCGCCGCCGACGCGGATCGAGGTATCGGAGACGATGCCGGAGAGCGCGATGACGGCGATCTCCGTCGTGCCGCCGCCGATGTCGATGACCATGTTGCCGGTCGGCGTCTCGACCGGCAGGCCGACGCCGATCGCCGCCGCCATCGGCTCGGCGACCATGAAGACCTCCTTCGCGCCGGCGCCGAGCGCCGAGTCGCGCACCGCACGCTTCTCCACCTCGGTGATGCCGGAGGGGACGCAGACGATGACGCGCGGCTTCACCTTGAACACGTGGTTCTCGATGATCAGCGTGAGGAAGTAGCGGAGCATCTTCTCGGTGACGTCGAAGTCGGCGATGACGCCGTCCTTCATCGGCCGCACCGCGATGACGCCCTCGGGCGTGCGCCCGAGCATGCGCTTGGCCTCCAGGCCGACGCCCTTGATCTTCTTCGTCTCCCGATCGATCGCCACGACGGAGGGCTCGTTGAGCACGATCCCCTCGTTCTTCACGTAGATCAGGGTGTTGGCGGTGCCGAGATCGACACCGATGGCGTTCGCGGGAAAGAGGGCTCCCGGCTTCCAGAGCGGCCAGCGCATCACGCGGTCAGGAATGTGATTTTCCGGCGCCACGCGGCGTCGCGGAGAGAGGTGGGCATCGAACAACTTAACCTAGCCGCGCAGCCGACCCATTACAAGGCGTTGGCTTGACAGCACCTACGGTGACGCGTATCACTCCCGACATGTCACAACGCCTTCCCGCCACGGTGGCCGTCGTGGATCATCTGCTGTGCGACGCCTGCGGTCTCTGCATGCCGCTCTGCCCGCCGATGGCGATCGAGATGCGCCGCGAGGGTCTGCTCGTCGATGCGTCGACGTGCACGGGGTGCCGCAAGTGCATCGCGCCCTGCCCCGTCGGCGCGCTGCGCATGGTCGACAACCCCGCGCTCGCCTCCGCCGCTGCGGCCGGGCTCGGCATCGCGAGCGCCTCTCGCCCGCCGGCCGGCGCCGCCTCGCCGGCGTGACGCGCTGCGACATCCTCGTCGTGGGCGGCGGGCCGGCAGGGCTCGTCGCGGCGCGCGAGGCGGCGGCGCGCGACCGCGGCCTCGACGTCCTCGTCCTCGAGCGCGACCGCGCCGTCGGCGCGCCGGTGCGCTGCGGCGAAGGGGTCGGCGGCGCCGGACTCGCCGAGTTCATCTCCCCCGACGGCGCCGACTTCGTGGCGCGGCGCATCACGCGCGTGATCTTCCGCTCGCCCGACGGGACGGAGGTGCGCGTGGCCGAGGGCGACGTCGGCTACGTCCTCGACCGCACGCGCTTCGAGCCGGCGCTCGCCGCGCAGGCCGGCGCCGCGGGCGCCACGATCCGCACGGGGACGGAGGTCGTCGCGCTCGCGCGCGAGGGAGACGGCTGGCGCGCGCGCGTCCGCGGGACGGCGGGCGAGGAGGAGATCGCGGCGCGGCTCGTCATCGGCGCCGATGGCGTCGAGAGCATGGTCGGACGCTGGGCCGGGCTCGACACGCGGGTGCCGTCGCGCGACATGGAGAGCTGCGCGCAGTACGTGCTCCGCAACATCGAGTTCGATCCCGACGCGATCTACCTCCACTTCGGCGACCGCGTCGCGCCGGGCGGCTACGCGTGGATCTTCCCGAAGGGGGTCGGCGTCGCGAACGTCGGGCTCGGCGTCGTCGCGCTGCACGGCGGCGGACGACCGGCGCGCGCCTGGCTCGACGACTACGTCGCGACGCACTTCCCGCGCGCGGTGCGGACGGGCTACACCGTCGGCGGGGTGATCGTGCACACGACGGTCAAGCGCACGGTCGCCGACGGGCTGCTGCTGTGCGGCGACGCGGCGCACATGATCAACCCGCTCTCCGGCGGCGGGATCGTGAACGCGATGAAGGCCGGGCGTCTCGCCGCGCACACCGCGGTGGACGCGATGCGCGCCGGCGACACGAGCGCGCCGCGGCTGCAGCGCTACCACGACGCCTGGATGTCGCTCCTTGGCCACGACCACGAGCGCTTCCACGCGATCAAGGAGGCGCTCGGCAAGTTCGACGACGGGTTCTTCGACGGCCTCGCGCGCACGCTCAACCGGATCCCCGAGCGGAAGCGCACCCTCGGCCGCATCTTCGCGACCGCGCTCGTCAGGCACCCGACGCTGCTGCCGGTGGCGGCGAAGTACTTCGTGTGAGGCGGGGGCTCGGCACTCGGCGCTCGGCGCTCGGCGCTCGGCGGGGCGGAGGGGACTCGGGCGACCGGGGAGGCATCCCCGATGTGAAGGCTCGGCCTCGTGGCTGTGTGTTTCACGCGGAGGCGCGGAGATCCGCGGAGCAAGGTGACGTGCGCGGGTCGGAAGCATCGCGCCACGAGCCGTGAACTGCTCCGGAGGGGACTGCACCTCGGTCATGCGTCCTCGCGCCGGTGCACGAGGCCGTCCAGGCGCACCCCACGACCAGTCAACGATTTCGTCGCGGCGACGCCGCGGTGCGCACCGTTCGAGTCGTACGCAGGAGAAATCGGATGCATCCGATCCATCGGATGCATCCGATTCCCTTTTTCATCGATGCCGGCCCGAGCGGCCGTTCTCCGCGCTTCCGCGCCTCCGCGCGAAACGAACAGCACCAGGTTGAGCCATCCCCGAAGAGACGCCTCCCTCGTCGCGCGAGTCCCGGCCCCCTGCCGAGCGCCGAGCGCCGAGCGCCGAGTGCCACTCGGCCCGCCCTCGACGCCCGCCCCCTCAATCCCCCATCGCCTCCGCGACCGCCGGGCGCCCGATGCCCGACGTCGCGCGCTGCCAGAGCGTCGTGCCGACGGCGCAGCGGTTCGTGAGGGCGGCGACGAGGCGCTCGAGCGGGGCGAGCGGGCCGACGCCGGGGGTCGGGGGGGCCCAGGCGTAGACCGGGTGGCGCGGGATCGCGAACGGATCGCCGCCCCACGCGGCGGCGAGAGCGAAGCCCGCCGCGTACCCCTCGGCGGCGGCGAGCCGCCGCTCGCGCTCCCTCGCCGCTCCGAACGGGTAGACGACCACCGGCGCCTCGACGCCGAGCTCCGCGCGCAGCACGTCGCGCGACCAGGCGAGCTCGCGCGCCACGTCGCCGTCGGGAAGCCACGTCAGCCGCGGATGCGTCGCCGTGTGCGAGACGACCTCGATCCCCCGCCCCATCCACGCGCGCAGGTCGCGCCAGGCGAGGTGCGCGAAGCGCCGGCCGCCGTACGCCACGTCCCACCGGTTGAGGCGGCCGGCGTACTCCGTGATGACGGCGCAGATCGCGCCGAAGCCGTGGTCGGCGAGCACGGGAAAGGCGTGCTCGCGCAGCCCGCGATAGGCGTCGTCGAAGGAGATCACGAGCTCGCGCTCGCCAGGGACGCGGCGGCCGGCGGCGCAGTCGAGGAGCTCGGAGAGCGTCAGCGTGCGCCAACCGGCGCGCGCGAGGCGCTCGACCTGGCGCGCGAAGCGCCGCGGCGAGACCCGGGTGACCCCGAGCTCGCGGCGGCGCTCCACCTTGTGATAGCAGAGGATCGGCGGGAGGGCGCGCACGTCGGCCCTCCTGTCAAGTCGCGTGCCGGGCTCGGCGGCTCGGCGCTCGCGCGCCGGGCCGCGCGAGGTCACGCCACGAACGTCTCGGGGGCCGTGTAGTCGAGGCCGAACGCGTCGGCGACGGCCCGGTAGGTCACCTTGCCATCCGCCATGTTGAGCCCCTTGAGCAGCGCCGGGTTGTCCGCGAGCGCGCGCTTCCACCCCTTGCTCGCGAGCTGCAGCGCGTACGGCAGCGTCGCGTTCGTGAGGGCGAGCGTCGAGGTGCGCGGGACCGCGCCCGGCATGTTCGCGACGCCGTAGTGCAGCACGCCGTCCACCACGTAGGTCGGGTTCTCGTGCGTCGTTGGCTTGATCGTCTCGACGCAGCCGCCCTGATCCACCGCGACGTCGACGATCACGGAGCCCTGCGGCATCGTCTTCAGGTCCTCGCGCCGGATCAGCCGCGGCGCCTTCGCGCCGGGGACGAGCACGCCGCCGATGACGAGGTCGGCGTCGGTGATCTGCTCGAGGATGACGTAGCGGTTCGAGTGGAGCAGCTGCACGTTCGCCGGCATCACGTCGGAGAGATAGCGGAGCCGCTCGAGCGAGAGGTCGATGACGACGACGCGCGCGCCCAGGCCCGCGGCCATCTTCGCCGCGTTGATGCCGACGACGCCGCCGCCGAGGATGACGACCTTCGCCGGCTGCACGCCGGGAACGCCGCCGAGCAGCACGCCCCGCCCGCCGAAGAGCCGCTCCAGGTACTTCGCGCCCTCCTGCACCGCCATCCGCCCGGCGACCTCGGACATCGGCGTGAGCAGCGGGAGCTCGCGCGACGGAAGCTCCACCGTCTCGTAGGCGACGCAGACCGCGCCGCTCTTCAGGTGGGCCCTGGTCAGCGCCTCGTCGGCGGCGAAGTGGAAGTAGGTGAAGATCGTCTGCCCCTTCCGCATGCGCGGCCACTCGGCGGCGATCGGCTCCTTCACCTTCATGATCATGTCCGCGTCTTTCCACGTCGCGTCCGCGTCCGGCGCGATCGACGCGCCGGCGCGCACGTACAGCTCGTCGCCGAAGCCGGATCCCTCGCCGGCACCCTTCTCGACGATGACGGAGTGGCCGGCGGCGACGAGCGCCTCGGCGCCGGCCGGGACGAGCGCGATCCTGTTCTCGTTGGTCTTGATTTCCTTCGGGACGCCGATCTTCATGGGATGATGGAAGGGAGAGTTGTCACGGAGAAAACGCGCGACGCGGCCGCGCCTCGGGTCCGGCGCGCCCCGCGTCCCGCGCTCCCAAAGCTAGCTCATTCGGAGGGGCCGAGCGTCAACGCCGTCTGCCGCTCGGGCGCGAAGAAGTCGCGGCAGACGGCGGCGATGGACGCGCCGTCGATCGCGTCGATTCTCGCGAGCACCTCGTCGAGCGAGCGATACGGCTCGCCGTACAGCTCCGTCGCCGCCGCCCGGTACATGCGCGCCGAGACGCTCTCCAGGGAGAGCGTCACCTGCCCCTTGAGCTGACGCTTCCCCGCCTCGAGCTCCGCCTCCGGGATTCCTTCCGCCGCGACCCGCTCAAGCTCCTCGCGGATGGCGGCGGCGGCACGCTCCGCCGTGTCCGGGGAGGTGCCGACGTAGACGCCGTGCATCCCCGTGTCGGCGTGGAACGACTGGAAGGTGTAGACGGCGTAGGCGAGGCCGAGCTCCTCGCGAACGTGCTGGAAGAGCCGCGAGCTCATCCCGCCGCCGAGGAGCATGCTCACGAGCACCAGCTCGTACCGCCGCGGGTCGCCGTGCCGTACCGCCGTCGAGCCGAAGACGATGTGCGTCTGCGTCCCCTCGCGCTCGACGTGGCGCGAGGCGGGAGGGGCGGCGACGGGGGGCGGCGGCACGAGGAGCGCCGCAGGGCCGGCCGGGATGTCGGCCCACCCGGCGCGGGCGAGGACGTCGAGGAGCCGCTCGTGCTCGACGCTCCCGACCGCGGCGACGACGATCTGCGAGGGATGATAGGCGCGCCCGTGGAGGTCGCGGAGCGCGTCCACGTCGAGCGCACGCACCGTGTCGCGCGTGCCCAGGATCGAGTAGCCGTACGGGTGCTCGCCCCACAGCAGCTCGTTGTGCAGCTCGAAGACGAGGTCGTCGGGCGTGTCCTCGACCATCCCGATCTCCTCGAGCACCACCTTGCGCTCGGTGCGGAGGTCGGCCGGCCGGAGCAGGGGGCGGAAGACGAGATCGCCGATCACGTCTGCCGCCTGGAGCAGGTCCTCGTCGAGGACACGCGCCTGATAGGAGGTGTGCTCGCGCGCCGTGTAGGCGTCGAGCGACCCGCCGAGGGACTCGACGGCGAGCGCGATCTCCCGCGCGTCGCGCGTCGGCGTCCCCTTGAAAACCATGTGCTCCAGCAGGTGCGAGACGCCCATCCGATCGCGCGGCTCGTGCACCGAGGCCGCGCGGACCCAGGCGCCGAAGGCGACCGACCGCACTCCCGGCATACGCTCCGAGAGCACGGTCAGTCCGTTCGGCAGGGTCGTCTTCCGGAGCGTCGCGTCCGGAGC
>DASUSM010000153.1:0-13763 GCA_036375115.1 Gemmatimonadaceae bacterium | reverse complement strand
CGGGGGGAAGGGTCAGGGTCGGGGTCAGGGTCAGGGATGGCGCTCGAAGCGTCCCGGCGCACCTCTGACCCCGACCCTGACCCCGGCCCTGTTCCCTGAGCCGTTCACCGGAGCCACAAGCTCCTGTCCCGCGCCGCCTGTGCCGCCCCCTCGAAGCCGTCGATCATCGCCTCGAACGGAAACTCGCGCGCGACGCGCTGGCGCCCGGCGGCGCCGATCGCCTGGCGCTGTTCCTCGTGGCCGAGGATCGCGGCGATGACGGCGGCGCTCCCCGCGACATCGTCCGGCGGGAGGAGCAGCCCGGCGATCCCGTCGGCGACGTAGTGCTGGGCGAGCGCGTCGCGCGCCGCGAGGACGGGGACGCGCGCCGCCATCAGGTCGAGGTAGCCGAAGGCGGCATCGTCCCCGCCGGCGACGACCCACCCGAGGTCCGCCGCCTTGAGCACGGCGGTCCGGTCGTCGCGCTCGCCGAGGAAGGCGACGATGTGCGTGATGCCGAGCGCCGCCGCGTGCATGCGGAGGTGCGGATCGTCGGAGCCGTGGCCGAGGAGGGCGAGCCGGATGTCGGGGTGCCGCCCGGCGAGGAGCGCGATGGTGCGCAACGCGTGCGGCGCACGGACGCGCGCGTCGGCTCCCGTGATGCCGACGACGAGGCGCGTCCCCGACGGCGCGCCGAGGCTCGCGCGGCCGGCCGGCTCGACGGCATCGTGGATCGTTGGATCGACGCCGAGCTCGGCGAGGAGGTGATCGAAGGCGCGCTTCGGCGGCGCCGGCGCGGTCGCGCGCGACTGCTCGGTCGTGAAGAGATATCCGCTCGCGGCGAGCCGCATTCCCCGGCGCGCAGCGCGCGGCAGGTCGAGCGCCGCGCCGGCGGGGACGCGGCGCACGACGCCGCCGCGCTCGGCGAGCCGCGTCGCCGCCGCGGCGACGAGGTGCTCCTCCGGCGTATGCACGAAGACGACCTCGATGAAGTGCTCGCGGAGCACGCGGCGCAGCCGGAAGACGCGGCGCAGCCACCCCGCGGCCGGATCGATCGGGACGACCTCGAGCCCGTCGCTGGAGAGGCGCGCCTCGACCTCGCTGCCGGCGGGCGCGGCGACCGTCGTCTCCCAGCGGCGGGCGGAGAGGCCGTGCGCGGCGAGCGCGAAGGCGCGCGCGCTGCCCGACCAGCGGCGCGCGGAGATGTGGAAGAGGACCCGCACTACGCCCGGGCCGCGGCCGCGCGGTCGCGGAACTGCATCGCGTGCAGCCGCGCGTAGGCGCCGCGCCGCGCGAGGAGCTCGGCGTGGGTGCCGCGCTCGGCGATGCGGCCGCGCTCGAGCACGAGGATCTGGTCGGCGTGCTCGATCGTCGAGAGACGGTGGGCGATGACGAAGACGGTGCGTCCCTCGAGGAGCCGGTCGATCGCCTCCTGCACCAGCCGCTCGCTCTCCGTGTCGAGCGCGGAGGTCGCCTCGTCGAGGATGAGGATGGGCGGGTCCGTGAGCAGGGCGCGGGCGATGGCGAGGCGCTGGCGCTGCCCGCCCGAGAGCCGCATCCCGCGCTCGCCGAGCGGCGTATCGTACCCGTCGGGGAGGGCGGCGATGAAGTCGTGCGCGTTCGCCGCGCGTGCCGCGGCCTCGATCTGCGCCTGCGTGTACGTCCCCTCGGCGCCGTAGGCGATGTTGTTCCGCACCGTGTCGTTGAAGAGCACCGTGTCCTGGCTGACGATGCCGATCAGCTCGCGCAGCGAGTCGAGCCGGATCTCGCGCGCGTCCACGCCGTCGATCAGGATGCGCCCCGCGGTCGGCTCGTAGAACCGAGGGATGAGGTCGACGAGCGTGCTCTTCCCCGCCCCGCTCGGCCCGACGAGGGCGACGACGTCTCCCTTCCGCGCCGTCAGGGCGACGTCGGCAAGCACGGGCTCCCCCCCGGGCTCGTAGGCGAAGGAGACGCGGTCGAAGACGATCCCGTCGCGGAGCCCGTCCACCGTGCGGGTCCCGCGGTCGAGCGCGGTCTCGGTCGGGAGGTCGAGGACCTCGAAGAGCCGCTCGGCGGCGGCGATCGACTGCTGCGCCGTCGTCGGCACCTGCGAGAGCTGCTTGAGCGGCTGGAGCATCCGCATGACGAGGATGAGGAAGGCGATCAGCGTCGCGCCGGAGAGCGTCCCGGCGACGAGCACCTGCCGCGCGCCGATCCAGAGGATGACGACGGCGATCGCCGTGCCGAGCGTCTCGGTGATCGGTTGCGCGAGCGCCGCGACGCGCGTCACGCGCACCATCCCCTTCGCGTAGCGCCCGCTCGCCTCGGCGAAGCGGCGCTCCTCGTACGCCTCGCCGCGGAACGACTTCACGATGCGGATCCCCGACACCGACTCCTGCACGACGCTCGTGATCTCGCCGTACTGGTTGCCGAGCCGGCGATGCCCCTTGCGCAGCTTCCTGAGGATCGGCTGGAGCCCGGCGATGAGGAGCGGCGCGACGACGAGCGAGAGGAAGGTCAGCCGCCAGGAGATCGCGAAGAGCGCGGCGATCGTCGTGATCACCACCGCGGCGCTCTGGAGCGAGCGGGTGATGATCTCGGTGACGAGCTGCTTCGTCTGCGCGGTGTCGGTGAGGACGCGGGCGAGGATCTGCCCGGTCTTCGTGCGCCCGAACCAGCCGAGGGGGAGGCGCTGGAGGTGGCGGTAGAGCGCGTTGCGCAGGTCGCGCGTCACGTACTCCTGGAGCTGCGCGCCGAACTGGCCGCTCGCCCAGACGAGGAGATTCTTGACGAAGACGGCGACGAGGATGACGACGATGATGCTCTGCAGCGACCCCATCTTGTCGTCGGGGTCGAGAAACGCGCCGACGGTCACCTCGAGGAGGCGGCCGAGCGCGCCGGCGTTCGACGTCCCCATCCCCGGCTGCTCGAAGAGCGCGTTGAGGAAGGGGATGAGGAGGGCGAAGGTGAAGACGTCGGCGATCGCGGCGCCGATGCTCGCCACGACGGTGGCCGCCATCCGCCACGCGTGCGGGCGGAGGAAGCGCAGGAGCCGGCGGTACATGCGGCTCAGCGGCGCGGACGCAGCGTCGCCACCGGGAGGATCACCTCCTCCGGCGTGACGCCGCCGTGCAGGAAGGAGCCGCGGTAGCGCCCCTGGTACTCGCGCAGCTTCGTCGGATAGACGAAGAACGTGTCGCCGACGGCGAGAAGGGTGTTCGCGCCGAGCCCGCGCCGCGGCAGGCGCAGCGCGTCCTCGTTCGTGAAGAGGAGCGCCTGCTCCGGGTTCTCCGCGCGCAGGTCCTCGCCGAACTTGTAGCGGAGGTTCGCCGTCGCGTCGCGCTTCGCGAACACGGTCGCCGGCGTGTTGCAGTGCACGGAGCCGTGGTCGCTCGTGACGAGCACGGGGACGCGGCGCCGCTGCGCCTCGCGGAGGAGGGAGCGGAGCACCGAGCGCTCGAACCACTGGCGCGTGAGGCGCCGCAGCGCGATCTCGTCGCGCGCGACCTCGAAGAGGATCGCCGACTCGCTGCGCCCGTGCGTGAGGAGGTCGACGAAGTTGAAGACGAAGGCGCTCACGCCGTCGGGCGCGATCGCCCCCGCGACGCGGCGCTCGAGGTCGTCGGCGTCGGCGGCGGTGGAGATCTTCTCGTAGCGCACCGGCGTCCCCGGCCGGATCTCGGCGAGCTGCGCCTCGAGCAGCTCGCGCTCGTGCGCGTTGAGGCTCTCGTCCTCGCGCTCCCCCCACCAGTCGGGGAAGCGCGCCGCGATCTCGCCCGGAAAGAGGCCCGAGAAGATCGAGTTCCGCGAGTACGGCGTCGCCGTCGGGAGGACGGCGAAGCCGTGCGTCGTCTCGACGTCGAACGACTCGGCGATGAGCGGCTCGATGACCTTCCACTGGTCGAGGCGCATGCAGTCGACGACGACGAGCACCGCGGCGCGCTCGTTCTCGAGCAGCGGCAGGAGGAACTCCGGGACGATGTCGATCGAGAGCGGCGGGCGGTCCGAGGAGAGGTCGGCGAGCCACGCGGGGTAGGCATCCCGCATGTACTCGGCGAACTCGCGGTGGAGGTCGGGATAGGTGCCGCGCAGGGCGTCGTGCAGCGCCGTCTCGCCCGCCGAGGCGAGCTCGATGTCCCACTTCGCGACCTCGGCGTAGCGCTCGACCCACTCGCGCCAGTCGGCGGGGCGGCGGCGCTCCATCTCCAGCTCGCGGAAGCGCGTGACGAAGGCGCGCGCGAGCGCCTGCTGCCGGAGGCGGGGCCCCTCGAGAATGCGCGCGACGACGCTCAGCACCTGCCGCGGCGAGATCGGCTTGACGAGGTACTCGCCGATCCCCGCGCCGAGCGCCTCGGTGAGCGTCGTGTCCTCCTCGCTCTTCGTGACCATGACGACGGGCAGCGTGCTGTCCTGCTCCCGCAGCCGTCGCAGCGCGTCGATGCCGCGCGTCCCGGGCATCTGCTCGTCGAGGAGGACGAGGTCGTACGGCTGGCGCCGGACGAGCTCGAGCGCGTCGTCCGCGTTGCGCGCCGTCTCGACCTTGTAGCCGCGCTCGCGCAGGTAGATGCAGTGCGCCTCGAGGAGCTCGGCCTCGTCGTCCACCCACAGGAGGGACCTGGTCGGGTTGGGCATTGAGGGGAATCTGACGTGGCGCTGGGAAGAAGGAAGAGGGAAATCGGCACGGGGCGGCAATCTCTTCCCACTTCCGTCCGCCTGCGCCCCACTCAGATTCAACGGGTGATCGGATCCGCGCCCCCCTACGGCCTCCTCCCCGCCCGCTTTCCGTGCCGCGCCCTCGCCGCGCGCGCCGGGCGCGCGGCGCTCGGCGGGGAGCGCGAGGTGGCCCTCGGCTGCTGGCTTGCGGCCCGTCTGGCGACCGCCTTCCTCCCCCCCTTCGCCGTCCCGCCCGCCCTCCGGGCAGCGCGGGCGGCGGCGGCTCGCGGATGGCTGGCCAGCCTGGCGCTCCCGGCCGCAACGCGAACGGCGCTGAGTCGTCTCGTGGATGCGTCCGGTGGCGACTCGCCCTCGGACGCCGCGGCCGCCATTCACCGGGTCATCGGTGCCGCGTCGGAGCAGCTCGACGCCGCCAGCCTGGCGGAGCTCGAGCGGATCGCCGACGCGCTCGAGCGCCTGGCGTAGCGCGGGCGCGCGCACCGGGGTCGCCGTCCGCGGCTCCGCGACGGCCGGGCGCTCCCGGCCACACCGATCCGACCTCACGCCATGACGCAGCGGGTGGACGACTCGCCGCTCTCGCAGCTCGTGCAGCGCGTGGATGCCGTCGCCGACGGCGCTCCCGCCGCCGACACGATCCCCGTCGGCTTTCCGAGCGTGGACCGCGTCCTCGGCGGCGGCCTCCGCCGCGGCGACCTCGTCGCGCTCGGCGGGGACGTCGCGAGCGGCAAGACGTCGCTCGCGCTCGCCTTCGCGCTCCGCGCGGCGCAGCGCGGGCGCGGCGTCCTCTTTCTCACCGGCGAGGCGACCGTGGAGCGGACGCTCGAGCGCGCGCTCGTCCTCGAGGGGCGCGCGCGAGTGGACGACGTGCGGCGCGGGTCGCTCGACGACGCGGCGCGCGCCGGGCTCGGCGCCGCCGCGCTCCGGCTCCGCGAGGGCGCGCCGGCGATCGAGCGCATCCCGCGCTCCGGCGTGGACACGCTGAGCGAGCTCGTGACGAGCACGCCGGGCGTCGAGCTCCTCGTCGTGGACGCCCTCCAGTCGCTGGCGACGGGACGCGGCGGCCGCGAGGAGGAGCTCGCGGCGGCGTGCCGGCGGCTCAAGCGGCTCGCGCTCGACCTCGATGTGGCGGTGCTCGCGACGATGCACCTTCCGCGGCTCGACCGCGGGCGCAAGGACCTGCGACCGCAGCTCGACGACTTCGGCGCGCTCGGAGCGCCGGCGCAGGAGGCGGACGTGGTGCTCGGGCTCTACCGCGAGGAGATGTACGTGACGGCGCAGGGGGTGGAGGGCGCGACGGAGCTCTCGATCCTCAAGAACCGCACGGGCGGCACCGGCTACATCGACCTGTTCTTCTACAAGCAGTGGCTGCGGTTCGAGGACATGCTGGAGCCGGGCGTTTAGAGGACCGGGCCCCGGGCTCGTGGCGCTCGGCGCTCGGCGCTCGGCGAACGGCGAGCGGCGAACGGCGCTCGGCGCTCGGCACTCGGCGACATCGACGGTCCGTAACCTCAATCATCCGATCATGCGCACCTCCGCTTCGGTCGCTCTCCTGATGCTGCTCGGCGTGATGGCGGCGTGCGGGCCGGCGATGCCACCGGTCGCGCGGCTCGAGGCGCGGCGCGAGGCGCGGCCGGCGTCGGCGGCGGTGCACCGGTCGCTCGGCGTCGCCTACTACCGCGCGGAGCGGTGGGCGGAGGCGCGGGCGGCGCTCGCGGAGGCGCGGCGGCTCGACCCGAAGGACGGCGTCGCCGCGCTGTACGCGGGGCTCGCCGCCGAGCAGCTCGGGGACCTCGCGGGCGCGCGCGAGGCGTACTCGGCGTATCTCGTGGTCGGACGGACGTCGCGCGCGCGAGGCCAGCTCCGCGAGCGGCTCGCCGCGCTCACGCGGCGCGAGCTCGAGGCGTCGACGAGAGACGCGGTCGCGCGCGAGACGGAGCTCTCCGCGGTGGCCGGCGCGCCGACGACGATCGCCGTGCTCCCCTTCCGCTTCACCGGCGCGGACAGCTCGCTCGCGCCGCTCGGACGCGGCCTCGCGGAGCTCGTCGTCGTCGATCTCGCGCGCGCGCCGCAGCTCACCGTCCTCGAGCGCGCGCGCGTGCAGGCGCTCGTCGACGAGATCGCGCTCGCCGACTCCGGCGTCACCGATCCGGCGAGCGCGGCGCGCGCGGGCCGCATCCTCCAGGCCGGCCGCCTCGTCGCCGGCGCGATCACCCAGCTCGATGCCGCGACGCTGCGCGCCGACGCCGCGGTGGTGGACGTGCCGACGACGCAGGCCGTCGGCAGCGCGGCCGCCGACGACCGTCTCGCCGAGCTGTTCGCGATGGAGAAGCGCCTCGTCCTCTCCCTCTTCGACGCGCTCGGCGTGACGCTCACGGCCGGCCAGCGCGACTCGGTCATGCAGCGTCCGACGCGCTCCGTCGCGGCGTTCGTCGCCTTCAGCGAGGGACTGCTCGCCGAGGACCGCGGCGACCTCGGCGCGGCGCGCACGCACTTCGACCGGGCGCTGCGCGAGGATCCGGGCTTCTCCCTCGCCGTCGCTCGCCAGGCGGCCGCAGTGCAGGCGATGAGCGGCGAGGCGCTGACGACGGCCGCGCTCGAGGGCGCGATCGCCGGTGGCGCCGAGGGCGCCGCGGCCGATGCCGCCGCGTCCGGACGCATCGTCGACGCCGGCGGCGCACCGCTCGGCGCGACGCTCGGCGACGCGATCGGCGACCTCGTCCCGGCGCCGATCGCCGACGCGGCCGGCGTCGGCGGCTCGGCGACGGTGCGGGATCCGCTCTCCACGGCGACGGGAAGCGACACGCCGACGGGGACGCCGGGCCGCATCGTCATCATCATCCGCCAGCCGGGGACGACGGGAGGCCAGCAATGAGCGCGAGGCGACGGCGCATCCTGTTCACCGCGGCACTCGCGCCGTTCGCGGCGGCGGGCGCGCAGGGCGTGGAGACGGTCGAGACGCGCATCGGACCGCAGTTCCAGTCGATCCGGATCTGGAGCCCGATCGGCGAGCGCATCGACCAGCTGGCGCTCCCGATCGCGGTCTCGGTGCCGATCGGCCCGCGGCTCGTCGTCGACGTCGCCACCGCGTACGCGACCGTCGAGGTCGCGCCGCTCGGGCACGACGGCGCCGGGAGCACGATTCGCGGGCTCACCGACACGCAGGTCCGCGCGCGCTGGACGTTCGGCGCCGACGCGGTGATGCTCAGCGCGGGGGTGAGCCTCCCGACGGGGGAGAGCGCGGTCGCCGAGGACGAGATCAGCGCGGCGGGGCGGATCGGCAACGACTTCCTCGCCTTCCCGATCTCGAACATGGGGACGGGGCTCGCCGCGACGGCGGGGGCCGCGGTCGCGCGGCCGGTCGGATCGTGGAACCTCGGCGCCGGCGTCAGCGCGAGCTGGAGCGCGGAGTACGATGCGTTCGACGGCGAGGCGACGCCGGAGGTCCGATATCGCCCCGGCTCCGAGCTCCGGCTGCGCGTCGGGGGCGACCGCGGCGTGGCCGGCGGCCGGCTCGCCATGGGTCTCACCTGGTCCGGCTTCGGCGCGGACGAGGCGAACGGCTACGCCTACGGCACCGGTGACCGCTGGGTGGCCCAGGGCTCGTACGCGCGCCCCATCCGCGGAGCCGACGTCGCCGTCTCGGCGTGGAGCCTCGCGCGCGGCGCGGGGCGCGGCCTGACGAGCACGACGCTGCCGCCGGAGCACGTCGTCGGCGCGGCGACCTCGGTCGGCGTCCGGGTGCGCGGCGTGCGGCTCGAGCCGCACGTCGAGGGGCGCCTCTGGTCGCGAGACGGCGAGGAGGCGGGCCGTCTCGCGGTGCTCGGCGTGCGCACCCGAGTCGACGCCTTCGGCTTCTCCTTCGCACCGTCGATCGCGCAGGTCAGCGGCCGATTCGCCGCACCCGACGGCTCGAACGCCGTGCTCAGCGGCGCGCGGATCTCGCTCGCCATCGGGCACTCGCTCGGCCGCTAGCGGGCGCGTCGCAACGCGTGCGTCGCGCCGGGGCCCGGCGCGACGGGTCGGGAGGTTGACCCGCGCGCGCCGCAGGATACACTCCGCCTGATGAGAACGTCGATCGCCCTTGCCATCTTACTGACGGCGGCGACCGCGGCGTGTGCGGGCACGCGGGTGCCGCTCGTGGACGGGGTGCCGTGCGACACGGCCCGCATCGTCCCACTCGGCGACACGATGCACCGCCTCGTCCACGCGACGCTCTCCGTGGCCGACAGCGCGGGCGCGGCGGCGGCCGCGCTCCCCGCCGAGTACGCGGAGCTCGTCCTGCACTCCATCACGAACGGGCTCGCGATTCCGACGCACCTGAGCGGGCCATCGGCGGACTCCGTGCTCGAGACGATCTCGATCGTCCTCGATCCCGACGCCTCGCGTCCACACCTCGTCTTCGCGGACCCGCCGTCGCGGCTCGGCGAGAGCTACTCGCTGGCGACGGCGATCGCCTTCGGCCTTCGCGCGAACGGCCGGATCGAGGCGCTGTCCGTCGCGCGCGTGTCGAGCGAGCTCGCGCTGACGCGCGCGCTCGTCGTCGCCGCGCTCGAGGCCGACAGCATGCGGCTCGTCGCGGCGCGGCCGGCGGGCGCGGACACGTCCACCATTCGTCTCCGCATCGACCTCGGCTTCGATGTGCCGGCGGGGATCGTCACGAGGCCCCTCTTCCGCGCGGCGCTCCCCCGCCCCTTCGACCGGCGTCCCGCGCCGGTCGCCGGGTCGGTTCGGCGTCCGAATTTCTTCCCGGCGCGGGAGCCGGGCCGCGAATGGCACGCTACGACGCGCTTCGTGCTCGACCTCGAGGGACGGCCAGTGCCGGAGAGCGTGGAGACGCTCTCGGCGACGGACTCGTCGTGGGCGGAGGCCACGCGGCGCCTCGCGCGGCGCATGCGCTACCAGCCCGCAGTGCTCGGCGGATGCCCGGTGAAGGTCCGCGCCATCCAGCCGTGGTCGTACGTCGTGCGGTGACGCGCCCGTCGCCCGTTCGACGTTTCGGGATCATCGCTAAGCCGCTATATTGCACGCGGATACACTCCCTCCTGCGACGACCGGCATCCCGGGTGCACGTATGGCTGGCCACAGCAAATGGAAGCAGATCAAGCACTACAAGGCCGCGACCGACGCGAAGCGCGGCGCGCTCTTCACGAAGCTCATTCGTGAGATCACGATGGCGGCGAAGTCGGGGGGCGGCGATCCCGCCGGGAACCCGCGGCTGCGCACCGCGATCGAGGCCGCGAAGGCCAAGTCGATGCCGAAGGAGAACATCGAGCGCGCGGTCAAGAAGGGGACGGGCGAGCTCGAGGGGGTGGACTACACCGAGGTCACCTACGAGGGCTACGGCCCGGGCGGCGTCGCGCTGATCATCGAGGCGGTGACGGACAACCCGACGCGCACCGTCGCCGAGGTCCGCCACAAGCTCTCGCGCGGCGGCGGCAACCTCGGCGCATCGAACTCCGTCGGCTTCCTCTTCGACCGCAAGGGGCAGCTCACCGTCGAGGCGTCGCGTCACGACGAGGACGCGGTGATGGAGGCGGCGCTCGAGGCGGGCGCGGAGGACTTCCGCCGCGAGGACGAGAGCTACGTCGTGACGACGGAGCCGACGCAGCTGCACGCGGTGAAGAGCGGCCTCGAGGAGAAGGGGATCGCCGTCGCCGACGCGGAGCTCGCGATGGTGCCGAAGACGACGGTGAAGGTCGAGGGGAAGACCGCGGAGCAGCTGCTCAAGCTGCTCGAGGAGCTCGAGGACCTCGACGACGTGCAGAAGGTCCACGCGAACTTCGACATCGACGCAGAAGAAATGGCGAAGGTGTGATCGTCCTCGGCATCGACCCCGGCACGGCCGCGACCGGCTACGGGGTCGTGCGCGGGGACGACGGCGGGCGCGTCTCGCTCGTCGAGTGCGGCGTCATCCGCACGCGGGCGCGGGCGCCGCTCCCCGCGCGGCTGCGCGAGATCCACGACGGAGTGACGGAGCTCGTCGCCCGCCACCGTCCGGACGCGATCGCCGTCGAGGACGTCTTCTACGCGCGCAACGTGCGCACGACGGTCGTCCTCGGCCACGCCCGCGGCGTGATCCTCCTCGCGGCCGAGCAGGCAGGGGTGCCGATCAACGAGTTTCCGCCGGCGGAGATCAAGAAGGCGGTCGTCGGCACGGGCGCGGCGACGAAGGAGCAGGTGCAGTTCATGCTCACGCGCCTCCTCCGCCTGAAGTCGGTGCCCCAGCCGTCGGACGCGGCCGACGGCGTGGCGGCGGCGCTCGCGCACATCATGACGGCGCGCGTCCGCGCGCTGGGACAGGCGGCGCTCCCGCCGCTCGACCGCGGCGCGGCGTGGCCGCACAAGCGCAGGGTGGAGGGTACACGGTGATCGCGCAGGTGCACGGGCGGCTGCTGGCGAAGGAGCTGGACCGCGCGGTGGTGATGACGAGCGGCGGGGTCGCCTACGAGATGGCGATCCCGCTCGGCGTCTACGAGTCGTTGCCGAAGCCGGGCGAGGAGGTGACGCTGCACACGCACCTCGTCGTGCGCGAGGACGACTGGCTCCTCTTCGGCTTCTCCAATCTCTTCGAGCGGCGTGTCTTCCAGCGCGTGCTCACGGCGAACGGCGTCGGCCCGGCGCTCGCGCTCGGGATGCTCTCGACGCTGAGCGCCGAGCGGCTCGTGCAGGCGATCCGCGACAAGGACATCGTGACGCTCCAGCACGTGCCGCGCGTCGGGCGGAAGAAGGCGGAGCGGCTCGTCCTCGACCTCGCGGACAAGATGGAGGACGTGCGCACCGACGGCGCGGCGGTGCCGCGCGCGGAGGGCGCCGGCGCGGAGGACGCGATCCGCGCGCTCGTCTCGCTCGGCTACACGCAGGCCGAGGCGGAGAAGGCGGTGCGCGCGGCGATCGACGCGAACGGCGGCGGGCGCGGGCTCGGGGCGGCGGAGCTGATTCGGGCGGCGCTGGGGATGGTGGGGGGGCGGTAGGGCGCGGGGGACGCGTTGCGCTCGGCGCTCGGCGCTCGGCGGGGGCGGTCGGGACTCGCGTGAAGGGGGGAGCCATCTCTGAAGAGAAGGCTCCCCCTGTTGCTGTTCGTTTCACGCGGAGGCGCGGAGACGCGGAGAAGGGCCGCTCGGTCCGGCATCGACGACGAGAGAAATCGGATGCATCCGATTTCTCCTGCGTACGACGCGGACGGTGCGCGCCGGAGCATCGTCGCGGCGGGGCCGTTGAATGTTTGGGTCTGCGCCTGGACGCGCTCGCGCGCCGACGCGAGGCGGCGTGAGCGCCGAGCCGTTCCCCCAAAGCAGTCACGGCTCCTGGCGCGACGCACTCGTCCCGCGCACGGCGTCTTGCTCCGCGGATCTCCGCGCCTCCGCGCGAAACGCACAATCACAAGGCGGAGTCGTCCCGAGCGACGAGCTCCGACCCGCACACCGATCCCTCCGCCGCGGACCGGCCCGGCGAGGAGCCGGCGCGCGGTTCGCGCTCTCCCCGTACGTGAACGACATCCACGGCCTCACCGGCGAGGCGGACGGCACGATCGTGGGCGTGGAAGTGCCGAGCGCCATCGTCTTGCGCCGCCCCGCCCCGCGCGCCAAGATCGCCGTGAACGCCTCACCGCCGAGGGCCGAGGGCCCACGGCCCGGGGCCCCTCTCATCGCCATGTCGCTGACCGCCGCGTCCCGCACCGCCACGTTCACCGAGTCCGTCATCCGCGAGATGACGCGCGTCGCCCACGAGCACGGCGCGATCAACCTCGCACAGGGCTTCCCCGACTTCCCGATGCCCGCGGCGATGAAGGATGCCGCGTGCGCCGCGATCCACGGCGACATCAACCAGTACGCCGTGACGTGGGGCGCGCCGGCGCTGCGCGTCGCGATCATGGAGCACTACCGGCGCTTCTACGACATGCCCGTGGATCCCGATCGCGAGGTCACGGTGACCTGCGGCGCGACCGAGGCGATGGCGTCCGTCTTCCTCGCCCTCGTGGACCCGGGCGACGAGGTCATCGTCCTCGAGCCGTTCTACGAGAACTACGGCCCCGATGCGATTCTGGCCGGCGCGAAGCCCGTCTTCGTCCCGCTCGAGCCGCCGGAGTGGCGCCTCGATCCGGAGCGGCTGCGCGCCGCCTTCTCTCCGCGGACGAAGGCGATCGTCCTGAACACGCCGCACAACCCGACCGGTCGTGTGCTCACGCGCGCCGAGATCTCGCTCGTCGCCGAGCTGTGCATCGAGCACGACGCGTGGGCGATCACCGACGAGATCTACGAGCACATCCGCTACGCCGGCGAGCACCACCCGATCGCCACCTGGCCCGGGATGCGCGAGCGCACCGTGACGATCTCGGGGCTCTCGAAGACGTTCAGCTGCACGGGGTGGCGGCTCGGCTGGGCGATCGCGCCGGCCGCGCAGACGAACGCCATCCGCAAGGTGCACGACTTCCTCACCGTCGGGGCGCCCGCGCCGCTCCAGGCCGCCGGTGCGCTCGGCCTGTCGTTCGATGCCGACTACTACAACCGTCTCGCGCTCGATTATCGCGCGCGACGGGAGATCATGGTCGCCGCGCTGCGGGAGGCGGGCTTCGACTTCGCGGTGCCCGAGGGCTCGTATTACATTCTCGCTGGGTACGCCGACCTCTCCGACCGGGACGACGTGGATTTCGCGAAGTGGATGACGCGCGAGATCGGCGTGGCGACCGTGCCGGGCTCGAGCTTCTACCACGACAAGGGCGATGCGCCGCGCCGCGTGCGCTTCGCCTTCTGCAAGCGTCGCGAGACGCTCGAGGCGGCGGGCGAGCGCCTCGCCGGGCTGCGCGCGCTCGTCTGACGGGCGCGAGTGACGCGCCCGCGACTCGACCCGTCAGAGTCGGACACCCTCGCCCGAGCCGCCGACGCTGGCGGTCCCTCTGCACGCGCCCTCGCCTGACGTCCGCTCCATGCCGGGTCGCTCCAAGAAGGCCACTCCAGCTCGCCGCCGCGGCGCGACGCCCCGCCCGACGCCCGCCGCAGCGCCGAAGCGTCCGTCGCCGTCGGCGCCGCTCGCCGACGCGATCGTCGAGGGGTGTCCGGACGCGATCCTCGTCACCGGGCCCGACGGGCGCGTCGCGCGCGCGAACGCGGCGGCGGCGGGCCTGTTCGCCG
>DASUSM010000152.1:0-3963 GCA_036375115.1 Gemmatimonadaceae bacterium | reverse complement strand
TGCTTCCGATCGCGCGGACGGCGCCGCGGCGCGGTGCCCGGGCGGCGGCGAAGGTCGCCGGCTACGAGCTGAGCAACGTCGCGCGGAGCCGCTGGCTGCTCGCCTACATGGCCTTCTTCCTCGTCGTCACCGACGTGCTGCTGCGCTTCGGCGGCGGCGGCGGACGCGCGCTGCTCTCCCTCGTCGGCGTCGTGCTCTTCGTGATTCCGCTCGTCGGCCTCGTCTTCGGCACGACCTACCTCTACGACGCACGGGAGTTCACCGAGCTCCTCCTCGCACAGCCGGTCGGTCGCGGCGGCCTGTTCGCCGGGCTTTTCGCCGGCCTCGCGGTGCCGCTCGCCGCGGCGTTCGCTGGCGGCGTCGGCCTGCCCTTCGCCTGGCACGGCGTCACCGGCCCCGAGGAACTGACGACGCTCCTCGTGCTCGCCGGCACGGGGACCGCGCTCACCGTCACGTTCGTCGCGCTCGCCTTCCTCATCGCGCTGCGCTCGGAGGACAAGGTGCGCGGGCTCGGTCTCGCGATCGGCGTCTGGCTCGCGATGTCGCTCCTCTACGACGGCGTCGTGCTGCTCGGCGTGGCGCTGTTCGCCGACCACCCGATCGAGCGGCCGCTGCTGGGCCTCATGCTCGCCAATCCGATCGACCTGGCGCGCGTGCTGCTGCTCATGCGCTTCGACGCCGGCGCCGTGCAGGGGTACACCGGCGCCGTCTTCGCCCGCTTCTTCGGCAGCACGCTCGGCGCGGTCGTCGCGTCGACGATGCTCCTCCTCTGGGCGGCGGTTCCCGCCGCGCTCGGCCTGCGCGCCTTCCGGCGCCGGGACTTCTGATCCGATCCACACTCCAGCTTCCGGAACTCACGACATGGACCGCATTGCACGCACGCTCCTCCTCGGCGCCGCCGCGACGCTCGTCGCCTGCGGCGGCGGCGAGGCGACGACCGAGGAGACCGAGGCCGCGCCGGGCGCGGCGCAGCCGGCCGTCGGCTACGGCGACGAGCAGACGCCCGACGCCGGGCGAGAGGTCGTCGTCGTCGAGATGCTCACCGACGACCAGGGCAACAACATCTTCCGGCCGGCGGACTTCGAGGTGCACCAGGGCGACGTCGTGCGCTTCACGCTCGTCTCCGGCGTACACAACGCGCATTTCGTCGCCGACTCGAACCGCAACGTCTCCGGCCTCCCGCCGGCGAGCCCGCTGCTCCAGCTCCCGGGGCAGACGTGGGACTACAAGGTCTCGCTCCCGCCGGGCCGCTACTACTACCAGTGCGACCCGCATGCGCTGCTCGGCATGATCGGGCACATGGAGGTCGAGGACGAGAACTGACGGCGGGCGCGGCGACCGCGCCCGACACGAGGAAAGGTGACGCCGGCGGGCCCGGGAACGGGTCCGCCGGCGTCGTCCGTTCCCTCACGCGCGGGAGTCCTCCTCCCGACCGCACCGGCACGGCATCGAGCGCATATTACGAGCGAGGTGACGGCGCCACCCGCACCGGGCGGCGACGGGGATGCCCGCTCCGGCCTGTGGGAGCGGGCCTCGAGGCCGGAGGATCCGATGAGACACCAGCGATCTTCCGCGACGCGCACACCGCGCGGCGCGACGGCGATCGGCGCGACGGCCGTGCCGACGATCGAGGGCTCGCTCCTGGTTGCGGCCGACGCCGGGGAGGCGATGTGCGGCCCGCTGCGGCTCGCCGAGCTCCTCGCGCGCCGCGACCGCGTCGGCGTCCACGTCGTCGGCGTCGTGCGCCCCGTCGGGCTCCCGGTCTGGCTCTCGATCGACGTGAACGCCGACGCCCTCGAGGAAGGACGTCGCCAGCGGCACCTCGAGGAGCTGCGACGCCGGGTGACGCAGACCGTCGGACTCGCCGGCCTCTTCGACGTCGAGGTCGTGAGCGGGAGCCCCGCGCCGACGCTCGCCGCCGCGGCGCGCGCGCATGGTGCCGCCTTCGTCCTCGTCGGGATCGAGGGGCAGGGGACGCGCGGTCGCTCCAAGAGCGAGGACGACGTGCTACAGGTCACGCGCACGGCACACGTGCCGGTCGTCGCCGCGCCGCGCGAGTGCGGGCGCCTTCCGTCGCACGCGCTGGTCGCGATGGACTTCAGCGAGAGCAGCCGGCGCGCGGCGCGCGCCGCGCTCACGCTGCTCGCGCCGGACGCGACGCTCACGCTGGTTCACGTCGAGCCCGTGGCGGATCTGCGCGCGCTCGGCCGAGAAGGGTGGGCGGAGATCTACGAGCGGGGCGTGGCCCGGCTCTTCGAGTCGCTCGAGGAGGAGCTCGGCGGCGCCGGCGTCCGCGTGGAGAGCGTCGTCCTCGAGGGGGATCCGGTCTCCGCGCTGCTCGAGTACGCGGCGAAGCACGGGTGCGATCTCATCGCGAGTGGCACGCAGGGCGTCGCCGCGCACGGACCGTGTCTGACGGGGAGCGTCTCGACCGCGCTGCTCCGCGGCTCGCCGGTGGCGATGCTCGTCGCGCCGCCGACCGCGCCCGACGTGCACGCGGAGTGATGGCAGGCTCGACGGTGGAAAACGGATCGAGCCGGGCCGGCGCGGTCGCACGTCCATCGCGCGCGGCGCCCGCGCGCGGCCGTGCCGGAACGAGTCCTGCGGCGCACGCTCGTCTCCCCGCCTCGATGCTGCCTTCCCCCACTCACTGCTCTCCGAGGACAGACCCTCGCCACACGGACCGGCCCGACCGATGACACGATCGTGAGCCGTCACCGCGCGCGCGGACGGAGCGTTCCGCGGGCGAAGCCGCCCGCACTCCGCTCGTGACGGCAGCGGCTCGATTCACCATCGCAACCCGGAGGATTGCATGCTGTCGCCGACGAAGCTGCTCGAGCTCACGCACGAGCTCGCGGGAACCAGGGTGCTCAGCGTCTATCTCGAGACGAAGGTCACCGATCCCGCGATGCGAAACGCATGGCGTCCCGCCCTCGCCGCGGCCATCAGGTCCGCGCGCGCGTCCGCCACGGACGAGCGGGATCTCGCGGAGCTCGAGCGCGCGGCGGCGCACCTCGACGAGCCGGAGCACATGCCGGGCGGCGCCTGGGCGGCACCCGGGTGGGTCGCCTTCGTCACGGCGGACGGCGTCCGCTACGTCGCCGACCTGCCGGTGACGCCGCCGACGCTCGCGGCGTGGCGCGACGGGCCGTTCGTGTCGCCGTACATGCGCGCGCTGAAGCAGCATCGCGCGGTGATCGTCGCGGTCGTGGAGAGTGGGGCGGCACGGCTGTACCGCTACGCCTGGCGCAAGCTCGAGCCGCTCGGCGAGATGCACGCGACGGAGGAGGACGGCCGCGGCGGCAAGGCGTCGTCCCACGTGCCGCGCGGCTCCGCGTACCCGGCGGCGCGCGGAGCGGTCGGGACGGAGTCGGCGGACCGCCGCCGCCGCGATGCGTTCCACCGGATGGCGGTGGCGCTCGGCCAGCGGATCGCGCACCTCGCCGGCGACGACGGCTGGGTGCTCGTCGGCGGCACGCCCGAATGGTCGAAGCACGCCAGGGACGCGCTGCCCCGGCCGCTCGAGGGGCGCGTCCTCGTCTCGTCGACGCTCGACCACGACGCGTCCGAGGACGCGATCGCGCGCGAGGCGAGGCACGCGGCGACGGAGCTGCGCGCGGCGCATGGGCAGCGCCTCGTCGACCGGCTCCTCGAGCGCGCCGGCGGACACGGGCGCGCGGCCGCGGGGATCCCCGCGGTGCAGCGCGCGCTGCACGCGCGCGCGGTGGACCTGCTCCTCGTGACGCCGGAGGTGGTGAACCGGCATCCGGAGGACGCCGAGGAGCTGGTGCGTGCCGCGCTCGCGCAGGGCGCCGACGTCGAGGTGCTCTCGGAGAAGGCGGCGGAGAAGCTGAACGAGGTCGCCGAAGGCGTCGGCGCGCGGCTGCGCTTCCCGATCGAGGAGACGATGCCGTCGGAGCCGCCGGAGGACGCGCGCGCGGCGCTCAGCGGCTGAGCGCGGGA
>DASUSM010000151.1:0-8634 GCA_036375115.1 Gemmatimonadaceae bacterium | reverse complement strand
GGTGGCTCGAGCGGTCGCGGGACGGCGCGCACCCGGACGCCGTGCTCCAGATCGCCCGTCTCGCCGGCTCCGCGCGCGCGGGAGACATCATCCTCTCCGCAGCGCCCGGCTGGGACTTCCGGTCGCGCTGGGAGCCGGTGCCGCACGTCTCCTCGCACGGCGGCCTCCACCGCGACCACATGCTCGTCCCGCTGCTGCTCGGCCGTCCCGCCCGCATCGCGCCGCATCGCACGGCGGACGTCATGTCGAGCGCGCTCGCGGCGCTCGGAATCGCGGCGCCGGAGGGTATGGACGGGCGGTCGTTCGTCTGACGGCCTCGCTCACCGCCCCAGCCTCCACCCCAGCGACGCCGTCAAACCGCTCACCTGCTCGAGCCGCCGCGAACCCTGCGCCGGCTCGAAGTCGTAGCGCTCGAGCGAGTAGGCGAGCGACGCGCGGAGCCGGGCCGACTCGTACGTCACCGCGGCGGCGCCCTCGAGCGCCCGCGTCGGCGCGCGCGTGTCGCTGACCGCGACGTACGGAGCGGCGGCGACCCGCACGCGCCCGGCGAACCGGCCGTGCAGGGGCGTGCGCACCTCCGGGCCGATCGTCAGGCGCGTCCACCGCTGGCGGCCGAAGTCCGTCCGATAGACGCGCGTCGAGACGCCGCCGACGACGGCGATCCAGGAAAGCGGGATCGCTTCCGCGGCGAGCGCGAGCTCGCCCATCCGCCGCTCCTCGGCGGGCGCCCCGTCCGCGCCGAGCGTCCCGCCGCGCACGGCGGCGCGCAGGTCCAGCCACGACGTGAGCGACGCCTGCGCCGCGATCCCCGGCACCGGCCCCGTCGCCTGCTCGACCTCGTCGCCGAGCGCGACGCGGTGCTCGACCACCGCGAGCTCCCCCCACACGACGACCGGTCGGCGCAGCCGCTCGAGGCGATCGAGACCGAGGCGCGCGGCCCAGCCCTGCGCCGCGAGCGGCGCCGGCGCGAGCGCGGCGGGCGCCGCGGCGAGCGCCGCGAGGAGGAGCGCCGCGGCCCGCCTCACTGCCCGACCCCGGCGGCAGGCACGATCACGAGCTTCGTCTCGGCGATGCGCGCGGCGTTGCGCGCCGCGATCTCCGCGTTCTCGCGCGCCCTCGCCTCGAGGCGCCGACGGTTCTCGGCGATGTTCTCCGGGATCTCGGGGTTCCGCTGGCGATGCAGCGAGGCCGCGATCCCGGCGATCGTCGCGGCAGCGGCGACGCTGTAGGCGAAGCGGCGCTGCCCTTCGCCGAGCGACGGATTGCCGACGACGCGGCCGAGCAGAAGCGCCCCCGCCGCCACGCCGAGCCCGCGCGCGAGCGCGCGGGCGGGCGCCGAGCGGCGATGACGATCGGGGAGGAGCTCGTCGGCGCGCAGCGGCGGCAGCGCATCCTCGAGCGCGGCACGCTCGTGCGCGAGATCGAAGAAGGCGACGACGGAGTCGGAGCGGCCGCTCAGATGGCTCGTGCCGACGGCGACGAGGCTGTAGCGCCCCGGCGGCGCGAACCGGCCGTCCGTCGAGAGTCCGCTCCAGCGGACCTCGCGCACCCCTTCGCCCTCTCCGCCGCCGATCGGGATGGCGGCCGAGCCATCGACCGGACGCGCGGTCAGCGCGAGCGTGCCCTCGTGCGTCGTGACGGTGGTGAAGGTGAAGGCCTCGCGCGCGGGGTCGATGCGCACTCCCTGCAACGGCCGCAACCCGACGACGAAGAGCCCGCGCCGCGCCTCGGCAAAGGCGTCGCGCTCGGTGATCGTGAACACCGTCGGGTCGAGATCGACGAACGGGTCGCGCTCGAGCGCGGCGCGGAAGTAGACGAGGGCGGAGTCGCGCTGGCCGAGGATCGCCAGCGAGGCGCCGAGATAGGTGTAGGCGCGGACGCGCTGCGCGCGCGAGACCTCGAAGGGAGAGCTCGGCGAGACGATCTGCCGCAGAAGCGCGAGCGCGCGCTCGACCTGGAGGTCCTGATAGAGGACGACCGCCTCGTCGAGCGTCTCCGCCGTGCCCGCCTGCGCGCGGAGGCGCGCCGGCGCGGCCACGGCGGCGAGGAGCGCCAGCGCGAGCGCGACGAGCGGTGCGCCGCGAGCGCGGCGCGGCGCGAGGCTCACGGCGACTCCACCGGAGCGAGGACGAGGCGGGGCAACTGCGTCGTCTCGCCGCCGACGACGACGATCGTCGTGTCGAGCGCGACGTAGCCCGGCGCGGTCACGCGCAGCCGGCGCGTCCCCGACGGGACGATCGAGTCGAGCACGACGCCCGTGCCGAGCTCGCGGCCATCGATCGCGATCGTCGCATCGGTCGGGAAGGCGCGGATGCGGACCTTTCCGGCCGCGCCCCCCGTGCCTGCCGGCGTGCTCACGACGGTCGGCGTGTCGGGCGCCGGCGTGGCGGCGGTGACGATCGGCGTCGTCGGAGTCGCGGCGGGCTCCGACGGCGCACGGCGCGGTGCGTCGGCCGTGCCCGTCGTCGTCCGGCGCGCCAAGCGCTCCGCGGGTCCCGAACGAGCGAGGCCGGCGCCGCTGTCGGAGAGCGCGACGATCACGGGGGCGGTGGCGACCGCGGCGCCCTCCGCGGCGGCCCGGTCTCCGCCGCGGCCGGCCCGGAGCGCGAGCGCCACGGCGAGCGGGAGCGCCGCGCCGGCGGCGACGAGCATCGCGCGCCGCGGCCAGCGACGCGCACGTCCGGCCGGCGAGCCGCCGATCGGCGTGAGCGGCGATGGGGAGCGGAGCGCCGGCAGCTCGCCCGCATCGACGCGCCCGATCGGCGCCCCGCGGGCCAGCGCGCGAAGCGCCGCCTCCGCCTCCTTCCGCTCCGGCTCGCCGAAGGGGATCGCGTCGATCTCCGCCATCATCGCCTGCGTCGTCGCGTAGCGGTGCTCGGGGCGCTTCGCGAGCAGGCGCCGCAGCACCGCGATGAGCGCGGGCGGCGCATCGGGCCGGGCCTGCGACACATCGGGGACCGGCGTGTAGAAGTGGTGGTGCATGATCCCCGGGAGCGTCTCGGCGTGGAACGGGACGAGCCCGGTGAGGAGCTGGAAGGCGACGACGCCGAGCGAGTACTGGTCGCTCTGCGGCCCGATGCGGCTCGCCGCGCACTGCTCGGGGCTCATGAAGTACGGCGTGCCGACGACGGTGCCCGTCGCCGTCACGGTCGGGTCGTCGATCGCCCGGGCGATGCCGAAGTCCGAGACGAGGACGCGGCCGTCGTGGTCCACGAGGATGTTCGCGCTCTTGATGTCGCGGTGCACGATGCCGCGGTCGTGCGCGTAGGCCAGGGCGCGGGCCGCCGAGCGCAGCACCTGGAGGACGACGGCGACGGGGAGCGGACCCTGCGTCTCGACCATCGAGTCGAGGCCGCGCCCCTCGATGAGCTTCATCGAGAAGTAGAGCAGTCCGCCGGCCTGCCCGACGCGGTGGATGGGGATGATGTTCGGGTGGTCCAGCGAGGCGGCGAGCTTCGCCTCGCGCTTGAAGCGGTCGGCGAGCGCCGTGCTGAGCGCGAGCTCCGGCGGGAGGACCTTGAGCGCGACGGCGCGACCGAGCTCGAGGTCGAGCGCCTTGAAGACGACCGACATCCCGCCGCGGCCGAGCTCTTTCTCGACGGTGTACTCGCGCCCCAACTCGCGCCGCAGCGCGCCGAGCAGCGGGCTGCGCTGCTCGTCGTCGAGGATCATCGTGGAGGCGCCGGGATCGACGAGTGCCGTCCCGCACTGGAGGCAGTAGCGGGCGGCGGTCGCGGCCCGGGTGCCGCATCGCTCGCAGGTGGTCACGGCGTGGACGCGGTGAAGGTGAGGGTGCTCGCGCTGCCGGTCGCCGTCACGCGAACGGTGACCTGCTCGTTCGAGCGGTTGATGCGGAGGCGGGCCTCGGCGAGCCCGCTCGCGTTCGAGCTCGCGGTGAAGATGCGCGAGCCATCCTCGAACGTGCCGCGGCTCGAGAGCGACTCGAAGGTGACGAGCGCGCCCGCGACGGCGCGGCCGCCCGCGTCCACGACGCGGACGCTGAGGTTCTGCGCGAGGAAGACGTTCACCGGCGCGACCTGGCCGTCGCCGCGGATCTTGCGCAGATCCGCCGTGCCGCTGCCCGGCGTGCGCGGGCCGGCGCGGAGCGGGAGGAGGTCGAAGCCGCCGAAGACCATGTCGCCGACGGCGTCCGGGTCGGAGAGTCCCTCGGGGCCGCGCGCATCGCCCCACCAGTTCTCCGGCGCGGCGATGGTGAGCAGCGGATCGTCGTTGACGGCGCCGGCGGTGACGTTGTCCCAGAGATCGTTGCCGCGCGGCGCGGACGTCGGCGGGCGCACGAAGCGGAGTCCGACGGCCGAGCGCGTCACCGCGTTGCTGTCCACGCGGACGACGAGGCCGTCGACGTCGATCCCGGCGTGGGCGGCGAAGCCCTCGACCCGGGTGCCCGCCACCTCGATCTCGTCGGCCGCGAGCTCGATCGCGCCGCGTCCCGTCGCACCGGCCGTCGCGCCGCCGGCGGAGAGGGCGACGACGCTGCGGACGCGGGCGCGCTGCGCGCCGCTCACGGCGACGACGCGGCCCGAGCTGCCGCGGAGCTCCGTCGTCTCGAGTTCGAGCGCCCCGCCGCTCAGCGACAGCGCCGCCAGCGCGAGGGTGCCGCAGCGATCGAGGAGCGATCCGGCGATCCGGACGACGGCGCCGTCGGCGCGCACGCACCCCTGGGCGCCGAGGACGAGCGTGTCGCTCGTCAGGCGCGCCGTATCGGCGCTCTCGAGCGAGATCGGGAGGAGCGCCGACCCATCGAGGCGCGAGCCCGCGAGCTCGAGCGTCGAGCGCTCGGAGCGAATGGCGTAGCGGCCGCCGGTGAACCGGCTGCTCTCGATGCGCACGCCGTACGCGGGGCCGCCGAGCCCGCCGCGCGCATCCACCAGGCGCACCGCGTCCATCTTGCTCGTCGCCCCGCTCGCGTCGGTGAAGATGCCGTCGCGCACCGTCACGCCCGCGGTGGCGCGGATCTCGAGCCCGGAGCGGCCGTCCGTCTCCGAGTTCCCGGTGACGGCGTCTCCCGTCTGCCGCCGCATGTCGAGGCGCGGCGCATCGATCTGGGTCGCGCCGGTCGCGTTGCGCACGGCGAGGAGCTGCGACTCGCCGGCGAGGTCGACGGCCTCGAGCGCGGTCGCGTCGGCGCCGTCGACGAGGATCTGCGGACCCGCCGTCGAGCGCACGAGCGCGCGGGTGATCTGGGTTCCGCTGCCGCCGGTCACCTCGATCCCGGCGCCGGACGCGCCGGACGCGGCGCGGACGCCCCGCACGGTGACGTCGGCGAGCTCGCCCCCCGTCGGGCTCGTCAGGCGGATCCCCGCGCCGCGGACGTCGGCGACCCAGACGCGGCGCAGGCGCGCGACCGAGGGCGCGTCGGCGACGACGATGCCGCGCCCCGTCGCGAACGCGTCGCGCGCCGGGTTCACGTAGATCCACTCGACGTCGACGTCGGCGCCCCGGGTGGCGATCGCCGGGCCGTCGAGGCTGTGGCGGATCGCGAGGTAGCGGATCGTCACGGGCACGCCGGAGGCGGCGATCCCCGCGGTGTCGACGTCGTGGGCGAGGACGGGGAGACGGAGCGAGTCGCGCCCGAAGGCGACGAAGTCGGTCGAGTCGCCGAGGATGGTCACGCGCTTCGTGAGGTGGAGGCCCTCGGCGTAGGCGGCCGCGCCGCGCCGCACGACGACCGTGTCGAACGCATCGGCGGCGGCGAGCGCGTCGGCGATGCGGAGGAACGGGCGCTTCAGCGTCCCGACGCGCGGCGTGGCGACGACGCCGTTGTCCACGTACATGCGTGTCGGATTCAGCACGGTGACCGCGACCGCGGCGCTCGACGAGCCGGCGGTCGCCGTGATCGTCGCCTCCCCGTACCCCGTCACCGTCGTGCGGCCGTTCACGTCCACGCTCGCGACGAGCGGAGCGCTCGAGCTCCACGTCACCGGCACCGCGAGGACATCGCCGGCGCCGTTGCGGACGGTCGCCGTGTACTGGACGACCTGCCCGAGCGCGGTGAGCGTGTCGCGCTGCGAGTCGATCGTCAGGCTCATCGGGTCGTTCGTGACGACGATGCGCGCGGCGTCCTCGAGCACGCCGTAGCGCGCCTGGACGCGCACCCACGTCTCGCCGACGGCGCGCGCCGTCACGCTCCCGGTGGAGGACACGGTCGCGACGGCGGGATCGTCCACGCGCCAGTCGAAGCTCGCCGGGTCGAGCGCGTCGCCGCGCGCGTTGCGCGCGTCGAGCGAGAGCTGGCGCACGAAGCCGATCCACGGCAGCGTGTCGAGCTCCGGCGTGAGGACGAGCGTGACGGGGACGTTGCGCACGCGCACGAGCGCCGTGCCGCTGGCCATCGTCGTGCCGCTCCCGTCGGTCGCGTCGGCGACGATGCGCGCGGTCCCCTCGACGAGCCCGGTGACGAGCCCGGCGGCGGAGACCGAGGCGACCGCGGGGTCGAGCGTGCGCCAGACGAGCGGCGCGTCGGGCACGAGGGCGCCGCGCTCGTTGAAGACGCGGGCCCGCACCGGCGCCGCGTCGCCGACGCTCGTGAACGTCGTGTCCGCGGGATCGACGACGGCGGAGTCGGGGTCGTTGCGCACGGTGACGGTGACCGTCGCCGTCGCCGTGTCCACCGCCGCGACGATCAGCGCGGGGCCGACGGCGAGCCCTTCGACGACCCCGCTCGCGGTGTCCACACGCGCGTTGCCGGCGTCGTCGGGGTGGAGGTACCAGCGCGGCGGCGTGTCGCCGATCGGGCGGTCCGTGCGGTCGTAGGCGAGCGCCTCGAGCTCGACCGTGCCGCCGAGCGCACGGATGACGAGCCCGCTCGGCGCGACGACCGTCACGCGCACCGCCTGCTGGTCCACCGTCACGGTGAGCGTGTCGTCGGCGCCGTCGGCGCGCGCGACGATGCACGTCTCGCCGTTCGCCACCGAGCGGAGCGCGCCGGCCGCGGTCAGCGTCGCGATGCTCGGGTTGCACGGGACGAGCGTGGGGACGACGCCGGCGATGGCGTTCCCGTTCGCGTCGCGTGCCTCGACGGCGAAGGTCGTGTCCACCTGCAGGGCGTCGAAGCGGACCTGCTCGGGCACGAAGACGACGCGCTGCGCCACCTGGCGCACCTCGACCGTCGCGGCCGCGGTCATCCCGTCCTCGGCGATGCGCGCCTCGATCTGCGCCGTGCCTGCGCCGACCGCGCGCACGTGCCCGCGCGAGTCCACGACGACGACGTCCTCCGCCGTCGAGCGCCAGGCGATCGGCGCGTCGATCTCCACGTCGCCCGCGTCCACCGCTTCCGCGCTCACGTTCCCCTCGTCGCCGATGCTCGTGAAGAGCAGCGTCGCCGGCGACACGGTCAGCTGCGCCGCGGTGACGCGGATGGGCTGGGTGATGACCGATCCGCCGTCCGGAAGGATCGCGCTGACGAGGCGCACGGTGAGCGTCGCCTCGCCGCGGCGGCGCGCGACGAGCGAATCCCCATCCGCGCGCACGGCGAGCACGGTCGAGTCGGAGGAGGTGACGAGGAGCCGCGGCGAGGCCAGCGGGGCCCCGCCGCGCTCGGCGACGACGGCGAGGGCGACCGTGTCGCCGAGGGCGATCGTCGGCGGACCCGCGTAGGCCAGCAGCACGGGCTCGGCGCCGGCGGGCGCGAGCGCCTGTCCCGCATCGCAGGTGAGCCCCGCCCCCGCCGCGAGCAGGAGCGTCGCGGCGGAGCGGACCGGCGCGCGCAGGAGGCGCTGTCGTCGGAGCAGAGGTGACAACTCGCGGGGGGTGACGGACACGACGGGCCCGCACCGGCCATCGCCGGTCGGACCTCGGCTGCGGCGCGTCACGGGCGACGGTGACGCATCCGTTTACGAGCGCGACGGTGTGTCGCGCTGCTGGCGTGCTGAAGACGACCGAGCGCCTCTCTATGGAACGGCCGAGTCCGTCGGCGAATCCCTCACAGCACCCGGCCACACCGGAGTGGGGGCGCGCATGCGCGAGCGGGCCCGGTCCACTCTGGACCCGGGCCCGCTCGACGGCATCGCGGAGAAAGCCTGTCTCAGACGTCTTGTTGACGCCTTAATGACGCATTCATGGCGTCAGCGGCCGCTCCTTCGGCTCCAGCCGGACGATCCAGAGCCCGCTGTTCATGTCGGGGACGAACACGAGACCGTCCTTCACCACGGCACCCCACGTCATCGGCGCGTTCGCCACGCGGCCGTCCGGTGCCGCCGGCATCAGCGCGGCGATCTCCCGCCCCTGCGCCCGCAGGTCGCCGCGCAGCTCCCCCGAGACGTCGAAGGCGCGGAAGCCGCCGTCGTAGGCGCCCATGTAGAGCGTGTCGCCGGCGACCCAGATGTTGTGCACCCCGCCGACCTCCGGCTCATACCACGCCACCGACTTCGGCGCCTCGAGGTCGGAGACGTCGATCACCTGGAGGTTGCCGTAGGCCCGGCTCACCTGCCCGCCGCTGAGCTTCATCAGGTCCTCGAGCACGAAGACCTCGTCGGCGACGAAGACGTACTTCCCGCGGCGCCACGCCGTGTGCGTCCCGCGGACCCACGGCTTCCCCTGCGCCTGCACGTTCCGGTAGAGCGCGTCGAGGTCGTACTTGAGCTGCGTCACGAGCACGGGATTCGACGGCGAGCC
>DASUSM010000150.1:0-31938 GCA_036375115.1 Gemmatimonadaceae bacterium | reverse complement strand
TCCGTTACCGCTCTCATGCCCCTCGCCGACTCCCGCCTCTATCGCGAGCCCGTCGTCACCGTGCTCGCGCGCCCCGTCTTCGCCGAGCCCGCGCACCTCCCCGTCCAGTGGATGGGCGAGGGGACCGACGGCGAGCGGCTCGCCGAGTTCGCGGGACGGCTCTGCTACATGAGCCAGCGGAACCCGGCGAGCCGCTCGACGCGCGACTACCTCGAGAACATCAAGAAGCAGGGGCACGGCAGCGTCCTCGAGCACGCCAACTACTCCCTCCTCCTCGAGGGGATCTCGCGGTCGCTGACGCACGAGCTGGTGCGGCACCGGGCGGGGTTCGCCTACTCCCAGCTCTCGCAGCGCTACGTCGACGAGTCGGAGGCGGCGTTCGTCGTCCCGCCGGCGATCGCCGGCGACGCGGCGCTCGAGGCGGCGTGGCGCGGGCAGGTCGAGAGCGCGCTCGCGAGCTACGTCGCCCTCGTCGAGCGGCTGATGGAGCGTTACGCCTGGGTCGAGGACCGCGTCCACAGGCGGAAGATGGCGCGCGAGGCGGCGCGCGGCGTGCTCCCCAACTCGACGGAGACGAAGATCGTCGTCACGGGGAACGCCCGCGCCTGGCGGACGATGCTGGAGCTGCGGACGGGTGAGGGCGCCGAGCTGGAGATCCGCCGCGCGGCGGTCGCCGTGCTCCGCGTCCTGCAGCGGGAGGCGCCGGCGTTCTTCGCGGACTTCGAGATCTACACCGCGGCCGATCGGCAGGAGGCGGCGCGGGTCGGATATCACAAGGTCTGACGCGCGCGCCGCGCACGCGAAAAAAAGTCATTGCGCGAGAAAATCACCCCGCATATTTTCGCGCATCGCTCAACTGGCATCGTCTTTGCCACTTTCTCGTGGCGACGACGCCGCGGCAACGGGTGCCGCTTCGAACCGCGCACAGTCTCGCCGCCCGGCCTGAGGCGGCACAGTCGCAGGAGACGACGATCGCCGCGCAGCGGATGACGCGAATCGGATTCGCGTACAATCAGAAGCCCGAGCTCGACGCACCACTCGACGAGAGCTCGACGCCCGACGAAGAGCCTCCCAGTATCGGCCGGGACGAACGGTCCCGGCTCCCCCACGCGCCGGCAGCGCGCACTCGCGCCGGCGGCGGCTCCGCCTCCTCCACGATCGGCGCCCTCGCGCCCGCGCGCTCGCGCGGCGCCTCTCCGGCGCGTCCGGCCGCGGACGACGACGAGTACGCCGAGTGGGATTCGCCCGAGACGATCGACGCCGTCGCCGCCGCCCTCGGCGGACTCGGCGAGGTCGTCCGGCTCGAGGCGACGCGCGACTTCCCCGAGCGCGTCCGGGAGGCCGACGTGGACATCGTCTTCAACATGGCCGAGGGGCTCCGCGGCGTGAACCGCGAGGCGCACGTCCCGGCGATCTGCGAGTTCTACGGCATCCCCTACTCGGGAAGCGACCCGTTCACGCTCTCGCTCTGCCTCGACAAGCGGAGGACGAAGGAGATCCTCTCGTACCACGGCGTCCCGACGGCGGAGTTCGCGGTGGTGGAGGGGATGGAGGATCTGTCGGGATCGGGGGACCGGCCGGGGACCGGGGACCGGAGAGCGGAGTCGGGAATCGCGACTCGTGTCGCCGATCCCCGGTCCCTGCTCCCCTCCCGGTCCCTCGTCCCCACTCCCTCCTCCCCGCTGTTCGTCAAGCCGCTCCACGAGGGCTCGTCGAAGGGGATCACGGAGAAGAATCTCGTCCGGTCCCCCGACGAGCTCCGCCGCCAGGTCGCCTTCCTCCTCGAGTCGTACGAGCAGCCGGTGCTCGTCGAGCGCTTCCTCCCGGGACGCGAGTTCACCTGCGCCGTGCTCGGCAACGGGCGCGAGGCGCGGGTTCTCCCGCTCGTCGGGATGAACTTCGACGCGCTCCCCGACGGCGCCCTGCCGATCTACGGCTACGAGGCGAAGTGGGTGTGGGACACGCGCGAGGATCCGCTCCCGATCTTCGAGTGCCCGGCCCGCATCGACGACGGTCTGCGCGAGTCGATCGTCGACGTCGTCCTCCACGCCTACCGCGTGCTCGGCTGCCGCGACTGGTCGCGCATCGACGTCCGCCTCGACGCCGACGGGACGCCCAACGTCGTCGAGGTGAACCCGCTCCCGGGGATCCTCCCCGATCCCGCCGACAACTCGTGCTTCCCGAAGGCGGCGCGCGCGGCCGGGATGAGCTACGACGAGCTGATTCAGTCCTGCCTCCGCCACGCGGCGGCGCGGCTCGCCGTCCCCCTCTCCGCGCCGCGCCGCACGCGCGTGCGCCGGTCGGTCGCATGACCGGCCTGAAGACGATGGGCGCGGCCGCGGACCGGGCGGCGCGGAGGACGCGATGAAGGTCGCGATCCTCTTCGACGGCGCCTCGGCGCTCGGCGCGACGCCCGACGTCGTCATCCTCGACACGGTCGAGGCGGTCGAGCGCGCGATCCAGGGCGCGGGGCACGACGTCGTGCGCGTCCCCGTGAACCCGGATGCACGATGGATCGAGCGGCTGCGTCGCGCCCGCGTCGACCTCGCCTTCAACCTCTGCGAAGGGGTCGACGGCGTCGCCGCGCTCGAGCCGGGGGTCGTCGGCGTGCTCGAGCTGCTCGGCGTCCCCTACACCGGGAGCGCGAGCTGGACGACCGCCGTCTGCCTGCGCAAGCACGTCGTCAACGACCTGCTGCACGGCGCCGGGCTGCCCGTTCCGGAGTTCGCCATCGTCCGCCGCGGCCAGCCGCTGCGCGCCGACCTTCCCTTCCCGGCGATCTGCAAGCCGGCCGCGGAAGACGCATCGATCGGCGTCGAGCAGCGCTCCGTCGTGCGCAGCGCGCGCGCCCTCTCGGCACGTCTCCGCGCGATGCACGAGCGGTGGGACGAGGTCCTCGTCCAGCGCTACGTGGACGGGCGCGAGGTGAACGTCGGCGTCGTCGGCGACCAGGTGCTCCCGATCGCCGAGATCGACTTCGGCGCGATGCCCGACAAGCTGTGGCGGATCGTCAGCTACCGCTCGAAGTGGGAGACGGGCTCGGAGGAGGACCTCGGCGCCGCGCCGCATTGTCCCGCCGACCTCCCGGCCGCGCTCGCCGACGAGCTGCGGCGCATCGCGCGCGAGGCGTGGCGCGTCGTCGGCGGCGCCGGCTACGGCCGCTGCGACTTCCGCATCGACGCCGACGGGCGGCCGTGGATCCTCGAGGTCAACGCCAACCCCGACATCGCGCCCGACGCGGGCCTCGCCCGCATGGCGCGCGAAGCGGGGATGGAGTACGACGCGCTCGTGCTCGCCATCTGTCGGCTCGCGCTCGAGCGCGCGGGGCAGCGAACGCCCGAGGAGGAGCGGTGGGCGCTCGCGCAGCGGCTCTCCGGCGTCGCCGTGCCGCTCGTCGCCGCGGGCCGCACCTGACGACGACGCCGATGCGATCCGCCCTCCGCCTCGCCGCGCTCGACGCGAGCCATCGGGCCCGCGTCGCGGAGATTCTTCGAGCCTGCGACGTCTTTCGCGAGAACGAGGTGGACGTCGCCCTCGAGCTGTTCGACGAGGCGAGTGGGGTGCCGAGTGCCGAGCGCCGAGCGCCGAGCGCCGCCCTCGCTGCCGCAGCGGCCGACTACGCCTTCCTCGGCCTCTTCGCCGAACACGACAGGCTCGTCGCCTTCTCCTGCCACGGTCCGACGCCCGGCACCGACCGGACGTACGACCTGTACTGGATCGCCGTCGACCCGGCGCTGCAGGGCGCGGGCGGCGGGAGCGCGCTGCTGGCGGACGTCGAGCGGATGCTCGCCGACGACGGGGCGCGGATGCTGGTGGTCGAGACGTCCTCCCGGCCCGAGTACGTCGGCACGCGCGCGTTCTACTCTCGACGAGGCTACGTCGAGGCGGCGAGAGTCCGCGCGTTCTACGCGCCGGACGACGACCGGGTCATCTTCACGAAACGCCTTCCAGGCCCCACGGCGGGCACGGAGCAGCAGCCATGAGCAGTGACTGGCAGAGAGTACTGAGGGAAGGCAGCGTCGACTCGCTCGAGAAGCTGGCCGAGCGGTTCGGGCGCGACGTGATCGACGTGGAGGCGCTGCGCCCCGCCTTCGAGAACTTCCAGATGCGCATCACCCCCGCCGCGCTCGAGCAGATCCGCGAGGTCGGGGACGCGATGTGGAACCAGTACGTCCCGACGGTGGAGGAGCTGGACGTCGTGGACGGCGTCATCGACTCGCTCGACGAGGACGCCGACTCCCCGGTGCCGAACATCACGCACCGCTACCCCGACCGCGTCCTCTTCCTCGTCAGCCCGGTCTGCGCGACGTACTGCCGCTTCTGCACGCGGCGCCGCAAGGTCGGCGACCCGGAGAAGATCCCGCTCAACCAGTACGACTCGGCGTTCGCCTACATCCGGAGCCACCCCGAGATCCGCGACGTCATCCTCTCGGGCGGCGACCCGATGATGCTCTCCGACCGGCGGCTCGAGTACATCTTCGAGAACCTGCGCGCGATCCCGCACGTCGAGATCATCCGCATCGGGAGCCGGATCACCTCGCACCTGCCGGAGCGCATCACGCCGGAGTTCTGCGAGATGGTGCGGAAGTACCACCCGGTCTACATGAACACGCACTTCAACCATCCGAGCGAGCTGACGCCGGCGACGGTCGCCGCGCTCGGCCGGCTCGCCGATGCGGGGGTGCCGCTCGGCTGCCAGACGGTGCTGCTGCGCGGGACGAACGACGACCCCGCGATCATGATGGAGCTGATGCAGAAGCTGCTGAAGGCGCGCGTCCGGCCCTACTATATCTACATGGCCGACCAGGTCGCGGGCGGCGAGCACTTCCGCACGACGGTGCAGAAGGGGCTCGAGATCGTGAAGGCGCTGCGCGGCTGGACGTCGGGGCTCGCCGTGCCGCACTTCGTGATCGACGCGCCGGGCGGCGGCGGGAAGGTCCCGCTCCTCCCCGAGTACGTCGAGGAGATCACCGACGACGCGGTCGTCTTCCGCAACTACGAGGGGCAGCGGTTCGTCTACAAGCAGCCCGCGCAGCCCGTGACGTGTGGCGAGCCGGCGCAGCCCGACATCGTCCCGATCCCGATCGGCGTGGCGGCGAAGAGCAAGCGGCAGCAGTCGAGCGCGGCGAAGCGAAAGCGCCGCTCCTCGGCGAACGGATAGTCGGGCGCGCGGTCCGGCGCCGTCCGGCATTCCGTGGCGAGGCCCGTGATGCGCGAGCATCGCGGGCCTCGTCGTCCGTGCGGCAGGGACGCGGGACGCGGAACGAGGGAGGGAAAGACCGGCGGTCCTTGCCGCAGGGAGCGGGAGCGGGCACCTTCTCCACGTTCTCGCATCGCTTCTTCCTCCGCCCGCCTCATGAATCGCCTTCGCACCCGCGCCGTCGTCGCCCTGGCTGTCGCCGCCCTCGCCCTGCTCCCCGCCGCGCTCGCCGCCCAGCGCCCGCTCGAGTCGCTCTGGTACTACACCGACACCGAGGAGAGCTGGACGAGCTTCCAGCGCAACGCGGACCGCGTCACGGTCATCGCGCCGCCCGGCTACACGATCGACTCGCTCGGCCTGATGTTCGGCGGCGTGGACCCGATGGTGATGCGGCTCGCGCGGGAGCGCGGCGTGAAGGTCATGCCGCTCATCGTCAACGAGCGCTTCCACCAGCCGAGCCTGCGGCGCCTCCTCGCCGATTCGGCGGCGCTCGCGCGCTCCGTCGAGCAGATGGTCGCGCTCTGCCGCGCGAACGGCTACTGGGGGCTCCAGTTCGACGTCGAGAATCTCCCGCTCGAGGACCGCGCACGCTTCACCCGATGGTTCACCGACGCGGCGGGCGCGATGCACCGGGCGGGCTTCGTCCTCAGCATCGCCATCGTGCACCGCCCCGAGGAGGCCGTCGGCCCGCTCGGCTACCACCGCTTCCTCTTCGACAGCTGGCGGGGCGGCTACGACCTCGCGGCGATCGGGAGGGCGGCGGACTTCGTCACGATCATGTCGTACAGCCAGCACACGCGGCGCACCCCGCCGGGTCCGCAGGCCGGGATGGCGTGGACGCGCGACGTCGTCGACCACTTTCTCCGCCACATCCCGAAGGAGAAGCTCTCGCTCGGCATCGCCACGCAGTCGATGCGCTGGTACACGCGCGAGGATGCGAGCATCCCCGAGCGGGCGCGCTCCTGGTCGGAGGCGCTGAGCCACGCCTGGGCGCTGCACCTCGCCGAGCGCAACGGCGCGACGTTCACGTGGGACGACGCGGAGAAGGTGTCGTGGACGCGCTACGCGGTCGGCGGCACGTACGAGTGGATCTTCCACGAGGACGTGCGCAGCTTCCAGGCGAAGCTCGACTTCGCGCGCGAGCGCGGGCTCCGCGGCTTCTCCGTCTGGCTGATCGGGCCGGAGGACGAGCGGGTCTGGCCGCTGCTCCCGGCGCGGACGGGAGCGGCGCGCGACCGGTAGCCGACCGGGACCGACAGGCGGGCGGGTCCTTGCCGGGCCCCGCGCCGCGCGGCAGAGTAGAGATCGACACCGTGCCCACTCTTCAGGAGCCCGCGATGCGTCCCTCGTCGATCCTCCGACTCCCCGCCCTCCTGCTCGTCGCCGTCCTCGCCGCCTGCGCCTCCGGGGGGAGTGGGGGCACGGCCGCGACGACCGGCGCCGGCGGAAGCCGACACTCCAGCGACCTGCTGACGCAGGCCGAGATCCAGGACGCCGGCGTCGGGTCCACCTACGACGTCGTGCAGCGGCTGCGGCCGGCGTGGCTCCGTACGCGCAGCGGCGGGAGCACCCGCACGTCGCCGCAGTACGCGATCGTGTACCTCGACGGCTCGCGGATCGGCGGCCTCGAGGCGCTGCGACGCATCAACTCGACCGACGTGCGCAGCATCCGCTTCCTCCGCGCCGGCGATGCGACGACCCGCTACGGGACGGGGCACGAGGGAGGCGCGATCCTCATCGAGACGAAGAAGTAGGACGGCGGGGACGAGGGACGAGCGGCGGGCCGCCCTCTCGTCCCCCGTCCCCCTCCCCTCGTCCCTGTCCTACACCTCCGCCATCTCCTCCTTCGTCGCGCCGGCGATCACCTTCTGCGCGGCCTCGCCGGGGACCTCCTCGTAGCCGTGGAAGCGGCGCGTGAAGGTCGCGCGCCCGTGGGTCAGCGAGTGGAGCTGGGTGGCATAGAGGTGCAGCTCCGACTGCGGGATCACGGCGCGCACGACGGTGCGCCCGGCGCCCGCCGACTCGGTGCCGTGGATCTGCCCGCGGCGCGCCGAGACGTCGCCCATCACGTCGCCGAGGTGCTCGTCGGGCGTCGTCACGATCACCTCGTCGAGCGGCTCGAGGAGGACCGGCTTGCACTTCGGCGCGACGGCCTTGAAGGCGAGGATCCCCGCCATCTTGAACGACATCTCGTTCGAGTCCACGGAGTGGTACGAGCCGTCGAAGAGCTCGACGCGGAAGTCGACGAGCGGATAGCCGGCGAGGATGCCGCGCTGCGACGCCTCCTGGATCCCGCGCTCCACCGCCGGGATGTACTTGCTCGGGATCGAACCGCCGACGATGCGGTCCTCGAACTGGTAGCCGGCGCCGCGCGGCGCGGGGGCCATCCGCACCCAGCAGTCGCCGAACTGCCCGCGCCCGCCCGTCTGCTTCTTGTGCCGGCCCTGCCCCTCCCCCTTCGCGCGCAGCGTCTCGCGGTAGGCGATCTTCGGCGGCGTGAGCTCGGCGCCGACGCCGAACTTGCGCCGCAGCGAGGCGAGCACGACGTCGAGGTGCCGCTCGCCGAGCCCGGAGACGAGCGTCTCGTGCGTCTCGGCGTTGTAGTGGACCTCGAACGTCGGGTCCTCGTCGTGCAGGCGGTGGAGCCCCGCCTGGAGCTTCTCCTCGTCGTTCCGCGTCGAGGCGTGCACGGCGAAGGCGAGCAGCGGCTCCGGGAAGGCGATCTGGGGGAGCCGCACGGGGTGCTCGCGCGTCGAGAGCGTGTCGTTCGTGTGCGTGTTGCGCAGCTTCGCGACGCACCCGATGTCGCCGGCGAAGAGCCGCGGCACCTCGAGGCGCTCCTTCCCCTGCGGCACGGAGAGGTGGCCGAGCTTCTCCGCCCCGTCGCGCGTGGCGTTGTAGACCTCCTGCCCGTTCGCCACCGCGCCGGAGAAGATCCGGAAGAAGGAGACATCGCCGACGTGCGGCTCGGCGAGCGTCTTGAAGACGAGCGCGGCGAACGGCGCCTCGTCGTCGGCGTGGATCTCGACCGTCGCGCTCCCCTCGGCGCCGGTGAAGGCGTGCAGCTCCTCCATCTCGTAGGTGGAGGGCATGACCTGGACGAGCTGGTGGAGGAGGGCGCGCGTGCCGTAGGTGAGCTCGGCGGAGACGCAGTAGAGGGGGAAGATCTCCATTCGCTTCATCGCCTCGCGCATCCCGCGGAGCGCCTCGTCGCGGGAGATCTCCTCCCCCTCGAGGTAGTGCTCGAGGATCGTGTCGTCGGTGGCGGCGATCGTCTCGATGAGCTCCTGATAGTACTGGTCGAAGACGGGGCGCAGCTCGGCGGGGATCTCCTGCTCGTCGTACTCGCCGGTCTTCGTGCCGGGCCGGTAGAGGTACGCCTTGCGGGCGAAGAGGTTGATGATGCCACGGAAGTCCGGCCCCTCGCCGATCGGCACCTCGACGGGGACGACCTTGCTCGTCAGGCGCTGCTTGATGTCGCGGTAGACGCGCTCGAAGCTCGCGTTCTCCTTGTCCATCATCGAGGCGACGAAGAGGACCGGGTCGCGGCGCTCGAGGGCCTCGCGGAACATGCGCTCGGTGCCGACCTCGACGCCGGCCGTCGCCCCGACGACGACGAGGGCGCCGTCGGCCGCGGCGAGTCCCGCGATCGCGTCGCCCTGGAAGTCGAGATAGCCCGGCGTGTCGACGAGGTTGATCTTCGTGTCGAGCCATTCGGCGTGCGCGACGCCGAGGTGGATCGAGTACTGCCGCTCGACCTCGTCGGGGCCGAAGTCGGTGAGCGCGGTCCCGTCCTTCACGGACCCGTGCCGTTTCGAGGAGCCGGACACGAAGGCGAGCGCGTCGACCAGGCTGGTCTTCCCGCTCGCCCCGTGTCCGACTACCGCCACGTTCCTGATCTCCCGTCCATGGTACTCCCGCATGCGTCACCTCGTGCCGTCGCTAAGTGAGACGCCCGATTCGGGGCGCGGCACGCAACCACTCGCGAAGCGTGTCGTCGCTCACGTCGGCGATCCGGAAGCTCGCGTCGACGGCCATGGCGCGCACGGATTGCCGAGAATCGCTGATGCACGCGAAGACGACGACCGGGTCGTCCGCGTGCTTCGATTGCTTCCTGTGCGATGCGCTCCAGAGCAGCCCCCCGTCGTCCGCGAAGACGCGCTCGCCCCCGGAGGGGCGGCGGCGGGGACGAGTGGTGGGATGAGGCATGAGGATGCGGCTCCGGCGTACGTGGTCGTAGCGTGCAGCCGGCGGGCGGAGGCGTCAAGGGGAGCGGGCCGGACGCGCGGCAGGGGCCGTCACGACGAAGGCCGTCCGGTGATCCCGGACGGCCTCGTGGGTGCTGCGTTCTGACGAATGAGGGTCGTTCAGTCGGTCTCGTAGTCGAAGGTGAGCCCGTCCGCCTCGCGCCACGTGTCGAGCACGGTGTCGAGGCGCGCCCCGCCGGCGCCGCTGACGCCGAGCATCGGGGCGAGCGAGAAGTTGATCGCGCGCCGCGCACCCTCCGGCCAGTCGGGCATCGACAGCCCGGCGATGAGCCGGCGCAGGAGCTGCCCGCTCTCGTGGAGGATCTGCTTCGCGGTCGCGTGGAGGATCTCGAGCGGAATCTCGAGGTCCCGCGTCATGAGCTGCCCGGTGTGGCGGTCGCGCCACGCCGCATCACCCACGGCGCCACGCTCGGCCCACAGTCCGAGGTGCCGGATCGCGTCGGCGCCCCCCTCCTCGCGATGGCTTTCGACGGCCGCGGCGAGGGCCAGGGCCAGCGACTCCGGGGTCGGGACGCCGTACAGCGTCACCACGTCCCGCGAGGGCCAGTCCGTGTTGAGGGGAGCCGGCACGGAGTTCACGTGTGCCAGCACCGGCGACTGATCGGGATGCTCCTCGAGCATCACGAGGACGTCCATGCCCACCTCCTGGATTGAGCGGTGGTTCTCTGCGGACCCCGCTCGACTCGCGTACGGCACGACGGAAGCAGGCCTGCTGCGTCCCCGTGGCGACGATCGGTCGAACACGAGCGGCGACGAAAGGTTCCGGCGGGACCGGAGCCCGTCAACCATCGTCACCCGATCGATACACCCGCGGCGCACCGAGCGCGTCATCGCTCGTCGAGTACCGACCGGAAAGAGCAAGTCGCATACCGATCGGGAAGGCGCCCGCGAGCAGGAGATGGACGAGCGCGAGCCGCGGCAGCGAGAGCGCGGCGAGGGTGCTCTCCCCCGCGAGACGCGGCAGGACGAGGGCATCGACGCAAAATGCGAGGACTGCCGCCGTGCAGGATGCGAGCAGCAGACCGGCGCCGCGGCGCAGGCCGAGCGTCAGCGCCGCGCCGACGAAGAGCGCCGCCCAGAGAAACGTCAGGGCGACGAGCAGCAGCGCCCCGACGCTCGTCACGACCGCGTGCGGGCCGGTCACGAACGAGACGCGGCTGTCGAGGAGGATGCCGGCGAGGGCGTTGACGTGGAGGAGCGGGTCGCCGGCGCGCGCGCCGAAGGCGACGAAGGCGCCGCCCGTGGCCGCGGCGGCCACCGCCCCCGCGCCCACCGTCGCGGCGGTCAGCTCCGCGCGGGCCGCTGCCCGCCCCTCGTCCGTCGGCACGCGCGAAAGGAAACGATCCTCGACGATCGCCTCAAGGGGTGGCGCCCGGCTTGCCGTTGTCGGAGGGTGGCATACCTTCGGGACACATGAACGATCCAAGTGACCCTTCCCCGCGACAGGACGGGGGTGCGCTCGTCCTCGCGATCGAGGACGAGGCACAGATCCTGGACCTGCTGGAACGGTTGCTCCGCGCGGAGGGCTTCGACGTCAGAGGCGCGAGCGACGGCACCACGGGGCTGCACCTCGCCCTCGACCTGAGCCCCGACCTCGTCGTCCTCGACATCGGCCTCCCCGACCGCAGCGGGCTCGAGGTGGCGGTCGAGCTGCGCCGCCGCGCCATCCGCGCGCCGATCCTCATGCTCACCGCGCGCGGCTCGGTGGACGACAAGGTCTCGGGTCTCGACGCCGGCGCCGACGACTACCTCGCGAAGCCGTTCGACGCCGGGGAGCTCGTCGCCCGCGTGCGCGCGCTCCTGCGGCGCGCGGCGATCCGCGAGTCCGAGCTGCGGCTCGCCGTGGACGACCTCGAGCTCGACACCGTCGCCCGCACCGTCACCCGCGGCGGCGCCCCCGTCGCCCTCACGCAGACGGAGTACGCCCTGCTCGAGTACCTCACGCGCAACGCCGGCCGCGCCGTCTCGCGCGACATGATCGCGTCGCACGTCTGGAAGCAGCCGCTCGAGCCGGAATCCAACATCGTCGACGTCTACATCACGTACCTGCGGAAGAAGCTCGAGGAGGGCGGGCGCGCGCGGCTCCTGCACACGGTGCGCGGCGTCGGCTACGTGCTCCGCGGGCCCGATGGGCCGCCAAGCTGAGCCGGCACCCGGACGGCCGTCCGAAACGCGAACGGCGCGCACCGGAATGGTGCGCGCCGTTCGAGTCGGGGCCGTCGCGCCGGGCCTCACCCCCGGCGCGGGATGTCGTCAGGCCCCGTCATCACAGCCCCAGCGCGCCCGTGAGCTCGTTCACGCTGGAACGGATCCCCGACGAGACGCTGTAGCCGCTGAAGTGCTTGATGCGGCGGAAGGCGATCCCGTGGTCGATGTCCACGAACGTGCGCTGCGTCGCGTCGTCCACCGACTCGTCCACCCCCGGATCGCCGATCCCCGACGACCAGAGGATCGTCATCTCGGGGAGGTTGTCCGGGTCGAGCGCGCCGTCGGAATAGAGGTAGATCTGCACCCACTGCGTCGAGTCCGCGCTCGGCGCGAAGCGCAGGGCCGGCGTGAAGTCCACCCAGCTGCGGCCATCCTGCGTCCGCACCTCGGCGTGGATCTGGATCGGCTGGTCGAGGACGTCGCACGGCTCGTCCCAGTGTCCGACGCCGTAGGACGACGTCGCCGGGTCGCAGATCGCGTGATCGGGGAAGAAGATCCCGTGGTTCCCGAGTCGGAACCAGCCGCCCGTCGGCGTGACCGTGATGTCGGCGGACAGCGAGTCCGCCGCCATGAGGTCGACGATGACGTCGGCGTTCACGCGGCCGAAGCGGCTCACCGACGCGAGCGCGGGGCCGCCCTCGGGCGTCCCGACCGGCGCGACGACGTCGCCGCAGGCTGCGAGCGCGGCGAGTGCCAGCAGCGGCACGGCACCGCGAATGAAGTGCGAACGCATAGAAGAGTCCTGATGAAGGGGCTCCAACTTTGGGCTGCAGTAAAGCACAGGCCGTACCAGCCTCGGCAGGCGCCCCTCTGAACACTACAACCCTAACGATCACAACGCGTTACGACGTTCTCCGAGCAGCCGTCCAGAGACGCGACAGCGGCCGTTTCGGTCAACACGACCGGACACGATGTCCTTATGCCCGAGCGAGCAGCGCCTCGTACCGCTCCGTCATCGCCGAGTAGCCCATCTCGCGCACGCGCACGGCGTAGCCGGTGACGAGCACCCGGATCCGACCCGGGTCGTGCGTGAGGAGCGAGTCCGCGCAGGCCACGGTGAGCCAGGCCGCCGAGTAGGCGTCGCTCGAGTCCGCGAGCTCGTGGGCCTGGAGGAACTGCGCGACCGCGGCGTCGCCGTCGCCGTCCCGCGCGGCGAGCCGGATGCGGAGCGCCTCGACGAGCTCGCGTCCCTGGAACCAGTCGGAGCGTCCGTTGAGCTTCTCGGTGACGACGCGATAGGCGGCGCGCGCCTCCTCGAGCCGTCCCTGTTCGAGGGCGGCGAGCCCGGAGCCGGCGAGCGCGCCGACCTCGACCTCGCTCTGCCCGACGCGGAAGGCGAGCGCGCTCGCGACGTCGTACATCTCGCCGGCCGTGGCGAGCTCGCCGCGCTCGCGGTCGAGGTGCGCGAGGTTGTACAGCGCGTAGAGCTGCTTCTCGCTGTTCTTCACCGCGGCGAAGAGCGCGAGCGCCTCGCCGAAGAGGTCGCGGGCGCGGTCGTAGGCGCCGTTCTTCATGTGCTGCACGCCGATGTTCATCGCGGCGAGCCCCCACAGGTCCACGGAGCCGGCGGTGCGCGCGAGCGTCATGCACGTGTCGTACTCCGCCTGCGCCGCCGCCCACTCGCCGCGGAACTGGTGGGCGACGCCGATGTTGTTGTGGCAGCGCGCCTGCCCGACGTAGTCGCCGAGCCCGCGGTAGATCTCGAGGGCGCGCGCGTAGATCTCGATCGCCTGCGCGCTCTGGTCCTGCACGAGCGTGATGCCGAGCCGGATGAGCGAGTCGGCGAGCAGCTTCGGGCTCCCCACCTTCTCCGAGATGTGAACGCACTCCCAGGCGATGCGCTCGGCGGCGCGCGCGTCGCCGAGCCGCCCGTAGGACTGCGAGATCATCTGGAGCAGGGCGGCGCGCTCCTCGTCCAGGCCGAGCCGCGCCGCCTCCTCGGCCAGGGCGAGACACGCCTCGAGCGTGCGGCGCGCCGGCTGGCCGAGCGCGCTCCGCACGCGCTCGCGCATGCGCCGCAGCGCGAGCGCGCGGTCGGCGTGCCCCTGCCCGGCGAACCACTCGATGGCGAGGTCGCAGAGCTCCTCCGCCTCGTCGTAGCGCCCCACCGCCTCGGCGATCTGCGCGAGGCGCACGCGCACCTCGGCGAGCTGCGCCGGCGTCGTCGCGTTGCGCTCCGCCATGCGCAGGAACTCCGTCCCCTCGGCGTGCGCGTAGACGCTCTCCGCCCGCTCGGCGGCCTCGCAGGCGAAGGCGTAGGCGCGCTCCTGGTTCCCCGCGCGGTCGTAGTGCGTCGCGATCTCCGGGACCGCCGTCGGCCGCAGGCGCTCGAGCGCGCGCGCGACGCGCTCGTGGATGCGGCGCAGCCGGCGCACGTTCACCGAGTCGCGGAGGACCTCGGCCATGAGGCCGTGCGTGAAGGCGTAGCGGTCCCCGCCGCGGTGCGCCGCGGACTGGAGGACGGAGGCGCGCACCGCCTCGTCCACCGCGTCGAGCAGCTCGTCCTCCGCGCCGGCCCCCGCCTCGAGCGCGAGGTCGATCTCGAACTCGCGCCCGATGACGGCCGCGGTCGTGAGGATCCCGTGCGCCTTCGGCGAGAGCCGCGAGAGGCGGCGCGAGATCAGGTCGCTGACGGCGAGCGGGAGGCGCAGCTCCGAGACCGGCCGCCACTCCCACCGCTCCCCCGTGTACCAGATCAGCCCCTCGTCGACGAGCGTGCGCAGCACCTGGACGACGAAGAGCGGGTTCCCCTCCGTCTGCCGGTAGAGGAAGGCGAGGAACTCGCGCCCGACGTCCTGTCGGTGGAAGGCCGCCTCGACCCACGTCTTCAGCTCCTCGCGCGTGAGGCGCGACAGCGTCAGCTCGTGGAACATCTCGTTGCGCGAGAGGCGGCGGCGGCGCTCGAGCGACTCGCCGAACGTCTCCTCGGCGCGAATCGTCAGGCAGATGAGGAGCCGCTCGTTCTCGAGCTGGGGCAGGAGATACTCCAGCGTGTCCCACGACGCGGTGTCCGCCCACTGCATGTCGTCGAGGACGATGACGAGCGGCCGCTCGCTCGCGGCGAGGCGGATGTACTCGGCGATCTCCTCGAGGAGCATGTACTTGCTCGCCGCCTGCGCCTCCTTCGGCGCGTCCGCGGCGAGCGCGGGGACGAGGTGCGGGAGCTCGCGCCAGGCGCGGTGCGGCGCCATGTCGAGGCGCCGGATGGCGCCGATCGCCTCCGCCCACGGCGCGTACGGCGGCTGGACGTCGGCCTCGTGGCAGCGGCCGGCGACGAGCGACCCCGCGCGCAGCCGCACCTCCGGCTCGAGCTGGCGCAGGAGCGTCGTCTTGCCGACGCCCGCCTCCCCGCTGATCGCGACGACGCGCGGCTTCCCCTCCGTCGCGTCCTCGAGGTAGCGCACGAGGGTGCGCAGCTCCTGCACGCGGCCGACGAAGCGCTCGATGCCGAGCGGCAGGTGCGACGGCTCCTCCCCCGCGAGCTGGGCGATCGCGAGACCGTCGCGTCCCTGGCGCTTCACGCGGTAGAGCGCGCGGTCGGCGGCGGCGAACAGCGTATCGTAGTCGTCCGCGTGGTCCGGCACCGCGGCGATCCCGACGGAGACCGTCACCGGCACCGCGCCCTGCCCGTCGCGCAGGCGGAAGACGTGGGAGCGGACGGCCGCGCAGAAGCGCGCCGCGACCTCGCGCGCGCCGTCGATCGAGGTGTCCGGGAGGAGCGCGACGAACTCGTCGCCCGCGTAGCGCGCGGCGATGTCGTAGCCGCGCAGGTTCTTGCGCAGAAGCTCCGCCACCTCGACGAGCACGTCGTCCCCCTGGAGGTGACCGAACGTGTCGTTGACCAGCTTGAAGTGATCGACGTCGATGACGAGCAGCGAGACCGTCTGCTGGCCGCCGCGCGCCTGGTCGATCGAGGCCGCCGCGGCCTCGACGAAGGCGCTGCGCAGCGGCAGTCTCGTGAGATCGTCGATACGAATGGGGGGGACCTCGAGGCGGTCCGCGGGCGGAGAGAAGCTGCGCACGGCGGGGGGGGACTGGGGCGTCCCCACCATAGGGGCGTGTGCGCCACGCCGCAAGAGAGGGCGCGAGGGTGACGCGCGCCGCGTCGCCGGCGCAACATGGTCGCGCCCGCCACGTCGACGCGCGTCTGGCGGGGCCTCGCCGAGCCGTCCATCTTCCGCGCATGCACGCACCGCACGAGCACCCGCTCATCGGGGAGCTTCGGCGCGCCCTCGCCGGACGCTACGATGTCGATCGTCTGCTCGGCGCGGGCGGCATGGGGAGCGTCTTTCTCGGCCGCGATCCCACGCTCGACCGTCCGGTCGCGATCAAGGTCGTGGACCCGGAGCTGTCGGCGTCGCGGGCGATCCGCGAGCGGTTCCTCCAGGAGGCGCGCACCGTCGCCCGGCTGCGTCACCCGAACATCGTCGCCGTCCACGCCGCCGGCGAGGCAGACGGGCTCCTCTGGTTCGTCATGGAGTACGTCGAGGGGGAGAGCCTGCGCGACCTCCTCGAGCGCGAGGGGTGCTGCTCCGACGGCCGCGGCCGCTCCATCCTCCGCGACGTCGCCGACGCGCTCGCCTACGCCCACGCGCAGGGGATCGTCCACCGCGACATCAAGCCGGACAACATCCTCATCGAGCGCGGCACCGGGCGCGCAATGGTCACCGACTTCGGCGTGGCGCGCGCCCTCGCCGCCGGCGACGAGCGGCTCACCGGGACGGGGCTCGTCGTCGGCTCGCCGCGCTACATGAGCCCCGAGCAGGCGTCCGGCGAGCGCGAGGTCGATGGGCGCAGCGACGTCTACTCCCTCGGGCTCGTCGGCTACGAGATGTACGCCGGCGAGCCGGCGATCAGCGCGTCGAGCGGGCCGACGCTCATCGTCAAGCAGATCACGGAAAAACCGGCGCCGCTCGCGACGCGCGCGAGCGACGTTCCCCCCGAGGTGGCCGCGGCGATCGACCGCGCGCTCGAGAAGGACCCGGCCGCGCGCTGGCAGTCGGCCGCGGAGATGTCGCGCGCGCTGGCGAGCGCGGCGTGGATCAGCGGGAGCACGACGGCGGGCGCGGGCGTACGCCCGGCGGGCCGCCGGCGCCGCCTCGCCGTCGCCGCCGTCGCCCTCGGCGCGGTCGTCGCCATCGCCGGCGGCGTCCTCGTGAGCCGGGGCGAGGGGGCGCCGAGCGGCGTCGATCCGCGCATGTCCTACTTCGTCGCGCCGTTCGACGTGCTCGGCGGCGACCCGCAGCTGGAGTGGCTGCGCGAGGGGAGCGTCAGCATGCTCACGCTCAACCTGGCGCAGTGGGCCGACCTCTCCGTCGTGGACTACGAGCGTACGCTCGACATCCTCCGCGATGCCGGGGTGGACGAGGGGGAGAAGCTCGGGCTCGAGGAGGCGCGCAGCATCGCGCGGGACGCCGGCGTCTGGACGGTCGTCATGGGCCGCGTCACGAGCACCCCGGACTCGCTCATCGTCCTCGCGACCCTCTACGACGTCGCCACCGGCAAGAGCGTGAACGAGACGCAGCGCAGCGCGCCGCTCGGCGCCGACCCGCGCCCGGTGTACGACGCCCTCGCACGCGATCTCCTCGACATCTCCGGCGCGCCGGCGATCACGCTCCAGCTGGCGAAGACGACGACGTCCTCGGTGGAGGCGTACCGCTCGTACCTCGAGGGGGTGCGCGCGCTGCACGCCTGGCGGCTCGACGAGGCGGACTCCCTCTTCAGGCACGCGACGCGCGCCGACTCGACCTTCGCGCTCGCCTACTACAAGCATGCGCTGACCTACGGCTGGCGCTCCGCGGGCGACACCGCGCAGCGCGGGCTGATCGACCGAGCGCTCCGCCACTCCGCCCGGCTCCCCGACCGCGAGCGCGACATCGTCGCCGCGTACGACGACCTCGTCACGGCGCTCACGACCGCGTTCACGGGCGACACGGCGCGGCAGCGCGCGGCCTTCACGGCGGCACAGCGGAAGTACGAGGCGATCGTGCAGCGCGACCCGGCGGCGGTGGAGGCGTGGTACGGCCTCGGCGACTCCTACTATCACGACACGCGGCAGGACCCGCAGGCGTTCGCCGCCAACTGGTCGAGGGCGCTCCGCGCCTTCGACCACACCCTCGCGCTCGACTCGACGTTCCACCTCGCCTACTCGCACAAGCTCGACATCTACCGCCGGGCGAGCGCGGTCGGCTCGGGGATCCGCCTCGACGGCGACTCGCTGCGCCTGATCGCCACCGACTCGGCGCTCGCGGCGTTCGGCGGCGAGGCGGCCGAGGAGGCCGCGCGCGAGCGCGCGCGGCGCCTTGCGGTGCGCGACGCCCGGCTCTGGATCCGCACCGATCCGGTGCCGCAGCCGTACCAGCTCCTCTTCTTCCTCTACGCAGAGTCCGGGCAGCCCGATTCCGCGATCGCCGTGCTGCGCGAGGCGATGGCGCGTCCGTCGTCGCACTGGGATCGCTTCGCCTTCTACATCGCGGGGATGCAGGCGCGTACCGACCCGCACGCCGGGCTCGAGACGCTGCGCGCCGCGCTCCGCGAGACCACGGCGGAGGAGCTGCGCCGCGAGTACCGTACGGACCTGTTCGGGAGCATTCTGAACGCCGCCGCTCCGGCGGCGATCACGGGGAGCCTCGCGGACGTCCGCGCGACCGCCGAGCTGGCCGCGGAGGCGGAGCCGGTCGCGCCGGGAGTGGAGATGGCGCGCCGCCCGCAGGCGCTCTGGTACGTCGCCGGCGTCGAGCTCGCGATGGGTCTGCCGCCGGAGCCGCGGCTCGTCCGCCTCGACAGCGGGCTGCGCTCCCTCGAGCGGTTCCCCGAGCCGTTCGGCCATCAGGTGCGGCAGTTCTCGATCGGCATGCCCTACATCGGCTACCTCACCTCGCGCGAGCCGCGCTACCTCGAGCTGATCCGGCGGTGGAACGAGGGAACGCGGACGTGGCCCGAGCTCGACGCGCTCGAGGCGCTCGCGAAGGGCGACACCGCGGCGGCGCGCGAGGCCGCGGCGCGCTTCCCCGACCCCGACTCGGCCCGGCGGGCAGGGATCTGGCTGCAGGTGCCGCGGTGGATCGCGCGCGCCGAGGTGCTCCAGTCGCTCGGCGACCTGCGCGGCGCGCTCGCGATGTACGAGGCGCTCGATCCGCGCCGCTTCTCCATCTTCGGCCAGACCGATCCCTCGTGGCCCTACTGGCCGCGCAGCTTCCTCGCGCGCGGACGCCTCCACGAGGAGCTCGGCGAGCGCGAGCGCGCGGCCGAGGCGTACGAGCGCTTCCTCGACTTGTGGAAAGAGGCGGATCCCGCGCTGGAGCCGCAGAAGCGCGAGGCGCGGGAAGGACTCGAGCGCGTGCGCTCGGGGATGGCGCCGCGGGGCTGAGGGGACGACGAAGCGACGCGCGGGGCGGGACCGAGGTCCCGCCCCGCGCTCCGTATCCGTCGTTCAGAAGCGGAAGACCTTCTTCAGCATCTGCTCGATCCGCTCCCCGAAGCCGTCCGCCCAGTGCTCCTCGGACGGCTCGTGGAAGCGGCAGTAGCCGGTGGGCTCGGTGCCCGGTCGGAAGTAGGCCAGCTCCGAGGACGGGCACCACTCGCCCGCGAGCTCGCCCGTCTCGGGATCGATCTCGACCTCGGTGAGCCCCGCCGGCGGCGCCCAGTCGCGCTCGCTGCCGCGCTCGCGCCAGCCGTTCGTGTAGAACTCCGCCCAGGCCGGCGCGGCGAGCCGGCCGCCAGACGCGTTGCCGCTGATCTGGTGCGGCTTGTCGAAGCCGAACCAGACGCCGGCGACGAGCGTCGGGGTGTAGCCGACGAACCAGACGTCGGCGCCCTCGTTGGTCGTCCCCGTCTTCCCCGCAACGGGGCCGTCCACGCCCCAGCCGCGCAGCGCGCGTCCCGTCCCGTGGTCGACGACACCGCGCAGCATCGCCGTGAGCTGGTAGGCATCCACGGGATCCATCACGCGCGCGCGCGCGACGTCGCTGCTCCAGAGCAGGGTGCCGTCGGCGGCCTCGATGCGGCGGACGAGCACCGGCGTCACGCGGTCGCCGCCGTTGGCGAACGGGGCGTACGCGGCGACGAGCTCGAGGGGGGTGACCTCGAGGGCGCCGAGGGCGATCGAGGGGACCGCCTCGAGCGGGCTCTCGATCCCGTTGCGGCGCGCGGCCGCGATCACGTTCGCCTCGCCGACGGCGCGGCTCACGCGGACCGCGGCGGCGTTCGACGAGCGCATGAGGGCACGGCGCAGGGTGACGCTCCCCTCGTACTCGTCGCCGTAGTTGGCGGGAGTCCAGATCTTCCCGCGCTGCTGCACCTCGACCGGCTCGTCGTCGACCATCGACGCCGGCGTGAAGCCGGCGCGCAGCGCGGCCGCGTACACGAACGGCTTGAAGGCGGAGCCGGGCTGCCGCCGCGCGGCGAGGGCGCGGTTGAAGCCGGCGCGCTCGTAGCGACTGCCGCCGACGAGCGCGCGGATCTCCCCAGTCGCCGGATCGAGGGCGACGAGCGCGCCCTGCACGCGATCCGCCCGCCGGCCCGACCAGGCGTTCGACTCGCGCTGGATCGCCGCGGCGCGGCGCTCGATCGCCCGCTCCGCCGCGCTCTGCGCTCGCGCGTCCAGCGTCGTGAAGACGACGAGCTCGCCGACGCGGTCGCTGACGGCGGAGTCCACGAGCTGCCGCACCGCGTCGAGCGCGAAGGAATCGCCGACGCGCACGTCGCGCTCGGGCTCGTCGGCGATGACGAGCGGGCGCCGCACCGCCGCGGCGGCGCCGGCATCGGTGATGTACCCCTCGCGGGCCATCAGCCCGAGCACGAGGTTGCGCCGCCGCATCGCGCGGTTCCGGTCCCGGCGCGGCGTGTACGCGGAGGGCCCCTTCGGCAGCGCGGCGAGCATCGCCCCCTCGTCCACGGTGAGCCGCTCGACGTCCTTCGCGAAGAGGTCGCGGCTCGCCGCCTGGACGCCGTAGCTGCCGTTGCCGAGGTAGATGACGTTGAGGTAGAGCTCGAGGATCTGGTCCTTCGAGAGCGTCCGCTCGAGCAGCCGCGCGAGCCGCATCTCCATCAGCTTCTTCGGGAGCGACCGGTTGCGGAAGCGGCCATCGACGAAGGCGTTCCGCGCGACCTGCATCGTGATCGTGCTGAACCCCTCGCGCACCCCGAAGGCGCCGAGGTTCCGGACGACCGCGCGGGCGAAGCCGCGCCAGTCGAGCCCATCGTGGTCGTAGAAGCGGCGGTCCTCGGTGGCGAGGAAGGCCTGCCGCACGTGCATCGGCACCCGGTCGAGCTCGACGTTGATGCGGCGCACGGCGCGCAGCCGTCCGAGGAGCCGCCCGTTGCGGTCGAGGATCCGGCCGCCCTCGGCGGGGCGGAAGGCGCGCAGCTCCGCGCTCGTCGGACACCCCTCGAAGCCGCAGCTCGCCAGCCAGACGTCGGCCGTGGCGACGGCGATGACGACGAGCGCGAGCGCCGCGAGCGACTTCCAGCGGCGGCGGGCCCAGACGCGCGGCGGGTCGCCGGGGTCGGGACGCATGCGCTCGCGAAGGATCGCGAGACGCCGCGCCGCGACACCGCGGAGGCGATGGTGCCAGGACCACTCGAAGTCTGTGTCGTCCGTCATGCGACTCTGCTACACGGCAGAACGTTCCGGGATCGCGTTCGTGACCTTTCGCCGATCACTGCAATCCCTGCTGCAAGGTCATTACGTTGCGCGTCCCGCCCGCCCCACGATTCGTCACCCAGGTCACAATCGATGGTCCGCCGCTGCACCGCCGCGCTCGCCGCGCTCGCCGCGTCGCTCGCGCTTCTCGCCTGCGACGCGGGCGCTCCTACACCATACCATGCCGCCGTGCTCGACGGCACCGATGCGGCCGCATCGCCCGGTCCCGTCGCGAGCGCGACCGACGCGCCGCGTCCTGCCGCCGACCCGGAGGCGATCGGCCCGACGACGTCGCTCCCGCCGAACGAGCACGGGCGCGTGCCGATCCTCGAGTACCACATCGTCGGCGACACCGCCGGCCGGTGGGCGCGGCTGCGCGACGACTTCCGCCGCGACCTCCGGATGCTCTACGAGCGCGGCTACCGTCCGGTGACGGTCGCCGAGCTCGTGGACGGCGACCTCGACCTCCCCGCGGGGACGTCGCCCGTCGTCTTCACCTTCGACGACTCCTCCCCCTCGCAGTTCCGCTACATCGAGCGCGACGGCGTGCTCGAGATCGACCCGACGAGCGCCGTCGGGATCTGGCTCGAGTTCACGCGGTCGCACCGGGGGTGGAGGAACAAGGCGACGTTCTGCATGCTCCCCGGCGCGACGCACGGCCACGCCTTCTTCGGCGACAAGGGGATCCAGGGGCAGCAGTCGGCGTGGCGCTTCCGGAAGCTCCAGTTCCTCGCCGCGCAGGGCTTCGAGCTGTGCAACCACACGCTCTGGCACGCCAACCTGGCGAAGTACGACGACGCGCGGGTGCAGGAGCAGATCGCGCGCGGCGTGATGGCGATCGACTCCGCGGTGCCCGGCTACCGCGTCCGCACCTTCGCCCTTCCGCTCGGCGTCTGGCCGAAGAACCGCGCGCTGGCGAAGTCGGGGAGCTGGACCGACCCGCGCACGAAGCGCGTCGTGCGCTACGACTTCGACGCGATCCTCGAGGTCGCCGGCGTGCCGAACCCGGCGCCGGGCACCCCCGGGTTCGACCCCCTGAGCCTCGACCGGCTGCAGATGCCGGGGACGGACCTCGTGAAGACGCTCGACGCCCTGGAGAGGGCGGGGCGCCGCTACGTCTCGGACGGGGACCGGCGGAAGGTGACCGTGCCCGGACGGTAGAGCGGAGCCGAGGTGCACGACATCGGAAGGGGAGCGATGCCGGAAGCGGCATCGCTCCCCTTCGTAGTTTCACCCATGTCGTGATTCTCGTCACCGTCCTGCAGCTCGACACATCTCCGCGCGCGCGTCGCTCGATGTCACGAATCGGCACCCCGATGTCACGAATCCTACATTGTCGCGCGCACCGTTCGGTGGCAGCGTTCGCTTCACGCTGGCCATTTTGTCTCGGGCGCGGCGTGGCGCGGCGAGCCGTCAACCCGGGAGGAAGCGTGGGAGGTCACCAGCGGACGTTGCGGCACCTGCCCTTCTTCGAGGCGCTCGCCGCCTGCGAGGAGGGGAGCGCCGAGTGGGCGGGGATGACGGCGGGTCTCGTCGTGCTGCGCCTCGTCGATGCGTGGGCCGAGGACGGCGACGCGTGGCGCCACGGCGTCCCTGCCGTGCGCGAGGTGATCGCGGCGATCCCCGCCGCCGATCCCGCCCGCGCGGTGCTCGATGGCGTCGTGACGTCGCTCGACCGGTCGGCGAGCGGCGACCTCTCGCTCGTGTCGCCGCGGCTCTTCGCCTACGGCCGGTCGCTGGACTTCACGGGACGGTGGCGGGTCGCGATCGACGTCTACCGCACCCTCCTCGACTTCGCACACCCGCTGGAGGATGCCGATGTCGCGACCGGCGCGAGCATGCGCATCGGCTACTGCTCGCGCGTGCTCGGGGAGTGGGAGGACGCGCGCGCCGGCTACGCGCATGCTGCCGAGATCGCGGCGGCGCGCGGGGACGAGGCGGATGCGCTGCGCTCGCGCGTCGGGCTCGCGAACCTCGCGCGCGACCGCGGCAACGTTCCCGAGGCGGAGTCCCTCCTCGACGACGTGCTCGCGCGGACGGTCTCGCCGGAGCTGGCCGACGTGCGGCGCATCGCGCTGCACGACCGCTCGGCGGTGGCGTATCTGCGCGGCGAAGCGGCGCACGCGGTGCGCCTCGCGCACGAGGCGATGCCGCTGACGATGCCCGGCGTCGCGCGGGACCGGCTGCTCGCCGACATCGGGACGTACTTCGCCGCGCTCGGCGTGCGCGATGCGGCGCGCGATGCGCACCTCGTCGTGGCGCACACGGCGCAGGAGCAGTTCCAGCGGTGGTCGTCGATGCTCGCCCTCGTCGAGCTCGCGGTGCTCGACGCGGATGAGGCGGCGTTCGACGCGTTCCGCGGCGAGGTCGCGGGGGCGGCGCTCCCGCCGGAGCTGGCGGTGCTCCGCGCGCTCTACGAGGCGCGCGGCCACGCCGCGTTCGGGCGCGCCGGCGACGCGCGGACCGCGGCGCGCGAGGCGCTCGCCCGCGCCCGCGAGAGCGGGCAGCACCGTTACGTCTTCGAGGCCGAGTCGATGCTCGAGGAGCTCGCGACGAAGACGGTGTCGCTGCGCCCCGCCGCCGCCGCGGCGCCCGGCGATCTCGCGCCCGTCGCGCGCGAGATCGCCGAGATGCGCGTCCTGGCGGGGGTGGGGTGAGCCTCGGGAGCCGCCCGTCGCGCCAGGCGCGCCTGCATCAGCAGCGGGTCCCGGAGCCGGAGGTGTGTCCGCCGCCGCACGTCAGGTTCGCCGTGGGCGTCGAGCCGGCGGGCGCCGTGGGGCTGGAGCAGGCGGTGAGCGCGAGGGCGAGCGCGGCGGCGGCGAGCACGAGACGGCGGGACATGGGGACCTCGAGGCGGGAGTGTGTGGCGAGCGGGACCGGTGACGCCACGCAACCTAGGGTCGCCCCGCGCGCGGGAAATGCGCATTTTCTGACGTCGAGATGCCGTTTCCTGACATGCGCTCCGGAACTTCGTGGACGTCGTCGCCCTCCTGCCGCCACCGCTGCTCTCGCACCTGAGGATCGTGCTCGCGCACGGGCACTCGGTGGCGGAGGCGACGGACTGGCCGGCGGCGGAGGCGATGCTCCGGCAGCGGAGCGTCGATGCGCTCGTCGTCGACCCGCGCCCCGAGCCCGGGGCGAGCGTGATGTGGCTGACGCGGCTGCGGGAACGTCACCCCGGGGTGCCGACGGTCGTCTACACGGTGTTGACGCCGGGGACGCTGCGCGCCATGGTCGAGCTGGCGCGGCACGGCGTGGAGCACGTCGTGCTGCACCGCTTCGACGACGACCCGCGCCGGTTCCTCGCGCTGCTCGAGCAGCTGCCGGGGTATGCCCTGAGCGAGCGGCTGCTGGCGGAGATCGCAATACCGCTCGGCCGGCTCCCGTCGGCGACGGCGCGGGCGGTGGAGCGCATGGTACGGCTGCCGCACCGCTTCACCGGGGTGGAGGATCTCGCGGCCGCGTCGGGCGTGACGGTGCGGCAGCTGTACCGCCAGCTCGAGTCGGCGGGGATCGGCTCGCCGCGATGGCTGGTGCAGGGCGCGCGGGTGCTGCGCGCCTTCGCCTACCTGCAGGACCGCGGCTGCTCGCTCGGCGACGCGGCACGCAAGCTGGGATACAGCCAGCGCCGCGTGCTCTCGCGGCAGATGCTGGAGGTCGCGGGGCGTACGCCGGCGGAGGCGCGCCGGTCGCTCGCGCCCGAGCTGATGGTGGAGCTGTTGTCCGAGAAGCTTCGGCGCGCGTGATGGCGCCGCGTCGTCATGCGTTCGCGCCGTGGAGGTGAGGAGACATGTCCGGGATCGAGACGCGAAGCGCGACGAAGGTGCGCGTGCTGGTCGTGGACGACGAGCCGTCGATCTGCCGGGCGCTCGCCATCGCGCTGAGCCGGTGCGGCTACGAGACGCTGACGGCGCAGTCCGGCGACGGCGCGCTCGCCGTGCTGCAGTCGCGGCACGTGGACGTGCTCCTCGTCGACTTCCGCATCCCGGACCTGCGCGGCGACGCCCTCTACGAGCTCGCAGCGTCGATGCAGCCGCACCTGCGGCATCGCACGATCTTCATGACGGGGGACATCACGGCGCGCGCGCAGGAGCTGATCGAGGAGTGCCGCTGCCCGTTCGTGCGGAAGCCGTTCGACCTCGCCCTCGTCACCGGCGCGATCGCCGCGCTGCTGCCCCGGCTCGAGCGCATCTCCGCCTGAGCGCGGAGCGGCGGTCAGCTGTCGCTCGCGCCGCCGGCGGCGCCGCCGCTGCCCGCCCGCTCGAGCTCCGACCACCGATCGACCGCGCGACGGAGGTGCGGGATGACGATGGAGCCCCCGACGACGAGCCCGACGGAGAACGCCTCGAACGCCTCCGCCCGCGACACTCCCTCCTCGCGACAGCGCACGAGGTGGTAGGTGACGCAGTCGTCGCAGCGCAGCACCATCGACGCGACGAGGCCGAGGAGCTCCTTCGTCTTCACGTCGAGCGCGCCCGCCTCGTACGTGCGGCCGTCGAGCGCGAAGAAGCGGTTGATGACGAGGTTCCCCTCGCCGAGGATCTCCGCGTTCATGCGCTCGCGGAAGCGGCGGAACTCGGCGAGCGCGTCGCCCGCGGGATCGTGATCGTGGCTCACAGCTTCCACCCTCTCAGGGTCTGGAGCGCCGTCTCGAGGGCGGCGCGCTGGTCGGCGCGCGTCGCGGTGCGCAGCAGCGCCTCGTACTGCTCGATGGCGAGGGCGAGGGCCACCGGGTCGTGCTCCGCGCCGGCGAGGCTCGCGGCGTTGTCGGCGAGCGTGGCGCGGGCGAGCTCGTCGTCGGGAAAGCGGCGGACGATCTGCTCCCATCGCTCGGTGCGGCGGCGCGGCTCCTCCTCGGAGAGCGCCCAGAGGTGCCAGCCGCCGCGGTTCGCCGGATCGGCGGCGATGGCGCGGGAGGCGAGCTCGCCGACCACCTCGCCGCCCCGCCCCGTGAGCCAGTACGCGTTGGCGAGCCCGACGAGCGCGCGCGCGTCGTCCGGACGGTCGGCGACGATGCGCTCGAAGAGCGGGCCGGCGACCTCCGGGATCGTGCGGTACGGGAGGACGGCGGCGATCAGCTCGTCGGTCGTGGCGCGGTCGGCCAGCTCCTGGAGCCGCGCGAGGAGGGCGGGCACGTCGCCGTCGTCGCGGTACCGGGCGACGGCCGCCTCGAGCGCCGCCGCGGCGTCGGAGGTGGGAGTCAGCATGGGCGAAAAGTAGCAGGGGAGGAGCGATGGCGCTGACGGTCCGGTGCGTGGGGGGCGACCCCTCGACCTGCGCGCTGGTGCGCGAGCTCGTGGGCACGACGATGCCGACGGCGTCGGTCTGGATGGAGGGCCCGGAGATGCTCGTCATCGACGGCGCCGCAGCCGGCGAGTGCCTCGTCCTCGCCGGTGCGGTCGGCGGCGAGGCGCCGCTCGACGCGGCGCGGCGGCTGCGCGCGGCCGGGTGCACGTCGTCGCTCGTCGGACTCGTCGTGCATCGCGAGCCCGTCCTCGAGGCGGAGGCGCGCACCCTCGGCATGCGACTCGTCGAGCGCGAGGCGATCGCGCGCGAGCTCCCCGCCGCCGTCGCCGATGCGGCCGCGGTCGCCGGCGCCCCCGCGGCCACTCTTCTCGAGGTGCGGCGCGTCCAGCGGCTCGTCGCCGCCGGCGAGCTCGCCGCCCGGATGCAGCACGCGCTGAACAACCCGCTGACGGCCCTCATGGCGGAGGCGCAGCTGCTCGAGATGGAGCCGCTCGGCGACGAGCAGCGTCTCGCGGTCGGGCGCATGGTGGAGCTGTGCCGCCGCCTCGTCGGGATCGTGCGTCAGCTCGACACCGTGCACGCGGCGCCGCTGGAGCATGCGGCGGACGCGCCGCCCCCGCCGCCGTAGCTCGCGCCGTCGGTCCGTGAAGGGCGGCGGCACGAACTTCGCACGGCTCGCCTCGGCAGGGCGGTGGAGCGCCCCTCGCGGCAGGCGGGAGCCGGGGGCGGCGGGCGCGGATCGCGAATCCACCGTTGCGCGAAACGCGGGAAGTGGCAATACTCTAGGTGCTCCCGCACCACCGAGTCCTGCCTCCGTCCGCACTGCGCGCTCGTCACGCCCCGTCGTCGGGGCGTGCCTGCACGGCGACCCGGACGCACGACTCCGGGTGCACGACTCGTAGACCGGCGCGGCCACGATACGCCGCCCGCCTCCGCTAGTCAGCCGCCGACTCCGCGTGCATCTCCCGCGCATCGCGCGGCGAAGCAGCACGCGCGTCGAGCGCCCGAACACCCGCAGGGGCCGAGCAGGCCGACCCCGCCGTAGTGCGTCCACCGTCGCCGCAGGGCGGATGGCGGCCAAGCGCGCGTGCCGCACGAGGGCACGCCCCACGCGAGCACGACCTCGGGCGATCCCGCCCGCGACCGCGCCCGCTCGAGGAACATCAAGCTGATACCGCGGCGCGACCGACGACCGGCGCCTCGCGCGGAAACACGACCCCTCCACCACCCAGCTGCATGAACGAACGTCGACGCCCACCTCGTCGTGGCCGCGGGCACCGTCCGTACGCCCGCCCCGCCGCCGACAACGGCGAACCGAACCCGTACCGCGACGCGCCCGAGTCGGCGCCCGTGGACGACGAGGGATCGGGGCCCGTCGCGGCGCCCCCCGCGCCGTCGGAGTCGAGCGCCGAGCCGCGCGCCGAGCCCGACGCGCGCCCCGCGCGCGACGTTCGCGAGTCGCCGCCGAACGCCTCGAACGGTGCCGCCGGTCCGGTCGCATCGCCCCAGGGTGAGCGCGGGGAGCGGCCGGAACGCGGGGAGCGTGGGGAACGTCCCGACCGGGGCGATCGCGGGGATCGCGGGGATCGCGGGGATCGCGGCGACCGCGACGGGCGGGGGCGGCGCGGACGCCGCAATCGTGGGCGCGGACGCCAGCGCGACGGGCAGCCGGAGCGCGCGCCCACCGCGCCGATCACCCCGGAGACCGAGGTCGTCGGGTGGTTCGACACCGGGCGCGACGGGGGGTACCTCCGGCGCGCCTCCGCGAGCTACCTCGCCGAGTCGGGCGACCCCTTCGTCCCGGTCCCCGTCGTCCGACAGTTCGGGCTGCGGAGAGGCGACGCGGTGCAGGCGACGGCCGGACGCGACCAGCGCGGCCGCCTGACGGTCGTGGAGGTCCAATCGGTGAACGGGGCTCCCGCCGAGCAGGCGGAGGGCCGTCCGGAGTTCAATAGCCTCACCGCCTCGTATCCCGACCGCAAGCTCACGCTCGAGACGGGCCGGCCGGCGAAGGGGGGCAACGAGCTGATCCGCCGCGCGATCGACCTCATCGCCCCCGTCGGCTACGGCCAGCGCGCCCTCATCGTCGCACCGGCGCGCGCCGGCAAGACGACGCTCCTCCACGCGATCACCGAGGGCGTCGCGCTCAACCACCCCGAGGCGCACCTCCTCATCCTGCTCGTCGACGAGCGGCCGGAGGAGGTCAGCGAGGCGATCTCGTGGGGCGTCGGCGAGGTCATCGCCTCGAGCTTCGACCAGCCGGCGGACCGCCACGTGGACGTCGCCGAGATGACGCTCGAGCACGCGCGGCGGCTCGTCGAGATGGGGAAGGATGTCGTCATCGTCCTCGACTCGCTGACGCGTCTCGCCCGCGCGCACAACACGGCGGAGCGCGGCACCGGCCGCACCCTCTCCGGCGGCCTCGATGCGCAGGCGATGGCGAAGCCGAAAGCGTTCTTCGGCTCGGCGCGCAACGTCGCCCCGAGCCACGGCGGCGGCTCCCTGACGATCATCGCCACCGCCCTCGTCGAGACGGGGTCGCGGATGGACGACGTGATCTTCGAGGAGTTCAAGGGCACGGGGAACTCGGAGATCAAGCTCGATCGCTCGCTCGCCGAGAAGCGCATCTACCCGGCGATCGACATCGCGGCGAGCGGGACGCGGCGCGAGGAGAAGCTCTTCCGCCCGGACCAGCTCGACGCGGTCTACACGCTGCGCCGCGGCCTCCAGCAGATGCCCCCGCAGGCGGGGATGGAGTGGCTGATCAAGCGGATCGCGGCGACGCAGAACAACGACGGGCTGTTGTCCGGGCTGTAGGGGGCGGCGGACTCCCGGCAACGGCTCGGGGGACAGGGTCAGGGTCGGGGTCGGGGTCAGACGTGCTTCGGGATGATTCCCGGCGCCCTTCTAACCCTGGCCCTGCCCCTGACCCTGTCCCCCGAGCCGTTCGCCGTGCGCACCGTCCCCCCGGGGCCCGCCCATTCGGGCCCGCCCCTTGCTCCTCTCCGGGCCGCCATGCGCGCCCTCGCGGTCCTCGCCGCCATCCTCCTCGCCCTCCCCACCCCTTCCCTCGACGCGCAGTCGCGCGACGAGGACGAGATCCAGCGGCCGGAGGTCGTCGACCTCGACTTCTCCGGCGTCGAGTCCGTGGACGAGGACGCGCTGCGCGAGAGCATCGCGACCGACGAGTCGGGGTGCAACAGCGCCCTCCAGCTCCCCCTCTGCTGGATCTCCAAGTCGCCCTACTGGTACACGCGCGAGTACCTCGACCGCACCGAGCTCGCCCGCGACCTCCTGCGCATCCGCGTCTTCTACTGGCGGCGCGGCTTCCGCGACGCGCGCGTCGACACGACCGTCACCGACCGCGGCAAGGACAAGGTCGGTGTCGCCTTCACGGTGGTCGAAGGGGAGCCGACGCTCGTCGCGAGCGTGAGCGTCGTCGGCCCGGACTCGCTCATCCCCGACGGCGCGGTCGAGTACGTCGAGGCGCTCGAGGAGCGGCCGTTCGACCTCCTTCGCCTCGACACCGCGCTCGTCAGCCTGCGCCAGGCGGTCTGGGAGCGGGGCTACGCCGATGCGCGCGTCACCGACACCGTCGGCCTCTTCGTCGGGCGGCGCGCGGTGGACCTCGTCGTCGCCGTCGATCCCGGACCGCGGACGATCGTGGACACGATCATCGTCACCGGCAACGAGCAGATCTCCGAGCGCACGATCCGGAACTCGCTCTCCTTCTCGGAGGGGAGCGCCTACCGCCGGTCCGCGGTGCAGACGAGCCAGCGGAACCTCTACCAGTCGCAGCTCTTCAAGACCGCGCGCATCGACGTGCCGCCGACGGAGGACAGCCTCAAGGTCGTCGAGGTGACGGTCGCCGAGGCGCCGCTGCACGCGGCGCGCATCGCCGGCGGCGTGAGCACGCTCGATTTCGCCCAGGTCGAGGGGAGCTGGACCGACTACAACTTCCTCGGCGCGGCGCGCCGGCTCGTGCTGCGCGCCGGCGTCGCGAACCTCTTCGCGAAGCAGCTCGAGGGGACCGGGCCCTTCCTCGACGTCGGGTCGCTGACGCGCGACCTCGAGCCGGAGGACCCGTACCTGAAGCCGAACCTCTCGCTCGGCGCGGAGTTCTCGCAGCCGTGGTTCGGCGACTTCCGCAACACGATCGGCGCGAGCGTCTTCTGGCGCCGGCGCTCGGCGCCCGGCGTCTACGTCGACAAGGGGTACGGGGCGAGCGCGACCTTCACGCGCGAGGTCGTGCTCCAGATTCCGGTGAGCCTCACGTACCAGTTCGAGGTGACGCAGCTCGAGCGCGCGGGCGACGTCTACTTCTGCGTCGTCTTCGGCGCCTGCGAGACGGAGACGATCGACGCGATGCGGCGCTCGCAGCGCATGTCGCCGCTCGTGCTGACGGGGACGGCGGACAAGGGGAACGACGCCTTCTCGCCGACCGCCGGCTACCGGGCGAGCACGACGCTCGAGCACGCATCGGGGTTCACGCTCTCGGACTTCCGCTACAACCGCGCGACGGCGGAGGGGTCGGTGTACCGCGCCTTCGGGCGCGCCGTCCTCGCCGTGCACGCGCGCGCCGGGTGGGTGGAGGCGATCGGCAGCACGATCGAGGCGACGGGCGTCGCCGAGGTGCACCCGCGCAAGCGCTTCTTCGCCGGCGGGTCGCGCTCCGTGCGCGGCTTCGGCGAGAACCAGCTCGGCCCGCGCGTCCTCACGATCCCGGCGCCGCCGGACACGAGCGCGCTGCACGCGACCTGCATCGGCGCCGCCGACGCCGACGCCTGCTCGGTGCTCCTCGCCGGTCTCGACTCGCGCGACTTCACGCCGCGCCCCGTCGGCGGAAACAGCGTGCTCGAGGGGAACATCGAGTTCCGCTTCCCGGTCTGGGGCGACTTCGCCGGCGCGGTCTTCCTCGACGGGGCGCTGCTCGGCAACGCCGACATCACGGCGCTCGCCGAGGCGACGGGCGCGGTCACGCCGGGCGTCGGCATCCGCTACGAGACGCCGGTCGGGCCCGTCCGCGTGGACGTCGGCTACCGGCCGGACCTGACGCAGCCGATGAGCGTCTACACCGAGATCGTCGGCGAGGACGGACGCTCGGAGATCGTGCAGATCGGCCGCCGGGAGTACAACGTGAACGCCGGGCGCAAGTTCCTCGACCGGCTCGTCCTCCACTTCTCGATCGGGCAGGCGTTCTGATCATGCGTCGTGCGACGAAGATCGTCCTCGGCGTCGTCGCCGTCATCGTCGTCCTCGCCGGCATCGGCCTGATCGTGCTGACGCAGACGCCGGTGGGGCGCGAGTTCGTGCGCGAGCGTACCCTCGCCGTCCTCGACGGGATCGTGCACGGCGAGGTGCGCATCGGGCGC
>DASUSM010000149.1:0-19163 GCA_036375115.1 Gemmatimonadaceae bacterium | reverse complement strand
GAGATCGAGCGGCTGATCGCGGCATTGCGCCGTGCCGGGCTCCTCGTCGAGGAGCGCGGCACGATGCCGGCGCGGGTCGCGGCGGTGACGGACGACAGCCGTCTGCTGCGGCCCGGCGGGCTGTTCGTCGCCGTGCGCGGGACCGACCGCGATGGACACGACTATCTCGACGAGGTGGCCGAGCGCGGCGCGAGCGTGGCGATCGTCGAGGACCCGACGCGCACGACGCTGCCGATGCTCGTCGTCAGCGACGCGCGGCGCGCGGCGGCGATCGTCGCGAGCGAGGCGTTCGGGCTCCCGGCCGAGCAGCTGCGGCTGATCGGGGTCACGGGCACGAACGGCAAGACGACGACGGTCGGCATGCTCCGGCACCTGCTCGACGAGCCGGGCGCGCGCGCGGCGTCCATCGGCACGCTCGGCGTGCGCGTCGGGAGCGCCGGCGAGGTGCTCGAGGGCGGGGCCGGCCTGACGACGCCGGGGCCCGTGGAGCTCCAGCGCGTGCTGCGCGCGCTCGTCGAGTTCCAGGGGGTGCGCTCGGTGGCGATGGAGGTGTCGTCGCACTCGCTCGACCAGCGGCGCGTGGAGGGCGTCGGCTTCGACGTCGGCGTCTTCACGAACCTGACGCAGGACCACCTCGACTACCATCGCACGATGGAGGCGTACCTCGCCGCGAAGGCGCTCCTCGTCGCGCACCTGCGCCCGGGCGGGACGGCGGTCGTGAACGCGGACGACGCGCACTGGCGCGGCCTCCCCCGGGCGCCGCGCACGATCCGGTTCGGCGTCGTCGCGCCGGATGCCGACGTGCGCGCGCTCGACGTGCGCTACGGCGCGCGCGGGAGCGACTGGGTGCTGCAGGTCGGCGGCGAGCGGCACGCGGTCCGGCTGCCGCTCATCGGCTCCTTCAACGTCGAGAACGCGCTCGGCGCGGCGGCCGCCGCGTGGGCCGTCGGGGTCGCGCCGGCGACGCTCGCCGACCGCATGGCGACGATGCCGCAGGTGCCGGGGCGGCTCGAGATCCTGCACGAGGGGCCGACGGTGCTGCGCGACTACGCGCACACGCCGGACGCGCTCGCGCGCGCGCTCGAAGCGGTGCGGCCGTTCACGCGCCGGGACCTCATCCTCGTCTTCGGGTGCGGCGGCGACCGCGACCGCTCGAAGCGGCCGTTGATGGGCGAGATCGCCGCGCGCGGCGCGGACCGCGTCATCGTGACGAGCGACAATCCGAGGACGGAGGATCCGGAGCGGATCCTCGACGACATCGAGGCCGGCATGGACGGCGTGGCGCACGAGCGCGTGGAGGACCGGCGCGAGGCGATCGCGCGGGCGGTCGAGCTCGCGGGCGACGGCGACGTCGTCCTCCTCGCGGGGAAGGGACACGAGACGTACCAGATCCGCGGCACGACGAAGCTCCCCTTCGACGAGCGCCTCATCGTCCACGAGCTCATGGGGCGTCTCTCGTGACGACGCCCTTCTGGACGCTCGACCGCGTCGCGGCGGCCCTCGCCGACGAGGCGACGACGCGCCCGCCGCGCGGGCCCGTGCCGCTGCGCGCGGTCTCCACGGACACCCGGAAGATCGAGACCGGCGACCTCTTCGTCGCCCTCGCCGGCGAGCACTTCGACGCGCACGATTTCCTCGCCGAGGCCGTGGCGAAGGGCGCCGCCGCGGTCGTCGTCTCCGACGCGAGCCGCGCGGCGGCGCTCGGCGTGCCGGTCTACGAGACGCGCGACACGCTCGTGGCGCTCGGGGCGCTGGCGCGCTGGCGGCGGCGGGCGTGGGGAAAGCCGGTCGTCGGGATCGCCGGGAGCAACGGGAAGACGAGCACGAAGGAGCTGACGAAGGCGGCGCTCGGCGCCGTGCTCCGCGTGCACGCGACCGAGGGGAACCTGAACAACCGCGTCGGCGTGCCGCTCACCCTCCTCGCCCTCCCCGACGAGGCCGACATCGCGATCGTCGAGCTCGGGACCAACGTCCCGGGGGAGCTCGCGACGGTGCGCGCGATCGCCGAGCCGGAGCTCGCCGTCGTCACCTGCATCGCGGAGGAGCACCTCGAGGGGTTCGGCGATCTGGCCGGCGTGCTGCGCGAGGAGTCGGACGCCTTCGACGGCGCGGCCGTCGCGATCACGCCGGCGGCGCAGCCCGAGGTCGGCGGCGCGGCGCGCGGGCGCGCGCGGCGCGTCGTCTCCGCGGGGCTCGACGCGGGCGACCTGCGCGCCTCGCGCTGGGAGATCGCCGCGGACGGGCTCGGATGGATCGAGGTCGAGGGGGTGATGGTGCGGCCGCCGGCGCGCGGGGCGCACAACCTCCGCAACGCGATGCTCGCGCTCGCCGTCGCGCGCGAGTGCGGCATCTCGCTCGACGACGCGGCGCGGGGGATCGCCGCGATGCCGCAGCCGAAGATGCGCTCCGCCTGGGAGCCGCTCGGGCGCGGCATCCTCATCAACGATGCGTACAACGCGAACCCGGGCTCGACGCGTGCGGCGCTGGAGATGCTCGCCGCGGTGGGAGACGGACGCCAGCGCGTCGCGGTCCTCGGCACGATGCGGGAGATGGGCGCCCAGGCCCGCCGCGTCCACGGCGAGATCGCGCGCGAGGTCGTCGCCTCGCCGATCGAGGTGATCGCCGGCATCGGCGAGTTCGCGGCGGCGCTGCGCGAGGCGGGCGGCGCCGATCCGCGCGTCGTCACGGCGCCCGACATCGACGAGCTGTGGCCCCTGCTGGAGCCGCGTCTCGCGGCCGACGCCGTCATCCTGCTCAAGGCGTCGCGCGGCATGAAGCTCGAGCGCCTCGTCCCCTCCCTCACCGCCTGGGCCTCCCGCTAGTGCTCTACCATCTGCTCTACCCGCTCAGCCAGCACATCGGCTTCCTGCGCGTCTTCAACTACATCACGTTCCGCGCGGCGGGGGCGGCGATCACGGCGCTCCTCGTCGCCTTCATCGTCGGGCCGATGATCGTGCGCCGGCTCCGGTCGATGCAGGTGCACCAGGTGGTGCGCGAGGGGACGCCGGACTCGCACGCGGCGAAGGGGACGACGCCGACGATGGGCGGGCTGATCATCCTCGTCTCGGTGCTCGTCGCGACGCTCCTCTGGGCGCGGCTCGACAACCGCTACGTCTGGCTCGCGCTCGTCGTGACGATGTGGATGGGCGTCATCGGCTTCCTCGACGACTTCCTCAAGATGAAGCAGAAGCGCGAGGGGAGGAAGAACGAGGGGCTCGTGGAGCGCTACAAGCTCGCCGGACAGATCACGATCGGCGTCGCGCTCGGCCTCTATCTCTGGCAGTTCCCGCTCTCCACGCTCCCCGGCGCCTCGACGACGCTTCCGTTCTGGAAGTACGTGCTCGTCGTGCCGAAGTACGACTGGCTCGCCTGGGGGTACGTCGCCTTCGTGACGTTCGTCCTCACGGGAACGAGCAACGCCGTCAACATCACCGACGGGCTCGACGGGCTCGCGGCCGGGCTGACGGCGATCGCGATCGGGACCTTCGCCCTCTTCGCCTACGTCATCGGGCGCGTCGACACGAGCGCCTACCTGCAGGTGTACTACCTGCGCGGCGCGGGCGAGCTGACCGTCTTCTGTCTCGCGCTCTTCGGCGCCGTCGTCGGCTTCCTCTGGTTCAACGCGCACCCGGCGCAGGTCTTCATGGGGGACACGGGGTCGCTCGCGCTCGGCGGCGCGATCGGCGCCGTCGCGATCCTCCTCAAGTCCGAGTTCCTCCTCGTCATCGTCGGCGGCGTCTTCGTCGCGGAGATGATGTCGGTGATCCTCCAGCGCTTCGTCTTCAAGTGGCGCCGGCGCCGGCACGGGCTGGACTACGCGCGGGCGAACCGCGTCTTCCGACGAGCGCCGCTCCACCATCACTTCGAGATGAGCGGGTGGCCGGAGACGCAGGTCGTCATCCGCTTCTGGATCCTCGGGCTCTTCTGCGCCTTCCTCGCCCTCAGCACGCTGAAGCTCCGATGACGAGCGGGTTCCGGCCGGGGCAGGGCGGGGAGATCGCGGTGATCGGCCTCGGGAAGAGCGGCACGGCGGTCGCGCGGCTGCTGCGGCGGCACGGCGAGCGCGTCTACGCCTCGGACGCGGGGGCGAGCGACGGGAGCCGGCGCGCGGCGGCGGAGCTGCGCGCGCTCGGCGTGGAGGCGGACATCGGCGGCCACGACGTCGAGCGGCTGCGTCGCGCGTCGCTCGTCGTCGCGAGCCCGGGCGTGCCGCCGGCCGCGCCGGCGCTCGAGGCCGCGCGGCGCGCCGGCGTGCCGGTCGTCGGCGAGATCGAAGTCGCGCTGCACTATCTGCCGGCGCTGCGCTACATCGCCGTGACGGGGACGAACGGCAAGACGACGACGACGGCGCTCGTCGGGCACCTCCTCCGCGCGCTCGGGCACGAGGCGCCCGACGCCGGGAACATCGGGCTGCCGCTCGCCGAAGTCGCCCTCTCGGACCGGCCGCCCGCGTGGGCCGCCCTCGAGCTGTCGTCGTTCCAGCTGCACGACACGCCGAGCGTGCGTCCGGCGGTGGGCGTGCTGACGAACCTGAGCCCCGACCATCTCGACCGGTACGCGTCCGTGGAGGCGTACTACGCGGACAAGGAGCGGCTCTTCGCGAACGCCGGCGCGGATTCCCGCTGGGTGCTCAACGGCGACGACCCGATGGTGATGGCGATGGCGGCGCGGCATCCCGGGTCGCGCGCGACGTTCAGCGTGACCGGCCGCGCGGCGGACGCGAGCTGGCGTCCCGGCGCGGAGCGCCTCGAGCTGCTCGGCGAGCCGCTGATGCCCCGCGCCGACTTCCGTCTGCTCGGCGACCACAACGTCGCCAACGCCCTCGCCGCGGCGCTCGCCGTGGCGGTGGCGGACGAGGCGCACCGCACGCCCGACGCGCGGCGGCGGATGGCGGACGCGCTGCGGGAGTTCCGGGCGCTGGGGCACCGCCTCGAGCTCGTGGGCGAGCACGGCGGGGTGCAGTGGATCAACGACTCGAAGGCGACGAACGTCAGCTCGACGCTCGTCGCCGTCCAGGGGATGACGCGCCCCTACGTCCTCCTCCTCGGCGGCCGTCACAAGGGGGAGCCGTACACCGCGCTCGCGGAGCCCTTCCGGCGGCACGGCAAGGTCGTCCTCGCCTACGGCGAGTCGGCGCCGCTCATCGAGCGCGACCTGGCGCCGCTCGTGCCGGTGGAGCGGATGGGGAGCGACTTTCCCACGGTCGTCGCGCGCGCCCGGGCGCTCGCGGCGCCGGGCGAGGCGGTCCTGCTCTCGCCGGCCTGCTCGAGCTACGACATGTTCGACAACTACGAGCATCGCGGCGCCGAGTTCCGGCGGCTCGCGGCGTCCGCCGCATGAGCCCGGGGACGGACTCGCGCCAGCGATGGCGCATCGGCCTCGAGGGGCGCGCGCTGATCCTCGTCAGCGCCATCCTCCTCGCCTTCGGGCTCGCGACGCTCCACAGCGCGAGCGCGATCGTCGCGATGCAGGAGGGGCACTCCAGCGCGCACTATCTGCTGCGGCAGCTCGTCGGCGTGGCGATCGGCATCCCGCTGTTCATGATCGCCGCGAAGGTCGATGCCGACCAGTGGAGCCGGTGGGCGTGGCCGCTGATGCTCGTCACGCTCGCCGGGATGGTCGCCGTGCTCGTCCTCCCCGAGTCGATCGCGCCGCGCGTGAACGGGTCGCGCCGCTTCCTCTTCGGCAGCTCGATCCAGCCCTCGGAGCTGGGGAAGATCGCCGTCGTCGTCTGGACGGCGATGCTGGTCGTGAAGAAGCAGGATCAGCTGCGCCGCCTGACGAAGGGGCTCCTGCCGTTCCTCGTCGTCATCGGCCTGCTCGCCCTGCTCGCCTGGGTCGAGCCCGATCTCTCGACGGCGATGATGTACACGCTCGTCGCCGGCGTCGTGCTCTTCGCCGGGGGCGCGCGGGTCGGCCACTTCTTCTTCCTCGCCGCGCTCGCCGTCCCCGTCCTCTGGAACGAGATCCAGCGGGTGCAGTACGTCGTGCTGCGCATGACCTCGTTCCTCGACCCCGGCTCGGCGCCGCAGCAGGTCAGCTACCAGCTCCGGCAGTCGCTGATCGCCGTCGGCTCGGGACGACTCCTCGGCGTCGGGTTCGGCGAGGGGCGCCAGCAGTACGGCTTCCTCCCCCTGCCGTACAACGACTTCATCGCGAGCAACATCGGCGAGGAGTGGGGATTCCTCGGGCTCCTCGTCGTGATCGCCGCGTTCGCCTGCTGGGGGTGGCTCGGCTTCCGCATCGCGCGGCAGGCGCGCTCGCCCTTCCTCCAGCTCACCGCGGTCGGACTGACGCTCACCGTGCTCGTCACGGCGTACCTCCACATCGGCGTCGTCATCGGCCTGCTGCCGACGACGGGGCTGACCCTTCCGTTCGTCTCCTACGGCCGCTCGAACCTGATCGTCACGATGCTCATGACGGGGATCCTCGTGAACATCGGCAGCATGCGGGAGCGCGTCGTCGGCTCACGGGCGACGGATCCGCTCGCGGCCGGGTGAGGCTCGCGTGACGCGGGTCTTCTTCGCCGGCGGCGGGACGGGCGGGCACCTCTATCCGGGGCTGGCGATCGCGCGCGCCCTCGTGCGTCTGGATCCGTCGGTCCGTCCGTTCTTCGTCGGCGCGCGGCGCGGCATCGAGCGCGACGTGCTGCCGACGACGGAGTTCCCCCACTCGCTCCTCGACCTGCACCCCCTCTACCGGCGGCAGCCGTGGCGCAACTGGCGCACGCTGCGCGGGCTCGCGACGGCATGGCGCGGCATCGGGCGCCTGGCGCGCGGCGAGGCGCCGGCGCTCGTCGTCGCGACGGGCGGCTACGCGGCGGGCGCGATGCTCGGCTGGTCGGCGGCGCACCGCGTGCCGTACGTGATCCACGAGTCGAACTCACATCCGGGGATCACGACGCGCGTCTTCGCGCGGCGCGCCCGCGAGGTGCTGCTCGGCTTTCCCGAGGCGGCGCGCCATCTCTCGCCCGGGCGGGAGACCGAGATCGTCGACGCCGGCAACCCGATCGAGCCGCCGCCGTCGCCGCGTCCGGATCGCGCGGCGGCGCGCGCGCGGTGGGGCTTTCCCGAGCGCGGCGGGCGCGTGCTGCTCGTCTTCGGAGGGAGTCAGGGCGCGCGGGCCCTGAACGAGGTCGTCGAGCGCTGGCTCGAGCGGGGCGGCCCGCCGGAGGGCGTGTACGTGATCTGGGCCACGGGGAAGGGGACGTACGACCGCTTCGCCGGGCACGAGTCGCCGCGGGTGCGCGTGCGGCCATACCTCGCGCCGATCGCCGACGCCTACGCGGCGGCGGACTTCGCGCTCACCCGCGCGGGGGCGATGACGACGGCCGAGGTGTGCGCGTGGGAGCTCCCCGCGGTGCTCGTGCCGCTGCCGACCGCGGCGGCCGACCACCAGACGGCGAACGCGCGGTCGCTCGCCGAAGCCGGCGCCGCGCTGCACGTGCCGCAGCGCGAGCTCGGCGCCGAGCGGCTCGACGCGCTCGTGCGCGAGCTCGCGACCGACGACGCCCGTCTCGCCGCGCTCGCCGCGGGCGCGCGCGCGCGGGCGCGGCCGCGCGCCGCCGACGAGATCGCGCGTCGTCTGCTCAACTTGGTGCGGCACAACGACCTTCGCTCTTGAGAGGGCTCGCCGCGAGGCGTATATTCCCCGCGCCTCCATGCCTCTCCTCGATCCCGCCGACACCCGCCCCGTCCATTTCGTCGGCATCGCCGGCGCCGGGATGAGCGCCCTCGCCGAGCTGTTCGCCCGCCGCGGCACCACCGTCTCGGGCTGCGACGCCAACCTGCAGGGCGCGGCGGACCTGCGCCGGCTCGGGATCGCGCTGCACGAGGGGCACGACCCCGCGCACGTCGAGGGCGCGCGCGCGCTCGTCGTCACCTCGGCGATGCCGAAGGATCATCCCGAGCTCGCGCGCGCGCGCGCGCTCGGCATTCCGGTGGTGCGGCGCGCGGAGGCGCTCGGCGAAGCCGTCTCGGGCGCGACGCTCGTCGCGATCGCGGGGACGCACGGGAAGACGACGACGACGGTGATGACGACGGAGGCGCTACGCGCGGCGGGGCTCGAGCCGACGGGCGTCGTCGGCGGGCGCGTCGCGGCGTGGAACGGGAACCTCAGCGACGGGGGGACGGAGCGCTTCGTCGTCGAGGCCGACGAGTACGACCGGTCCTTCCTCGCGCTCCAGCCGACGGTCGCGGTCGTGACGAACGTCGAGGCGGACCACCTCGACATCTACGCCGACCTCGCCGACATCCGCGCGACGTTCGCCGAGTTCGCGCGGCGCGCGCGCACGATCGTCCTCTGCGCCGACGACGCCGGCGCGAACACGCTCCCCACGCCGAGCAGCGCGGAGGTGATCCGCTACGGCATCGACTCGCCGGACGCGCGCCTCGTCGCGCGCGATGTGCGCGCGGAGCGGGGCGGGAGCGCGTTCGAGGCCGTCCTCGACGGCGAGGCGCTCGGCACCGTGCGGCTCCGCGTGCCCGGGCGGCACAACGTGCTCAACGCGCTCGCCGCGCTGGCGAGCGGGCTGGCGCTCGGCGCAACGGTCCCCGAGATGGCGCCCGGGCTCGGCGCCTTCGGCGGAGTGGAGCGGCGCTTCCAGCGGCTCGGCGAGGCGCGCGGCGTGGCCGTCGTCGACGACTACGCGCACCACCCGACGGAGATCGCGGCGACGCTGGCGGCCGCTCGTCAGGCATATCCCGGCCGGCGCATCGTCGCCGCCTTCCAGCCGCACCTGTTCAGCCGCACGCGGGACTTCGCGCCGGAGTTCGGGCGCGCGCTCTCGGCGGCGGACAGCATCTTCCTGACGGAGATCTATCCCGCCCGCGAGCAGCCGATCGCGGGCGTCACCTCGACGCTCATCGTGAGCGCGCTCCGCGAGGCGGGCGGGCCGATCGCCTGGCGCGGCGACCGCGGGCGGCTCGCCGACGCGCTCGCCGCGGCGGTGCGGGACGGCGACGTCGTGCTCACGATCGGCGCGGGGGACATCACGAAGACGGGGCCGGAGCTGCTCGAGCGGCTGCGGGGCGCGGCGTGAGCGACGACGGCGGCGCCGGCGAGCCGACCGCGCGCGAGCGCGGCCCGGTCGCGCGCGCGCTGCGCCTCGCCGCGCTCGCCGTCGCCGTCGCCGTCGCGCTGAGCGCCCCGTGGTGGGGACGCGCGGCGCTCTCGCGGCTCTCCTTCTTCCGGCTGCGCGCCGTCGAGGTGCAGGGGGCGCGCTTTCTGCCTCCGGCGGAGTTCGTCGCGGGCCTCGGCCTCGACACGACGCAGTCGGTGTGGATGGACCTCGGCCCGATCGAGCGCCGGATCGTCGCGCACCCGCAGGTACGGGCGGTGCAGATCGAGCGCAAGCTGCCGGGGACGCTCGTCGTGCGCGTGCGGGAGAACCTCCCCGTCGCGCTCGTCCCCGGGCGCGGCGGCTTCCGCGCGCTCGATGCGGAGGGGGACACCCTGCCGATCGACCCGAGCCGCGTGGAGGTCGATGTGCCGATCCTCGTGCAGCGCGACACGGCGCTGCTCCGGCTGCTCGCCGACGTCCGCCGCGTCGCGCCGCCGCTCTACGACCGCATCAGCGACGTGCGCCGCGCGCCGCGCGGAGAGCTGACGCTGCGGCTCGCGCGCGTCGCCGTGCGGGCGCCGGCCGGGGTGAGCGCGGCGCGGCTCGCCGAGATCCTTCCCGTCGAGCGGGACCTCGCGCGGCGTCGGGCGCGCGTCGTCGAGCTCGACCTCCGTTATCGTGACCAGGTGATCGCCAGACTCCAATGAATCCCGACCGACTCGTCGCAGGGCTCGACATCGGCTCCGCCAAGACCACCGCGATCATCGCGGAAGTCGTCGGCGAGCTCCCGAAGCATCCCGTCGTGAAGGTGCTCGGCGTCGGGCAGGCGCGCACGACCGGGATGCGCCGCGGCGTCGTCTCCGACATCGAGGAGACGACGGGCTCGATCCGGAAGGCGCTCACCGACGCCGAGCGCATGGCCGGCGCCGCCGTCGGCGAGGTGTACGTCGGCATCGCCGGCGAGCACGTGCAGGCGATGATCTCCAAGGGGATCGTCGCCGTCGCCGGGGAGGAGATCACGAAGGCGGACGTGGACCGCGCGAACGAGGTCGCGCGGGCGCAGGCGATCCCGCAGGACCGCGAACTGCTGCACGCGATCCCGCAGGAGTACACCGTCGACAAGAACGCCGGGATCCGCGATCCGATCGGGATGATCGGGATGCGCCTCGAGACGGAGATGTACCTCGTGACGATCGGGAGCTCGCCGGCGACGAACCTCCGGCGCAGCGTCGAGCGCGCGGGGTACCGCGTGCGCGAGCTCGTCCTCGAGCCGCTCGCGAGCGCGCTCAGCGTGCTCACCGACGACGAGAAGGAGCTCGGCGTCGCGCTCGTCGAGATGGGCGCGGCGACGACGGACCTCGCCGTCTTCCACGAGGGAAAGATCCGCCACCTCGGCACGATCGCCTACGGCGGCATCAACGTCACGGGCGACATCGTGCACGGCCTCGGCGTGACCCAGGCGGACGCCGAGCGGCTGAAGGAGCGCTACGGCTGTGCCTACGAGCCGATGGTGCGCCACGGCGACGAGCACATCAGCCTCCCGAGCACGGTCGCGCAGGGCGAGCGCCACGTCCCGCGCGAGCTCCTCGCGCACATCATCCACATGCGGATGGAGGAGATCTTCGAGCTCGTGCAGCGCGAGCTGAAGGGTGCGGGGTACGCGGGGCGGCTGAGCGGCGGCGTCGTCCTGACGGGCGGGGCGGCGGCGATGCAGGGCTCGGCCGAGCTGGCGGCGGACGTCTTCGGTGTGGGGGTGCGGGTCGGGGAGCCGGCGGCGAACCTGGGCGGGCTCTCGGACTCGGTGCAGTCGCCGCGCTTCTCGACGGTGGTCGGGCTGGCGCACTACGGGGCCAACCGGCTCGCGCTCGGCGGGGCGGCGAGCAGCGTGCGGGGCCGGGGCGCGGCGGCCGGGGGCGGCGTGGACAAGATCGCGAGCCGGGTGAAGACCTGGCTGCAGGATTTCTTCTAGGGGGCTGGGATCGCGCTCCGGGGCCGGTGGGGCTCGGCGCTCGGCGCTCGGCGCTCGGCGGACGGCGCTCCGCGTTCGGAGGGGGACGGGGCGGAATCAAAAAGCTGCTACAGCTCGTGCGTCTGTGGACAACTTCGCGAGCCGATCAGCGTACTTTTTGCCCCCGTGGCTCGTCAAGGTGGTGGTCAGATCGTCGGGCGCGCATTATGTTGTCAGCCGACCGACGCTCCGCCCATCGCCGTGCTCCCCGCGCCCCGCGCGGGACCCCCAAAGGCAGTCGAGCAGTCGTCGCCGTCGTCCCGCCCGCCTTCAGTCGTCCACAATCGCAGTAGTGGAGTCTCGCGCCCAATGATCTTCGAGTTCGAAGAGAGCGCCACGCAGAACGCTCGCATGAAGGTGGTGGGCGTCGGCGGTGGCGGCGGCAACGCGGTCAACCGGATGATCGACGAGCACCTGGACGGGGTCGAGTTCATCTCCGTGAACACCGACGCGCAGGCGCTCCTGAGCTCGAAGTCGGACATCAAGATCCAGATCGGGAAGAAGCTGACGCGCGGTCTCGGCGCCGGCGCGCGGCCGGAGATCGGGAAGCAGGCGATCGAGGAGAACCGGGACGAGGTCTCTCGCGCGCTCGCGCAGACGGACCTCGTCTTCATCACGTGCGGCATGGGCGGCGGCACGGGCACGGGCGCCGCGCCGGTCGTCTGCGAGCTCGCGCGCGAGGCGGGCGCCCTCACCGTCGGCATCGTGACGAAGCCGTTCCTCTTCGAGGGACGGAAGCGCATGCGCCAGGCGGAGCAGGGGATCATCGAGATGCGCAAGCACTGCGACACGATGATCATCGTCCCGAACGAGCGGCTCCTCGCCGTCGTCGGCAAGGGGATCCCCTTCCAGGATGCGCTCAAGAAGGCGGACGAGGTGCTCCTCCACGCGACGCAGGGCATCTCCTCGCTGATCAGCGTGACGGGGCTCGTCAACGTGGACTTCGCCGACGTCCGCACCGTCATGCAGAACGGCGGCTCCGCGCTGATGGGCACGGGGATCGGCCGCGGCGAGAACCGCGCGACCGAGGCCGCCCAGCAGGCGATCTCGAGCCCGCTCCTCGACAACATCTCGATCTCCGGCGCGACCGGCGTGCTCGTCAACATCACGGGCGGCGCCGACCTCACGCTCGGCGAGGTGCACCAGATCAACGAGATCATCCACGACGCCGTCGGCGAAGAGGCCGAGATCATCTTCGGCGCCGTGCACGAGCCGGCGATGCAGGGCGAGATCCGCGTCACGGTGATCGCCACCGGCTTCGACCGCGCGCTCGCCGGCCTCGGCGGAGGCGCGCAGCCCGAGGCGCAGGCCGCGCCGGCCAAGGGCGCCCCGATCATCCCCTTCCCGGCGCAGCGCGCCGTCCGCTCGCCGAGCGGCGTCCAGCGCGCCGTGACCCCGGAGGCGCCGCGTCGTCCCGGAAATGCCCCCCAGCCGGCCGAGAAGCCGGGGTCGCAGGATCTCAACGACATGGAGATCCCGACGTTCATTCGGAGACAGATGGACTGATGAAGTTCCCGCTCGCGCGCATCGCCACCTATGGCGCCGTCGGCCTCCTGGCCGCCGGCGCGATCTACGTCAATCCCCCGATGCCGCAGTCGCCGGCGCCGCGCCTCGCCTTCACGCAGGTGCCGGTCCCCGTGCTGCCGTTGTGGTCCGAGCGCGTGGACACGCTCGGCCGGGGCGAGACGCTCTCCGGCGTGCTGTCGCGCGGCGGGCTCGGCTCCCAGGACATCGTCGCCCTCCTCCACGCCGCGACCCAGCTCGACGCCCGCCGCGTCCCCGCCGGCCTCCCGGTGCGCGTGCGCACGGCGACCGCCGACTCGATGCCGACGGAGATCACCTTCGAGCTCGCGATCGACCGCCTGCTCCACGTCCGCCGCACCGACAGCGGGTGGGTGAGCACGGAGGAGCGCCTCCCCTGGACGACGGACACGCTCGTCGCCGCCGGCACGATCACCTCGACGCTCTCCGGCGCGATGGACGCGGCGGCCGCCGAGCTCCCGAGCGAGGCGCGGCAGGAGCTCGCCTACGACCTCGCCGACGTCTACGAGTACCGGGTGGACATGAGCCGCGACCTGCGCGAGGGAGACGCCTTCCGCGTCCTCTACGAGCGCGAGGTCGGACCGCGGAACACGGTCCGTGTCGGCCGGATCCTCGCCGCGGACTTCAACCTCAGCGGCACCGAGATCACGGCGGTCCGCTTCGAGAGCGACGAGGTGAGCGGCGACTACTTCGACGCCGAGGGGAAGTCGATGCGCGCCGCCTTCCTCCGCGCGCCGCTCTCCTTCCGCCGCATCTCCAGCAACTTCGGCTCGCGCCGCCACCCGGTGCTCGGCACGGTGCGCAAGCACAAGGGGACGGACTACGCCGCGAACTCGGGGACGCCGGTCCGCGCGATCGGCGACGGCGTCGTCGTGCACGCGGGATGGTCGGGCGGCTACGGCAACCTGCTCGCGATCCGTCACCGCAACGGCTACGTGACGCGCTACGGGCACCTCAGGGGGTTCGCGAAGGGGATTCGCACCGGCCAGCGCGTGACGATCGGCCAGACGGTCGCCTACGTCGGCTCGACCGGGCTCTCGACCGGTCCGCACCTCCACTTCGAGGTGCTCGTCGGCGGCGTCCAGCGCGACCCGCGCACGGCGCTGCGGATGAAGGGAGGACAGCCGATCCCCGCCTCGGAGCGCACGCGATTCCACGGCACGCGCGACCTGCTCGTCGCGCAGCTCGAGCGCGTGCCCGACGGCACGACGCGTCTGGCCTCGCGCGACTAGGCAAGGGTTCCTCCGTCGGGCTCGCGCGCGTCGCCGGAGCGCGCTAGCCTTCGCCCATGCTCTCCTGGCTCGCCGCGGCGGCAGCCGCGTCCATCGCCGCGCTCCTCGTCTACGGGGGGCGCGGCGCTCGCATGGGGCCACTCGCGCCGCTCGCGGCGGCGCTGCGCTTCGCGGCGATCCTCCTGCTGGCCGCCGCGCTGCTCGACGCCCCGCTGGGCCGCGCGCGCGCCGCCCGCCCCTTCGTCGCGCTCGACGTCTCGGCGAGCTGGCGCCGCGGCGGCGACACGACGGCGTGGCGCGACGCCCGACGCCTCGTCCGCGATGCCGACGCGGACTCGCTGCTCCTCTTCGGCGACTCGGTGCGCGCCGCGCCGATCCCCGGCGCGCCGGGAGACCGCGCATCGCGCCTGCGTCCGGCGGTCGAGCGCGCGCTCGCGGCGGGGCGTCCCCTCGTCGTCGTCACCGACGGCGAGGTGGCGGACGCCGATGCCGCGGGAGAGCTCCCCGGCGGCTCGCGCATCGAGATCGCCGGCGCCGCGCCGCGTCCCGACGCGGCGGTCGCGGAGCTCGAGGCGCCGCGCACGGCCGTCGCCGGTGACTCGGTCGACGTCAGCGTTCGCGTGCGCGGCGGCGGCGCGGGGAGCGGCGAGGGCACGCTGACGCTGCGCCTCGGCGGCCGGACGCTCCGTGCCACCGCGATCGACTCGATCGAGCCGTGGGGCGACCGGACGGTCGATGCGCGCGTTCCCGCCACGAGCGCACCGGGGGCCGTGCCGCTTCTCGCGATCGTCGAGACGGCGGGGGACGCGGAGCCGCGCAACGACACGCTCGCCGTGGCGCTGGACGTCTCGCGCGCGGCGGGCGCGGTCTTCGTCTCGACGTCCCCCGACGTGGACGCGCGCTTCGTCGTGGATCTGCTGCGCGGCGCGCTCGCCCTCCCCACGCGCGGCTACTGGCGCGTCGCGCCGGGGCAGTGGCGCTCCGACGAGACGCTGGCCCCCGTCCCCGAGGCCGAGGTGCGGCAGGCGCTGCGCGAGGCGCCGATCGTCGTGCTGCACGGCGACACCGCGCTCTTCGGCGCGCCGCGCGAGGCGACGCGCGGCGCGCTCGCGCTCGTCGCGCCGCCACGCGAGCCGGACGGCGACTGGTACGTCGCGCAGGCGCCGCCGTCGCCGCTCTCGGGGGGGCTCGCCTCGCTCCCCTTCGACAGCCTCCCGCCGCTCTCCGTCGCGCGGTCGCTCCCGGACGGCGAGTGGGTCGGGCTCACGGCGGCGCGGGGGCGCACCGGAGACCGCCGCGCGGTCGTGACCGGGAGCGGCCGGGGGCGCCGGGTGGTGGTCGTCGGCGCCTCGGGGTTCGGACGCTGGCGGTTCCGCGGCGGCGCGAGCGCGGAGGCCTTCTCCGCGATCTGGGGCGGGATCGTGGACTGGCTGGCGGCGGGGCGGACGGACGCGCGCGCCGCGATCCCCGCCGAGGGCGTCCTTCGCGAGGGGGAGCCGGTCCGCTGGCGGCGAGGGGGCGAGGCCGACAGCGTCGCGCGTGCGGTCGTGCGGCGGCGCGGTGACGGTCGCGCCGACACGATGCTGGTGCGCTTTCCCGAGGGTGCGAGCATCGCGGAGACGCCGCCGCTCGCGGCCGGGCTCTACGACGTCGAGACGGAGGGAGGCACGTCGCTCCTCGTCGTGAACGTCTCGCCCGAGTGGCTGCCGCGCCGGCCGACGCTGCGCGCGGGCACAGTCGGGGCGGGATCGACGCGCGAGCGCGTCGCGGGGTCGCGCGATTCGGGGTGGGTCTACCTCGCCGCGCTCGTGCTGCTCGCGTCGGAGTGGCTGCTGCGGCGTCGCCTCGGGCTGCGCTAGGCGCCGCGCACGGCGCCGGCCGCCGCGCCGCGGCGTCCTGTGCTAGCTTGCGTGTCGAGGGGCGCCGCGCCGCGGCGCCGACGGATCGTCACGGTGACCGGGATCAGATGGCACGGCTGCTCCGCAAGACAGGGGACGTTCCCGCGCGCTCGCTCTGGCAGCGCATCAAGGACATCGCGCTCGCCGACGTCGCCGTCGTCGCGCGCGGCGGCGTCAGGGAGGGCTCGATCGAGCAGCTCGAGGAGCTCCTGCTCGAGGCCGACTTCGGCGTGCCGACGACGATGCGGCTGACCGCCGAGGTCGAGCGCCTGGCGCTACAGGGGCGCGTGAAGACGGAGGAGGAGTTCCTCGACGCGCTCGCCGGCGAGATCGAGGCCGCGCTGCGCTCAGGCCACGCCGACCCCGCGCTCCGGCTCGCGCCGACATCGCCGACGGTCGTTCTCGTCCTCGGCGTGAACGGCGCGGGGAAGACGACGTTCATCGGCAAGCTCTCCGACCGCTTCCGGCGCGAGGGGAAGTCGGTGCTCGTCGGCGCGGCGGACACGTTCCGCGCCGGCGCGATCGACCAGCTCCGCGTCTGGGCGGAGCGCACGGGCGCGGCCTTCGTCGGCGGCAAGCCGGGGAGCGATCCCGCCGCCGTCGCCTTCGACGCCGTCGAGGCGGGGATCGCGCGCGGCATCGACGTCGTCATCGTCGACACGGCCGGGCGCCTCCACACGAGCGACAGCCTCATGGACGAGCTGAAGAAGATCAACCGCGTCATCGCGAAGCGGCTCCCGGGCGCGCCGCACGAGTCGCTGCTCGTGCTCGACGGCACGATCGGCCAGAACGCCGTGCAGCAGGCGCGCACCTTCGCGGCGGCCGTGCCGGTGACGGGGCTCGTCGTGACGAAGGTGGACGGCACCGCGCGCGGCGGGATCGTCGTCGCCGTGCACGAGGCGCTCGACGTGCCGGTGAAATTCCTCGGCGTCGGCGAGAAGGCGGCCGATCTGCTGCCGTTCGACGCGGAGGAGTTCGCGCGGGAGCTGCTCGGCGAGGCGTGATGGCACGCACCGAGGCGCGGGCCGAGGGGCGGCGTCTGTACCTCGACACGCCGGTCACCTACCTCCGGAACGTCGGCCCGCGCCGCGCCGAGCTGCTGCGGCGGCTGGGCATCCTCACCGCCGGCGACTTCCTCTACCACATCCCGCACCGCTACGAGGACGCGAGCACCGTCGCGCCGATCGCCTCCCTCGAGCCGGGGATGGATGGCACGATCCTCGGGCGCGTCGTCTCGAAGGGGATCATCCCGACCCGGAAGGGGCTCCGGATCTTCCAGGCCGTCGTGCGGGACGACACGGGGATGATCGAGGTCTCGTGGCCTGGACAGCCCTTCCTCGACCGCGTCGTGCGCAAGGACGACGTCCTGCTCGTCTCGGGGCACGTCCGCTTCTACCACGGCCGGCAGCTCCAGCCGCGGGAGTTCGTCAACCTCGGCGAGGCCGAGGAGGGGACGGCGTCGGGCCGCGTGCTCTCCGTGTATCCGGCGACCGAGGGGCTCTCGTTCAAGGTCATCCGCTCGATCCTCGACGCGAACCTCGACGCGCTCCTTCCGCTCGTCGACGAGTATCTCCCGAAGTCGCTGTACGCCGCCGCGGACGTCCCCTCGATCCGCGACGCGCTGCGGATGGTCCACCGGCCGGCGACGCTCGCCGAGGCGCACGCGGGGCGGTCGCGGCTCGCCTACGAGGAGCTGCTGTTCGTGCAGATCCTCCACCGCCGCGCCAACGCGCTCGCCCGCGAGTCGCGCGACGGCATCGCCTTCGTCAACCGCCGCGAGCTGACGTCCGCGCTCAAGCGCGCCCTCCCCTACGAGCTGACCGGCGCGCAGACGCGCGCTCTGCGCGAGATCGTCGCCGACATGTGCAGCGAGCGCCGGATGCACCGCCTGCTGCAGGGGGACGTCGGAAGCGGAAAGACGATCGTCGCGCTCTTCGCGATGCTGCTCGCCCTCGAGAACGGGTGGCAGGCGGCGCTGATGGCCCCGACGGAGCTGCTCGCGGAGCAGCACCAGCGCACGATGGCCGCGCTGCTCGAGCCGCTCGGCATCGCGCCGATCCTCCTCACGGGGCGGCTGACGGCGGGGGAGCGGCGTGCCGCCGCCGCGCGCATCGGCGGCGGCGAGCCGGCGCTCGTCGTCGGCACGCACGCGCTCGTACAGGAGGGGACGCGCTTCGGGAAGCTCGGCCTCGCGGTGGTCGACGAGCAGCACCGCTTCGGCGTCGAGCAGCGCGCCGCGCTCGGCGGCAAGGGGGCGCGCCCCGACGTCCTGCTCATGAGCGCGACGCCGATCCCGCGTTCGCTCGCGCTGACGATCTACGGAGACCTCGACGTGAGCACGCTCGACGAGCGGCCGCCGGGGCGGCAGCCGATCACCACGGCGCTCCGTCCCGAGTCCGCACGCGAGCGCGTGCTCTCCTTCGTGGATCGCGAGGTGGAGAAGGGGCGGCAGGCCTACATCGTCTATCCCGTGATCGAGGAGTCGGAGAAGACCGACCTCAAGGCGGCGACGACGATGTACGAGGCGCTCGCCGCGAGCGCCTTCGCGGCGCGCCGCGTCGCTCTCCTCCACGGCCGCGTCCCCGCCGAGGAGCGCGACGAGATCATGCGGCGCTTCCGCGACCGCGCGATCGACGTCCTCGTCGCGACGACGGTGATCGAGGTCGGCATCGACGTCCCGAACGCGACGGTGATGCTGATCGAGCACCCGGAGCGGTTCGGCCTCTCGCAGCTCCACCAGCTGCGCGGCCGCGTCGGGCGCGGCGGGGAGCAGTCGTTCTGCATTCTGCTCGGCGACGTCGGTCCCGACTCGGCGGAGCGGCTGCGGCTCTTCGCCGGCACGGAGGACGGCTTCGAGATCGCGCGCGCGGACCTCCGGCTGCGCGGGATGGGGGACCTCTTCGGCGAGCGGCAGAGCGGCGTGCCGACCTTCCGCGTCGCCGATCCGCTCATCGACGTCGAGCTGAACGAGATCGCCCGCCAGGCGGCGACCCGCCTCCTCGACGAGGATCCGGAGCTGGCGCAGCCCGGGCACGCATCGATTCGCGCGGCGCTCGGCGACCGTTACGCGAGGTCGCTCGAGCTGTTCCGGGTGGGTTGAGCCGGCGCGGGTGTTGTTGGAACGCCGCGTCCGGCGGCGGCCGCGGTCAGGGCCGCGGCTGCGCGAGACGCCGCTTGATCCGCTCCAGCTCGTCCGTCGTCCGGGTGAGCGAGTCGCGGAGCTTCTGAAGCTCCTCGTCCCGCGCGGGCTCGGCGGGCTTCGCCGCGACCGGTTGCGAGAGGGAATCGAGCCGCAGGGCCAGCCGCCGGAGCGACCGTGCCTCCACGGCGTGCGGGACCGAGTCGGCCAGGGCGAGATAGGCGTCGAAGGCGCGCACCGCATCTCGAGGCGCCGCGGCGGTGTTGCGCGGATCGAGGCGGAA
>DASUSM010000148.1:0-2211 GCA_036375115.1 Gemmatimonadaceae bacterium | reverse complement strand
CGCGCACCGGCCTTCGTCTTCCCCAACGCCGGCGACCACGGGTACGCGCTGTCCCTCCTCGACACGGCGAGCGTGCGCTGGCTCGAGCGGAACATCGGCGGGGTGGACGACGCGCTCCTCCGCGCGATGCTGTGGGGAGCGATGTGGGACCTCGTGCGCGAGGCGCGGCTCGCGCCGGAGCGGTGGGTCGCGCTCGCCGTGCGCGAGCTGCCGCGGGAGCGCGACGAGCAGATCGCCGCGAGCATCCTTTCCCGCCTCGTGCGCGCCACGCGGGCCTACCTCGCGCCCGCGCGGCGCGACGTCGTCCTGCCCGGGGTCGAGCGGATGCTCCGCGCGGCGGCGACCGACAGCACGCGGCCGTACGGGATCCGCAAGGCGCACCTCGACGCCCTCGTCGTCGTCGCGGGGAGCGGCGCGACGCTCGCCTGGCTCGACTCGCTGCTCGATGGTGCCGCCGTCGCCGGCGAGCCGCTGCGCCCGCCGACGCGCTGGTCGATCGTGACGACGCTCGTCGCGCGCGGATGGCCCGGCGCGGACGCGCGGCTGGCCGCGGAGACCGCCCGCGACTCGACGAGCGATGGTGCGCGGCGCGCCTTCGTCGCCGGCGCCGCGCGTCCGGACGCGGAGACCAAGCGCGCGTACTTCACGCGCTGGTTCGCCGACTCCACGCTCGTCGAGGACTGGGCCACGGCGAGCCTCGGCGCCTTCAACGGGGTCGACCAGCAGGCGCTCACGCGCCCGTACCTCGCCGCCGCGCTCGACTCGCTGCCGTGGATCCAGCGCAACCGACGGATCTTCTTTCTCGGCGCCTGGCTCGACGCGTTCATGAGCGGCCAGACGGACGCGGCCGCCGCGCGCATGGTGGACGCATGGCTCGCCGCCCACCCGGCGCTCGCGCCCGATCTCCGGCGAAAGGTGCTCCAGTACGCCGACGAGCTGCATCGTACCGCACGAATTCGGGGTGCGTGGAGCGGCGCCGTCGAGTGAGCCGGCCGGCGCACCCGGAAGTTCGGACGCGGGGCGGCCGATGGCGCGCGAGGTGCACCCGCTCGGCGCGCGCGCGCCGTTCGCGCGCCGATCGCCGGCGCGCCCGGGCGCGGCACCACTCGACCAGGACAGGAAGGAGCACCATGCGCACTCTCGCACTCGTCGTGGCCGCGGCGCTCGCCGCCGGCTGCGTCCGCACGCAAACGAACCCCGCGACCGGCTCCACCGACATCGACGTCGAGTCCCCGACCAAACGGGGCGAGGACTGGAGCGGCCGCCTCACGGGGCAGGGGATGTACGCCGGGATCAGCGGCGGCATGAACGCGAACGTCGTCGACGGGCGGACGACGGTGAGTGTGAACATCGCGGGCGCCGCGCCGGACGCCGTGCACCCGTGGCACGTCCACGAGGGGAAGTGCGGCAGCGGCGGCCCGATCGTCGGCGACCCGATGGCCTATCCGCCGCTGCGCGTCGGAGCCGATGGACGCGCCGCGGACAACGCGACGGTGCTCGTCGAGCTGAACGAGGCGAAGGACTACTTCGTCAACGTCCACGCCTCGACGACCGACCTCGCGACGATCGTCGCCTGCGGGGACCTCGACGACTGACCGGACGAGTCGCCGTCAGGCAACGTCGTTCCGCCGCGCCGCCGCCGCCGGGACGGCGATCCGCGCCTCGAGCTCGGCCAGCAGCTCGGCGGCGGTGAGGGCGTGGCGGAGCGCCGACGGCGGCTGCCCGGTCGCGAGGCGGACCTGCCGCGCGAAGAGCCGGGCGGAGGGGAAGCCGAGGCGCGCGGCGACCTCGCCGATCGGCGCGTTGGAGTGGCGCAGGAGGTAATGGGCGCGCTCCACGCGCGCGCCGAGCACGAGCATCTTCGCCGAGCCGATGCCGGCGCGGAGCAGCCACCGCTCGAGCGTGCGCCGTGTCAGCCCCGACGCGCGCACGAGGTCGCTCACGTCCACGAAGCGGTGCGGGTACCGGAAGAGCCGCTCGACGGCGTGCTCGACGCGCGCCGGCGTGTGCGCGATCCGGTCCGCGATGACGCTCCACAGCGCGGAGCTCCACTCGGCGTCGCCGAGCTCCTCGAGCAGGGCGCGGAAGCGCCGGGGGGAGTCGTCGAACCCCTTGAAGACGACCTGGCGGGCGCCGACCCGCGCCAGCTCGACCGTCGCGCGCATTGCCGCCGCCGTGACGAGGGTGTAGACGACGACCGGCGTCGCCGGG
>DASUSM010000147.1:0-4545 GCA_036375115.1 Gemmatimonadaceae bacterium | reverse complement strand
TCGTGACGCCGCTCGATCCCGCCGGCGGGCACCGGGGGCGCGGGCATGACCTCGGGCGCCGCGGGCGCGCCGGCGGTCGCCGCGCTCGCCGCCGCCGTCGCCTTCGCGCCGAGCGCGCCGCTGATCGCGAGCGCGTCGAGCCCCTCCGGGCGCCCCGACTTGTGCGCCGGCGACGGGTGCCCGGCCGGCGGCGACGCCGGCGATGCCGGGGCCGGCGCGCGCAGCGGCACGTCGTCCTCGTGTGCCGGCTCCGCCTCGCTCTGCGAGCGCGAGCGGACGGCGGGCGGCGTGGCGAGGTCGGAGTCGGAAGTGTCGTCGCGATTCGTCATGAGAGAAGTGTCGGGCGCCGAACGCCGGCCGCCCGTCGTTCGGTGCTCACTGCCGAGTGCCGAGTGCCGAGTGGCGAGGCCGAGTGCCGAGTGCCGAGGCCGAGTGCCGAGTGCCGGGCGCCGGCCCCCCCTGGAGCCCCCCTACGGCCTCTCCACCCGCAGCACGTGCCCCGGCTGCTGCTGGGGATCCAGTCGGATGTAGTTGCGGGATCCGCGCCACGTGTAGTGCGCGCCGGTCAGCAGGTCGTGCACCACGTACGGCTCGTCCGGGTCGATCCCCATCTCCTCGATCGGCACGTGCACCATCGAGTCGTGGATGCGGTGCGGATCGAGATTCACCGCGACGAGCAGGTCGGCGTCCGACGACCACGACGGCGGCGCGACGAGCGAGGGCTCGTCGTCTCCCGACACCTCTCGTCCCTCCTCCCCGTTCCCGCTTCGCCCGCCCGTCACGTGCGTGTCGACCGACGGCGGGATCACCAGCCCGTCCACGACCGCAGGCACCGGCCGCCCCGCCTTCCGGTAGAAGAGCACCTGCTCGTTCTCCGACGTGTGGAACGCGAGGTTGGTGTACTGCTGGAGCGCGGCGTGCGCGCGCCGGATGCGGTTCAGCATCCGGATGTCCGCGTTGATGTTCCCCGGCGCGTCGAAGTCGCGCACGCGGATCTGGTACTTCTCGCTGTCGAGGTACTCCTCGCTCCCCGCGCGCACCGGGACGTTCTCGCACAGCTCGTAGCCGCTGTAGATCCCGTAGAGCGGGAGCAGCGTGCCGGCGAGGAGGAGGCGGATGCGGAACGCGGGGCGCCCGCCGTGCTGCAGGTACTCGTGCAGGATGTCCGGCGTGTTCGCGAAGAAGTTGCCGCGGAAGTACTCGGCGGCCGGGCCCTGCGTCAGCTCCTCGAGGTAGGGGACGAGCTCCCAGCGCGTGTTCTTCCAGGTGAAGTACGTGTACGACTGCGTGAAGCCGAGCTTGGCGAGGCTCTTCATCCGCTTCGGGCGGGTGAACGCCTCGGCGAAGAAGACCGTCTCCGGATGCAGCCGCTGCACCTCGGCGATGCACCACTCCCAGAAGGCGAACGCCTTCGTGTGCGGGTTGTCCACGCGGAACTGCTTCACGCCGCGCGCGACCCAGAAGAGGATGAGGTCGCGGCACGCCGTCCACAGTCCCTCACGGTCCTCGCACCAGAAGTCGAGCGGATAGATGTCCTGGTACTTCTTGGGCGGGTTCTCCGCGTAGGCGATCGTGCCGTCGGGGCGGATGTGGAACCAGTCGGGGTGCTCCTTCACCCACGGGTGGTCGGGGGAGCACTGGAGGGCGAAGTCGAGCGCGACCTCGAGGCCGAGCGCGTTCGCGCGCTGCACGAATCGCTCGAAGTCCTCGAGCGTGCCGAGCTTCGGGTCCACCGCGTCGTGTCCACCCTCCTCGCTCCCGATCGCCCACGGGCTCCCGACGTCGTCCGGCTCGGGGTCGAGGGTGTTGTTCTTCCCCTTCCGGAAGGTGCGCCCGATCGGGTGGATCGGCGGAAGGTAGACGACGTCGAAGCCGAGCTCGGCGATGCGCGGCAACATCCCCGCGGCGCTCTCGAAGGTGCCGTGCACCCGCGGATCGTCGGTCGCCGACCGCGGGAACATCTCGTACCACGAGGCGAACGCGGCCGCCGGCCGGTCCACGCGGACCCGGAGCACGTGGCGGTACTCGGTGAGGTCGTCGGGCGCGTAGTGCTGGTCGACGAGCGCCTTCAGCTCGGGGGCGAGCGCGGCGCGCGCGCGCGCCTCGAGGCTCATCGTCTCGTCGCGCATCCGGTCGGCGACCTGCTGGAGTGACGAGCGATACGCCGAGCTCCGCGTGTTGCGCGCGGCGCTGAGGACGATCTGCGCCCCCTCGAGGAGCTCGACGTCCACCTTCTGCTTCGCCGCGACCTTCTTCTCGAGCCCGCTCCGCCAGGAGTTGAAGCGGTCGGTCCACGCCTCGACGGTGAACTCCCACGTCCCCATTCGGTCGAGCGGGAAGGAGGCCAGCCACCGGTCGGGGTTGAACTCGAAGCGCATCGGGACGGAGCGCCACGCGGTCGCGCCCGGTGCGCGGTAGCGGACGCGGGCGGCGACGAGGTCGTGCCCGTCCTTGAAGATGTCGGCGCCGACGACGAGGGTGTCGCCGACGACGCGCTTCACGGGATAGCGCCCGCCGTCCAGCTCGGGCGAGACGCACTCGATGGTGATGGGTTCGAGTCTCACCGGCTCCTTGCGGCCGCTGCGCGCGGCCCGTCGGGTGGATCGGGCGACCTCGGTCATCGGGTCGGTCGGTAGCATGGATGCGAGTCCGGCAGCGAGGGCGGCGCGGAGCCGCCGGTGTCACACTTCTATAGAATCGGGACCGGGAGGTGGCGCAAGAGGTGTTCCGAGCAGCCGATGCGGGAAGAGGGAAGCGGGAGCAGCTCGCGCTCCTCCCGCTTCCCTCCTTCCGCTCTGCTCACTTCCCCGCGTCAGAACCGGACGCGGTCCCTCAGCTCGCGCAGCCGCTCGATCGGGACGCGTCCCTCGATCGCGAGCCGGGTGCCGCCATCGCGCCACTCGAGCCGCGTCACGCCGTCCGGCCGCACGACGACGGTTTCGCGCCCCGCCTCCGCGGCCGCGCGCACGCTGTCCGCGTCCGGCGCCGCCGCCATCGCGCGGCGCTGCGCGAGCGGCGCGTTTCCGCGTACGCGCTGCTGCGTCTCGGGACGCGCCTTCGCCGCGGATTCCGCGGGCGCGTCCGCGCCCGTCGTCACGATCGCCTCGAGGTGCACGGCGCCCGGCCCCTCGACGAGAGTGACGACCGCACCATCCTCCGTCACGTAGACGGAGCGACGCTCGAGCTCGCTCCCCGACGCCTCGATCGTCGTCGTGACGAGCCGCGCGCCCGAGAGAATGCGCGCGCCGATCCCGATGCGACGCGGCAGCCGCGCGCGCGAGAGGCTGTCCGACCACGACGGATCGACGACGCGGAGCGTCGCGGTATCCGGCATCGCGGAGGGCACCGGCACCTCGGCCGCGAGCGCGGCCCCCTCGACCTCCGTACGCGCCACCTCCGCCAGGTCCTGCGCGGCGGCGCCCACGGAGTCGCGCACCCCCGCGATCATCCCCCGAGCGCCCGCCTGCGTGACCTCGTTCGCGGCGGCCGTCGCCGCCGACGCCACGGGCGCTGGCGCCGCCTGGGCGAAGCCCGCGGCGGCCTCCTCACGCTCGCGAGGCGCGGCCGGCGGGCGCGCGCCGAAGCGCGGCTCGGCGGCCCTCGCCTCCGCCCCGACCCTCCCGACCGAGGCGCCGGGGACCGGCTCCGTCCGCGACGCGGCGGCACCGCCCGCATCGGCACGCGGCGGCGCGTCCGCCTCCGGCTGCCGCGCGCCCACCGACGGCACCGGCGGCGACTCCGGCATCGGCGCGGCGATGGCGCTCTCGGCGGTCACGGCGTCCGGCGCCGATTCCGCGGACACGGACTCGACCGAGACCGACTCCGACGTCAGGCGCGCGATGTCGTCGCGCGAGACGAGGAGCACCGTCACCGCGGCGGCGGCCGCCGCCGAGACCATCCACGCGGCGGGGATCCAGCGCCGCCGCCGCGCCCTCGCGAGGTCGTCCGCGCGCGCCCGCTCCGGCGCGCCGAGCGTGGCCGGCGGCGTCACCCCCGCCGGGACGTCGTCGAGCCGCGTGAGAATGCGCGACGCCGCCGCGACGAGCCCGCGCGCCTCGGCGACCATCGCCGCGCACGCCGCGCACGAGGCCGCGTGCCGCTCGATCCGCGCACCCTCGTCCGCGTCGAGCGCGCCATCGAGCCAGGCGTGGATCGTCCCCTCGTCGAGGTGCTCGTCGTCCGCGAGCGGTCCGCGGCCGAGCCCGGTCCCTTCGTCAGGATGCCGCATGGTCCGTCCTGTCGGCGCGCTGGAGCGCCTCGTACGCCTCGGCCAGCCGCCGGCGCGCCCGCGCCAGCGTCGTGCCGATGCTGCCCACCGAGAGCTCGAGCGCCTCGGCGATCTCGTGATAGTCGAGCCCCTCCTCGCGCATGAGCAGCGCGAGCCGGTCGCGCTCGGCGAGCGCCTCGAGCGCCGTGCGCGCCATCCGCTGCTCGCGCGCGCGCTCCTGCGCCGTCTCGAGCGGCGTCGGCGCCATCTCGCGCTCGCGCTCCCGCGCCTCGGCGGCGAGCAGGGTGAGGTGGCGGCGCCGCCGCGCGTCCTTCCGC
>DASUSM010000146.1:0-9309 GCA_036375115.1 Gemmatimonadaceae bacterium | reverse complement strand
GTTCGTCGCCGACCGGCTCGCTTCGCGCGCCCGGCGGACGACCACGGACATCGACGACCTCGGCGTCGAGCTCGTCGGCCGCACGCGCGCCTACTTCATCCTCGCGCTCGCGCTGAGCGCGGGCGCGCACCTCCTCGTCCTCCCCGCCCGCGTCCTCGCGGCGGTGCGCGTCGTCACGATCCTCGCGACGCTCTTCCAGCTCGCCGTCTGGGGGACGACGCTGATCGACTACGCGCTCCGCCGCTACGCCGCCCGCGATCCCGAGCACGCCGGCGCGAACAAGATGATGGTCGGCGTCGCCGGGTTCCTCCTGCGCGCGCTGCTCTGGGGGGTCATCCTCCTCCTCGCCCTCGAGAACCTCGGCTTCGACGTCACCGCGCTCGTCGCCGGCCTCGGGATCGGCGGCGTCGCCGTCGCCCTCGCCGTCCAGAACGTCCTCGGCGACCTCCTCGCCGCGATGGCCATCGTCGCCGACAAGCCGTTCGTCGTCGGCGACTTCATCATCCTCGACGGCTACATGGGGACGGTCGAGCACATCGGGATGAAGACGACCCGCCTGCGCAGCCTCGGCGGCGAGCAGATCGTCATCGGCAACGCCGACCTCCTCGGCTCGCGCATCCGCAACTACAAGCGGATGTACGAGCGGCGCATCCTCTTCACGATCGGCGTCACCTACGACACGCCGCGCGAGAAGCTCGAGCGCATCCCGGCGACGATCCGCGCGGCGGTCGAGGCGCAGGAGGGCGTGCGCTTCGACCGCGCCCACTTCTTCCGCTTCGGCGACTCCTCGCTCGACTTCGAGACCGTCTACTACGTCCTCAGCCCGGACTACACCCGGTACATGGACGTCCAGCAGGCGATCAACCTCGCCCTCGTCGCGCGCTTCGCCGAGGATGGGATCGAGTTCGCCTTCCCGACGCGGACGCTGCACCTCGCGAGCGCCGCACCGTCCGGCGCGGCGCCGCCGGGCGCGGCGCCAATGGGCGCGACGTCGTCGTGAACGGGCGCGCGCGGCGGCTCGTCGACTACCTCGGCTCGACGCTCTGGTTCGTCCCCGGGGTGATGGTCGTCGGCGCGCTCCTCGTCGCCTACGGGCTCATCGAGCTCGACCGACGGCTCGCCTGGTTCGAGACGAGCGACAAGCTCCCGTGGATCTTCCACGGCGGCGCGAACAGCGCCCGCGACCTCCTCTCGGCGATCGCCTCGTCGTCGATCACCGTCATGGGCGTCGTCTTCTCGATCACGATCGTCGCCCTCACCCTCGCCTCCACGCAGTTCACGCCCCGCGTCCTGCGCAACTTCATGCGCGACCGCGGGAACCAGGTGGTCATCGGGATTCTCACGGGGACGTACGCCTACGCGATGCTCGTCATGCGGAGCGTGCGCAGCGTCGACGAGGGGACCTTCGTCCCGACGATCGCCGTCACCGGCGGGCTGCTGCTCGCGCTCGTGACGACGGCGGCGATCATCTACTTCATCAACCACATGGCGGAGTCGATCCAGGCGGCGAGCATCATCCACCGCGCCGCCGAGGCGACGAAGCCGCTGCTCGTCCCGCGGTACCCCGACGGCGTCGGCACCGCCCTCCAGGCGGGCGCGGCACCGGAAGCGGGGCGCGACGGGGAGGTGCGCGCGACGCGCTCCGGCTACGTCGGCTACGTGGACGGCGACGCGCTGCTCGGCATCGCCGGCCGGCACGACGTCGTCGTCCGCATCGACAGCGAGCCGGGCGACTTCCTGCTCGAGGGCGAGACGCTCGCCGTCGTCCACCCCGCGCCCGTCGACGACGCCCTCGCCCGGGCGATCCGCGACGCCGTCGTCCTCGGCGAGGAGCGCTCGCTCCAGCAGGACGCGGAGTTCGGGATGCGGCAGATCATGGACATCGCCGTGAAGGCGCTGTCCCCGGGAATCAACGACCCGACGACGGCGGTGACGTGCGTGGACCACCTCGGCGCGCTGCTCGCGCTCGCCGCGGCCCACCCCGATCCCTCGCCGTGGCGCGGCGACGACGAGGGCCGTCTCCGCCTCGTCCTGCGCGGCCAGACCTTCGAGTCGCTGTGCGGGAACGCGATCGACCAGATCCGACAGCACGCCGAGCGGGACGTCGCCGTCACCCTGCGGCTGATCCGCCTCGTCGAGGCCGTGGGGCGGGTGACGCCGGACGAGGGACGCCGCGAGATCCTCTGGCGCCAGGCCGCGATGGTCGCCGCCTCCGCCGCCCGGAACGTGGAGGCCCGCGACGACCGCGAGACGGTGAACGCGTACCTGCGGCGCGCCGCCGGCGCGCTCGGCCGCGACGCGGCGCCGCACCTGCTCGGGTCCGGCGCGCACTAGCCTGTCTTGCCGCCGCACTCCGCCGGCGGCATTCTCTCCCGATGCGAACCCAGCCACTCCCGACGGCCGCCGGCCTCGTCGCCGCGCTCGTCCTCGCGCTCCCCGCTGGCGCCCAGCAGCCGGCGCCGCTCCGCGGCTTCCCCACCGACCAGCTCGAGACCCAGGCGCGCCGCGAGGCGCAGCTCCGCGCCGTGCCGAGCGCCGACTCGATGCGCACGCTGATGCGGCTCCTCACCGAGGAGCCGCACGAGGCCGGCACCGACCGCTCGCGCCGCGTCGCCGAGGCGATCCTCCAGCGCTTCCGCTCGTACGGGCTCGACGCACGGATCGAGCGGTTCGAGGCGCTCATGCCGCGCCCCGTCTCGCGCTCCCTCGAGCTCCTCGCGCCGACGCGCTACACCGCGGTGCTGAAGGAACCGGCGATCGCGGAGGACAAGGACTCCGGCGACGCGGAGCAGCTCCCGACGTACAACGCCTACAGCGCCGACGGGGACGTCACCGCGCCGCTCGTCTACGCCAACTTCGGGCTTCCCGACGACTACCGCGTCCTCGACTCGCTCGGCATCGACGTGCGCGGGAAGATCGTCATCGTGCGCTACGGCGGCTCGTGGCGCGGAATCAAGCCGAAGCTCGCCCACGAGCACGGCGCGGTCGGCACGATCATCTTCTCCGACCCGCGCGACGACGGCTACTGGCACGACGACGTCTACCCGGCCGGTCCGATGCGCCCCGAACACGGCGTGCAGCGCGGGAGCGTGATGGACATGCCGACCTATCCCGGCGATCCGCTCTCCCCCGGGTGGTCCTCCGTCGCGGGGTCGCGCCGCCTCGCGCGCGAGGAGGCGGCGACGCTCGTCCGCATCCCCGTCCTCCCGATCTCGTACGCCGACGCGCTGCCGCTGATGCGCGCGCTCGGCGGCCCGGTCGCCCCCGAGTCGTGGCGCGGCGCGCTCCCGATCACCTATCACATCGGCGGCGACACGACCGCGCGCGTGCGCCTCGCGCTCCGCTTCGACTGGCAGACGCGCCCGCTCTACAACGTCGTCGCCCGGATTCCCGGGAGCACGTGGCCCGAGCAGATGGTCGTCTACGGCAACCACCACGATGCGTGGGTGAACGGCGCCGAGGACCCGATCTCGGGGATGGTCACGGTGATGGAGGCGGGGCGCGCCCTCGGCGCGCTGCTGAGGACCGGCTGGCGCCCGCAGCGCACGATCGTCCTCGCCGGGTGGGACGGCGAGGAGTGGGGCCTCCTCGGCTCGACCGAGTGGGTGGAGCACCATGGCGAGGCGCTGCGGCGCGGCGGGGTCCTCTACCTCAACAGCGACACCTACGGCCGCGGATGGCTCTCCGTCTCCGGCTCGCACTCGCTCGAGCGCTTCATGGAGGAGGTCGCGCGCGACATCCGCGACCCCGAGAGCGGCGCGAGCGCGCTCGAGGTGCTGCACCGCCGCGAGCGCGAGCGCCGCGAGCGCGAGCGCCGCGAGCGGCAGCGGCGCGCGGGGCCCGCCGCCGCGCCCGACACGACGGGGAGCGACTCGACGCGGGCGAAGCCGGTGGAGTTCCGCATCGGCGCGCTCGGCGCGGGCTCGGACTATACCGCCTTCCTCGACTGGACGAACATTCCGACGATCCACGCCAACCACGGCGGCGGGCTGCGCGACGGGATCTACCACTCGATCTACGACTCCTTCGACCACTACACGCGCTTCAACGACACGACCTTCGCCTACGGCGTCGCCCAGGCGCAGGCGGGCGCCACGACGGTGCTGCGGATGGCCGACGCGACCGTGCTCCCCTTCGAGTTCGGGAGCGTCGCGCGCACGTACCGTGAGTACGTGGACGAGATCGCGAAGGAGGCGGCGTCGAACGACTCGACGAAGGCGCTCGACCTGGCGCCGGTGCGCACGTCGCTCGACCGGCTCGACGCGGCGGCGACGCGCCTCGAGGCGGCGATGGCCCGCGTGCGTGCGACCCCGTCGGCGATGCTGCGGCGGCACCGCGCGCGCGTCACGGAGATCAACCGCGCGCTGTACGGGAGCGAGCAGGCGCTCGGCGACACGGCCGGCCTCCCGCGCCGCCCCTGGTTCCGCCACCTGATCTACGCGCCCGGGCTGTACACGGGTTACGGCGTGAAGACGATGCCGGGGATCAGGGAGGCGGTGGAGCAGCGGAATCTCGCCGAGGCGCGCGCGCAGGCGGCGCGCGTGGCGGCGGCGATCGACCGGCTCACCGCGCGCGTGGAGAGCGCGGAGCGCGGGCTCGTCGCGATCGTCGAGTAGCGGCGGACGGAGCGGAGGGACGCGCTCGCGCCTCCCTCCGCTCCACCGCGACCGCCTCGCGCTACGCGAGCTTCGCGTCCACCTCGATGCTCGGGATCCCCGCGAGCGCGCGGGAGACGGGGCACCCCTTCTTCGTCGCCTCGGCGATCTCGCGGAACTTCGCCTGGTCGATGTTCGGCACCTGGGCGCGGACGTCGAGCTTCATCTTCGTGATCGAGAAGCCCTCGCCGATCTTCTCCACCGTGCACGCCGCGACCGTCTCGATGCGCGTCGGGGGGGTGCCGTTCTTCTCGAGGCCGAGGCTCAGCGCCATGCTGAAGCACGCGGCCTCGGCGGCGGCGAGCAGCTCCTCGGGGTTCGTTCCCTTCTCCTCGCCGAAGCGCGTCCCGGCGGAGTAGGAGCCGGCGATCTTGCCGCTCTCCCCCTTGAAGCTCCCCTTCCCCTTCTGCAGCCCTCCTTCCCACGTCGCGCTCGCGTTCCGAGTCGGCACGGTGGACCTCCTGGATCGTTCGGGGTGTCGTCAGGGGCGCTCGGCGCCCAGCGCCGAGCGCCGAGTGCCGAGTGCCGATCGACTTAAGAGTAATCGATCCCCGGCCGGCCCCGTCCTTGACGCCGCCGCCGCCGGGCGATTTACTCGTACGAATGACCGATGTCGCGCAGGGCCAGCCGCTTCCACCGACGATCGCCCGCCTCCTCGACCGCTTCCGGCGCATGTCGCGCGAGGAGAAGATGCAGGCGCTCGTGCAGTACGCGAAGCGGCTCGAGCCGCTCCCCGAGCGGTTTCGCGGCCTCGACCGTGCGCCGTTCTCCGTCCCCGAGTGCCAGACGCGGGTCGACCTCTTCCCGGAGGTGCGCGATGGGAAGATGTACTTCCACGCCGACCTCGATCCGCGCGCCTCGCCGACGATCGCGGCGTTCCTCGGCATCGTCTTCGGCGCGGTGAACGGCCAGCCGCCGAGCACGACGCTGGCGATCCCGCCGGACTTCGTCGGCTCGATGATGGAGGGTCTCGGGCTCGCCACGCGCGAGGTCGGGCTCAACGCGATGGTCACACGCCTCAAGCGGCATGCGCGCGAGGCCCAGGCTTCGGACTCGGAGGGGTGACGATGGCCCGGACGGCGCAGAGCTACGCGAACCACCGACGCTACTTTCCGCTGTTCCACTACTTCGCGCTGCCGATCCTCTCCGTCCACGTCGTCGTGACGACGACGGGGCTCCTCCGGCATCCGTCGCTCGAGGCGGCCTGGAGCGTGCTCGTCGCGCTCGCCCTGCTCGGCGGCATCGTCGCGAACCGTGCGTCGGCGCTCATCGTCCAGAGCCGCGTCATCCGCCTCGAGACGACGCTGCGCCTCACGAGAGTGCTCCCCGCCGGGCTCCGTGCCCGCATCACCGAGCTGCGCCTCGGCCAGCTCGTCGCGCTCCGCTTCGCCTCCGACGAGGAGCTCCCCTGCCTCGTCGAGCGCTGCCTCAGCGGCGAGCTGCGGAGCGTGGAGGACGTGAAGCGGGCGATCACGGCGTGGCAACCCGATTACGTTAGAGCGTGAGCGCGGGTGCGGGGACGGGCGCCGTCCGCGTCCCGCCACGCGACCCGAACCCGGTCCGATCCGATGCCCATCACGATCACGATCCGCGAGAACGGCCCCTACGTCATCCAGGAATCCGACATCCCGAACGTGACGCTCGTCGATCACGAGGGGAACGTCGTCCCGACGGCGGGGAAGAAGCGGATCTCGCTCTGCCGCTGCGGCGCCTCGGCGACGAAGCCGTTCTGCGACGGCACCCACAGCCGCATCGGCTTCCTCGGCGCCGAGGTGGCGCGCGAGGAGTTCGACAAGGCCAACCCGCCCGCGGGGTCGTGACGGCACGGTGAGACAGACGCTCATCGACGTCTGGGTCTGGACGGCGATCGTCGTCATCCTGCTCGTCGGATGTCCGGTCGCCGCGGTGCTCCGTCTCGTCACGGCGCCGTTCGACCCGGGGCGCTACGTCGTCGGCCGCTTCTTCCGGCTGATGGGCGTCGCCGCCGTGAAGGTGAACCCGTACTGGCGCTTCTCGACCGACGGCGTCGTCGTCCCCGACCCGCGGCGCCCGTACGTCGCCGTCTCCAACCACGAGTCGTACGCGGACATCTTCCTCATCTCCCACCTCCCGTGGGAGATGAAGTGGATGGCGAAGGACGCGCTCTTCCGCATCCCGTTCATGGGGTGGACGATGCGCCTCGCCGGCGACATCCCCGTGCGCCGCGGCGCGCGCGGGAGCGGGGCGGCGGCGCTCGCCGCCTGCCGTGACCGGCTCGCGAAGCGCGTCTCCGTCATGATCTTCCCCGAGGGGACGCGGTCGAAGGGCGGAGAGCTCCTGCCGTTCAAGGACGGCGCCTTCGCCCTCGCCGTGGACGTCGGCGCGCCGATCCTGCCGATCGTCGTCGCCGGCACGCGGCACGCGATGGCGAAGCACTCCTTCCGCTTCCGGTCGGCGCACGCCATCGCCCGCGTCCTCCCGCCGATCCCCGTCGAGGGTCTCGGGCCGGCGGATGTCCCGGTGCTCCGCGACCGCGTGCGCACGCTCATCGCCGACGAGCGGCACCGCCTCGAGCGGGAGCTCGGCATCCGCACCGAGCCGGTCGACGCCGACCGGGAGCCGGCGCCGCACGACGAGATCACGGACGAGATCGGCGATGTCGCCTGACGTCGCGCGCGGCGCGTCCGCGACGGCGAGGGCGGACGCCGCCGCGCCCCGCGACGTCGCCGAGCTCGAGGAGCGGCTCTCCCGCCCGGACGACGCCGTCGTCGAGGCGCTGCGCCTTTGTCCGGGCGACATCGTCGTGCTCGGCGCCGGCGGCAAGATGGGCCCCTCGCTCGCGCGCATGCTCCGCCGGGCGGCCGACCGGCTCGACGACGCGAGGCGCGTCGTCGCCGTCTCGCGATTCGGCGCCGCCGACGCCGAGGACGCGCTGCGGGAGGCGGGGGTCGAGACGATCCGCTGCGACCTCCTCGACCGCCACGCCGTCGCCCGCCTCCCCGACGCGCCGAACGTCTTCCACCTCGCCGGCCAGAAGTTCGGCACGAGCGCCGCGCCCGCGGCGACGTGGGGCGCGAACGCGCTGCTCCCGGCGAACACCGTCGAACGCTATCACGAGGCGCGCATCGTCGTCCTCTCGAGCGGGAACGTCTATCCGCTCCTCCCCGTCGGCAGCCCCGGCGCCACCGAGGACACGCCTCCCGCGCCCGTCGGCGAGTACGCGATGTCGTGCCTCGCGCGCGAGCGCATCGTCGAGTTTCTCTCGACCCGCCACGGCACGCGCGCCGTCCTCGTCCGGCTGAACTACGCGGTGGACCTGCGCTACGGCGTGCTCGTGGATGTCGCGCGCAAGGTCCGGGACGGGCTGCCGATCGACGTGACGATGGGGTTCGCGAACGTCGTCTGGCAGGGGGACGCCAACCGCCGCATCGCGGCCGCGCTCGCCCTCGCCGAGCGTCCGCCGCTCGTGCTCAACCTCACCGGCCTCGAGACGGTCTCCATCCGCGACGCCGCCGAGCGCTTCGGCCGCCGCTTCGGCCGCCCGGTGCACCTCGTCGGGCACGAGGCGCCGGATGCGCTGCTCAGCGACGCGCGCCGCGCCGCCGCGCTCCTCGGCCCGCCCGCGGTGTCGCTCGACCGGATGGTCGACTGGGTCGGCGAGTGGATCGCGGGCGGCGGCGCGCTGCTCGGCAAGCCGACGCACTTCGAGGAGCGGACGGGGCGCTTCTGAGCGCGGCGATGCTTCGGGCGCACCTGCTCGCGGGCCAGGTCATCCCCGCCCACCCGCTCGCGCTCGATGCGGGCCGCCGCCTCGACGAGCGGCGGCAGCGCGCGCTCACCCGCTACTACCTCGACGCGGGCGCCGGGGGCGTCGCCGTCGGCGTCCACACGACCCAGTTCGCGATCCGCGACCCGCGCCACGGACTCCTTCGCCCGGTGCTCGAGCTGGCGCGCGAGACGATCGACGAGCGGCTCGCGCGCCGCCCGCGCCCCTTCGCGCGCGTCGCCGGGGTGATCGGCGAGACTCGTCAGGCGGTCGCCGAGGCAGGGCTGGCGCGCGACCTCGGCTACGACCTCGCCCTCCTCTCCCTCGGCGCGCTGCGCGAGGCGAGCGACGACGCGCTCCTCGCCCACTGCCGCGCCGTCGGCGAGGTGCTCCCGCTCTTCGGCTTCTACCTCCAGCCGGCGGTCGGCGGCCGCGTCCTCGGCTATGCGTTCTGGCGCGCGCTCGCCGAGCTCCCGAGCCTGCACGCGGTGAAGATCGCGCCCTTCGACCGCTACCGGACGATCGACGTCGTGCGCGCGATCGCCGACGCGGGGCGCGACGACGTCGCGCTCTACACGGGGAACGACGACGCGATCGTCGCCGACCTCGTGACGCCGTTCCCGGCCAACGGCGGCGCGCCGCGGCGGATCGTCGGCGGGCTGCTCGGGCAGTGGGCGGTGTGGACGCGGAGCGCGGTGCGGATGCTCGACGAGCTGCGCGCGTCCCGCGACCGGCCGGCGGTGGAGGCCGCGTGGCTCGCGCGCGGCGCCGCCCTGACCGACGCGAACGGCGCGATCTTCGACGTGCGCCACGCCTTCGCCGGGTGCATCCCGGGAATCCACGAGGTGCTGCGCCGGCAGGGGCTCCTCGCCGGCACCTGGTGCCTCGATCCGCGCGAGACGCTGTCGC